>JAFLSS010000040.1 GCA_022510805.1 Akkermansiaceae bacterium
GAAGCGGCGCTTCCCCTGGTGGCTGGTGGGGGTGCTGTATGTGGCGGCGCTGGTGCTCGGCATCGTGGGGCACCGCTCATACGGCTTTGCACGCTATGCGCTGCCGCAGGCGCCGCTGCATCACGACGCGCCGGTGGAGCTCCGCGTGACGCGCGATGCGCGCCTGCTCGCGCATGCGGAGCCCCTGCTGGCGCCATGGGTGCAGAATACGTATTACGCGGCCATGCCGCCCGCGGAGCGTGAGAAACCACCCGTGCTGGAGCTGGGCGTGGAGCCCGCTGCCGATACGGCGCCGGGGGAGATGCTCTGCCTGATGGGGGATAGCCACGCCTCCCACCTGGTGGATGGTCTCGCGCACCACCTCCGCCGCCGCGGCCGCCGCGGCGTGTTTTTGGCCTCCATCATGGTGCCCTTCCACGGCTGGGATTTCCGCCCCAACCGCATGCCCTCCTACCAGTTCAACCCGCCCAAGGAGGAGGCGCTCTACCGCTGGCTGGCGGCGCACCCGGAGATCACGCGCCTCGTGATCGGCTGCCGCTGGGCTCACCAGATCGAGGCCATGCATCTCACCACCGCGGCAGCAGAGGCGGATCTGCGCGCCTTCCTCCGGCGCGTGCGCGCCCTGGGCAAGCAGGTGGTCCTGGTGGCGCCGGTGCAGGAGTTCGGGGTGAGCCTGACCCTCATGCCCCGCGCGCTGGCGCTGCGTGGTATCGGGGCCACAGATGCGCGCTTCACACGCCTCACCTCCTGCAGTCAGGCCAAATACCGGGCAGACCACGCGGAGGTGCTGGAGATGCTGCGCCGGATGGAGGCCGAGGGGTTGTGCTCGGTGCTGTGTGTGCTGGACGGCCTGGCGCCGGGTGAGTGTATCCCCGCGGTAGAGGGGAATACCGCGCTCTATGGCGATACCAATCACTACACCCCGGCGGGGTCCATCTGGTTCATCAACAAGGTGGGCTCCCGGCTGGAGCCCTGAGCCGCAGGGGCGGGGAACTCCCGCACCCCCGCGTGCCGGGTGCCATCTCAGCGCCGGCCAAAGATGGCAGACCCCACACGCACCAGCGTGGCGCCTTCCTCGATGGCGATGGGATAATCATGACTCATCCCCATGGAGAGCGTGGGCAGGGGCAGGGGGCCGCGGGCGCGGAGCTCCTCTGCTAGCCCCCGCAGCGCAGCAAACGCCGGGCGGGCGCCCTCGGGGGTATCCACCGGGGCGGGGATGCACATGAGCCCTTGGATGCGCAGGTGAGGCAGGGCCACCAGCTCATCCCACTCGCGCCGCAGCTCATCGGGCGCAAAGCCGTGCTTGGACGCCTCGGCGTCGATATTCACTTCAAGCAGGATATCCGCCGTGCGCTCCAGCTCCCCGGCGATGCGGGAGATCGCCTGCGCGAGTTTCAGCGAATCGACCGCCTCAATTAGCGCCACCCCCAGCTCCAGCGCCTTGCGCACTTTGTTGCGCTGCAGCGGGCCGATGAGGTGCCACACGCAGTCGCCCGGCAGAGCGGGCTTTTTCTCCTGCGCTTCCTGAAGGCGGTTCTCGCCAAAGAGCCGCTGCCCGGCGGCGTAGGCCTGCGCCACATCGGCGGCGGGGAATGTCTTGCTCACGGCCAGCAGCTGCACACTGCCCTGCGGCCGCCCGGCGCGCGCCTCAGCAGCAGAGATCTGCGCGCGCACCTCTTCCAGTTGGGATGCTATGCTCATCTTGAGAAAATTGAGAAAAAAAAGGAGGAGGGGCGGTTGCCCGGCCCTCCTCCGTGGGTTAAAGGAAATTACGCTTGAGGCTCATCCTTGGCCGGCGCCTCCTCAGCAGGGGCGGGGGCAGCCTCCGCCGGAGCCTCAGCCGCCGGGGTCAGCTGCATCACCACCTCCTCGCCGAAGTCGGCATCCGTCACCGCCTGCTCCTCAGCAGCAGCCTCTTCCTGTTGAGCGGCAGGCTCCTTGGCGGGCTGCTCCTCCGCGGGGGCGGCAGACTCCTGCTCCTCAGTCTTGGGCTGGGACTCGGTGCGCTCGGTGCGCTCGCTGGCGGCGCTCACCATGAGCTCGCGGCCCATGAACAGCTGCCCGTGCAGCACCTCGGCCGCGCGGCGGGCATCTGCCAGCTGCATCATCTCCACGAAACCGTAGCCCTTGCTGCGGTAGGTGCGGGAGTTGTAGATCACCTCCACGCTGCGCACATGGCCAAAGCCCTTGAAGAGATCCTCCAGCTCGGACTCCGTCGTCTCAAAAGAAAGATTGCCGACATACAGGCGGGCTTGATCTGTGGGCGGCACAGAGGCAGCGCGGCGGCGGCCACGCTTGGCGCCGGGTTCTCCGCCCTCTGCGCGGAGGGTGCGGGGCTGTGCCACGCGCACGCGCTGCAGGGGGGGCTTTTTCTCATGATCCTTGCGCTTGCGGCTCTCAGTCGGAGTCGCTTTCCTGCCGAAGCCCAGGAATGAGAGAATACGCTTGAATAACGAGGGCTTGCCGGATTCCGGATCCTCCTCGCGGCGGGGCATGCGGTGGCGGTTGTGGCGGGTGGAGCGGTTAGTGCGGGTGGAGCGGGTTCGGTAGCGGCGGTTGTGGCGGGCGCCTTGTCCTTGGCGCCCCTGAGTGTGGTGTTCGGACATGTCTTTAGTCATATGAGTTTGCACGCGCACTCGGCATACGATCCCGCGCGAGCGCTGGCTGTGCATAATTATTAGATGTAGAAGCGCAGAGTGGAAAACGAGCTCGACACGACACTCCGGCGGCACGCAGCATCACTCTACGCGCCAATATCCTACTCTACCCTCGCTTCTTGGCAAGTCTAAAATGTGGCATGCGGGTATTTTGCGCGGGCGCCATCTGCTGATTTTCTCTTTACTTTTGTGAGAAAAAAAGATAAAAAGGGGTGTGCCCATCTGTCCCAAATGCTATGCATCCATCCACAGACACGCTCGCGAGGTGTGCCCGGTGTGCGGCTATAGCTTGTTGGATGCCGATGGGTACGTTCGTGCGGTTTATAGTAAGAAGAAGGATGTTCAGTTCCTCCGCGTGCTGGATCTGGCGGGGGCTCTCACTCACGATGAGCGGTCGGATCTGACTAAGGCTCTGCTTCATATGGAGCGCAGCCTGCCCCCCATCGTTCTGGGTATCTGCATCACCAACTATAACCAAGCGTCCTCTTTTCGCCCCTTCTCGCACTGGATTCTCAACCGCGTTCTTGATGAGGAGCAGGTGCCTCCTGCGGCCAAGCCCGCCCCCGCGGGGAAGAAGGTGCCCCCTGCGCCGGAGGTCAGCCCCGGCTCCCCGGGCTCCGCTGCCCCCTCGTGGTGGCAGCGCTTATGCGATGGCCTGCGCGATGTGGCCCAGCCCTATCAGCCCCGCCCTGTGGAGCAGAAGTGGATGCTCATGCTCGTGCTGAATGTGGAGCTCGAAATGGCGTGCTTCTCGTGGGGCTACATGCTGGATCCCTATATCAACCCCGACAGAATCAACAGCTGCATCCTGCGCGCCCGCCTTCAGTTCCGCGAGCGCGCCATGGCCATGGCCCTCAAGAAGGTGATGCGCGCCGCCGTCCGGCAGATCGCGGCGCAGTCCCACCGCGTGAACCGCCAGCTCAAGATCGCCGCCCAGTTGGAGAAGTCCCGTGCCTCCCAGCCCCCGCGCCCGTTCCCGCGCGCGCCGCTGCCCTTGCTTTTCCTCGGTAGTGCCCTCTGCCTGGCGCCCTCTGCGCTGGAGGGAAAAACCACGCCTGCGCCTGCGCCTGCCGCTGCGCTCCCGGCTGCGGACTCCCCGTGGGCGGATGACGAGAGCGCTGAGGATGCGGAGGAGGTATCCCCCGCCGCTGTGCCGGCTCCGCCCCCTGCGCCTGCCGGTGAGTCCGGCGCTGCTGCCTCTGCGGGGAGCCCGCCGCGCTGGGCGGCAGAGGACTACCGCCACCTCCTTTCCGGTGAGCTCAGCGGCGCCTACAAGTTGCTGCTCACGCCGCCGGCTCCGGCCTCACCGCATCGCGCCGCTGCGCCGGCGCCGGGGGGAGCTCGCGCGAATCCTGCGGAGAGCGACACCAAGGTGCCCAAGATTTACCACAGCGAATACGCCGCGCCGGCGCCGGACGGCATTGTGGACCCGCAGCACCTCCTCTCCTCCGTGCAGTATGCGGATCTGTCCCACGTGCTGCGCCTCCTCAACGCCCGCTCGCCCTACCGGCTCTACGTTGCTGTCTTCAAGCAGGGGCAGGAGCTCCCTGTGGAGCTCGCCGTGGGCACCCTCGTGCGCACCGTGGCGAAGCCCGGGGAGTACTCCGTCATGATGATGTTCGGCCTCGGCGACTCCCCGCAGGCCGAAATAGGCTTCTATGAGCTGCGCCCCTCGGAAGAAGAGCGCCTCGCTTGGCTCGAGCGCGTGCGCCGGGCTGCCCAAAAACGCGCCGGTGACGGAGGCGTGGAAAGCCTGATCGACGCGACTCGGGAGCTGCATGCCTGCCTCGCGCCCATGGCGGCCAAATTGCCGGCACTCTCCGCCCAAGGCGTGTCGCATGTGCCGCTCATCCCCATCAAAATGCGGGAGGATGACAAGGAGGAGAAGCTGTCTCTGCGCGATGAGATTCGCCTCTACATGCAGGACGCCTCGCTCTGGCCTATCTTTGTATGGGTGGGCAGTATTATCGGCGGCCTTCTCCTCTTCCTCGTGGTGGTGCTGCTGCGCCGCCGCTCCGGCCGCCTCTACAAAACGGTGCCCGATGAGCGCTTGTCCTCGCCCCATGGTGCCGGCGTGAGCCGCTGTGTGCGCTACTTGGAAGGCACGGAAGTCCCCCCCGAGACCACTCAGCTCCTCTGACGCCGCGCTGCCTCTCCCTCCCTCCTGCTTGCCTTTTGTTATAGGTGGTCATCTCTTTTTGAATGCGATGCGCTGTTTTTATCGCTACACCTCGTTGATCCTGCGTCTGTAGCGCGTTTTATCTGATAGTGAATAACATCGTGCTGTTCAGTCAAAATAAAATAACAGCATTATTCTATCTTATTAAATTTAATCCGATTCGCAATTCCTGACTTGTATCTCTCTTTCAAAATGCTATAATCACATGTGAACTTCCTATCTATCTTTTTGCTTATTTTCTAATATATTACTGCTTATGAAATTACATCTCCCCACAGCCTTGCGTAGGTCTCTGCTGACCTGCCTTGCCGCGTTCACTTCTCTTCTGCCTACCACCTTTGCCACAGGTGCTGCTTTTGTCGGCGGTGTGTGCACATTTGCGCTCGGCGCTTCTGCCTATGCCGCTGATGGTGAGGAGGATGATGAAGATGATGAGAATGCCGTCTCTCCCATGGCAGAAGAATCCTGGACCTGGGCTCAGCCGGGTAATAAAACGTGGGGTACGGTGGGGGGTACCCAGGCCGGAAGTGATAATGCTGATTCTCCGACACTATATACTTTGGAAGAATCAGCAGCCGCTCATGCGTATAAGGTTGCCGGCGCCCATAGATACTATAAGTTCACCGGCGGCAAGGCCGGCGATACTCTTTTGCTGGATCACAGCGGTGGCGATGGCAATTCCATTGATCTCACGTTTGAGAATTTGAACGTGTCGGATATGTGGCTGTATAATGCCGGAGGCGGGACGAATAAGAATAATTACTACGTCATTGTCAGTCAGGACTCGTTGAGCGCTCTGTCCGAATTGCAGAATTTGTACATCAACAAGACAGCTCTGCAAATCAAGTCAAAAGAGAGTACACAGATACAGCTTACTGTCTCTGATTGGAAGGCTAACCTCATTCTGGGCGCTCTCCCCTCGAGCGTATTTGCGGGGGCTGGCGCTATATCGACTGGAGCGCCGGCGGTTGATACGGATGCGGCAGGGGCGACGCTGTATTTGTCCATGGCGGATATCACCACCTCCGGCTATTTGGAGGCTACGGAAAACGTCAAGATCTTCATGGAGTGGGCAGGCACGAGACTCTCAGTGTCGGAGCTGCGTGGCAGCGGGGATCTGGAGTGGTGCACCAAGGCCACAAATCCCGGCGCCTCGCTTCAGCTTCGCCAAGGCGGCGAGTCTTACTCCGGGCGCCTGATCTCCTCCGGCAATCAGAAGCTGAAGATTCAGTTGGGTGAGGAGAGTGGGCAGAATGTCAACCTGAATGTCAGCGGCTTGGGCGGTGATGTGGGCTTCTCTTTCCAAGCGCTTTGCACGGGTGATGCCACGATCACCATCACCGGCAGTGACGCGACTGCCAATGTGGCTTCCGGGATTGAGCTGGGCGAGCGCGTGACGCTGAAGCTGGCGGATAACGCGGTGCAGTCGCTGAGCGCCTTCTCGGGCGATGCTTTATCCAAGCTGGCGCTGGGGAATGGCAGTACCCTCTCCTTGCTTGATGGTGCGCAGAATTTTGCCGGTGCGCTGAGTGTGGCGGGTGAAGCGCGCATCAACCTCAACGCCTTGAGCGCAGGGGAAAGCTTGTTCGGCCTCTCCGAGCTGGATATCCAAGGCGGCGCGAAGCTGACGATTCATCTGGCTGATCTGACGGTCTACAATTTTGCGAGCGTGGATTTGGAGCGCTTGGTGTTCAGTAATTGGGATGATTTGAAGGCGTCGATTGCGGGGTATTTGGATGCGGATCAGCTGGTGTTCAGCAATAATCAGTTCGGCCGCAAGACGCTGAAGCTGGACGCAGAGACAGGCAAGTTCTTCTTTGATGGCGAAGATGCCAAGGATCTCACATGGAACGGCACTTCCGACAATGTGTGGTTTGATGCAGCTGTGGAGACCGGGCGCCCGGATGACCAATTTTGGACCAGCCCGGCGGCGGAGACTTTCTACAACCTGGATTCTGTCACGTTTGATGGCGGGGATGGCACGGTGAGCATCAGCGGCAATATTGTCGTGAATAATGTGACAGCCCTTGAGGATTGGACTATTTCTGCTACTAATAGTGATCAAGACACGCTCAGCATCATCGGCGCGGTGAATGTGGCGGAGGGCAAGACTCTCACGCTGAGCAATCTGGTGTATGATGCCGAGTCGCTGACTCACTCCGGCGCGAGCGAGGGTTCACTCACGCTGAGCGGGGTAAGCTTCCGCCAGAGCGCGGTCACCATCGGCGGTGCGGTGACTCTGGACAATGTGACGCTGAGCACCGGCGGCACCTTGTCGCTGGCCGCCAATGCGGCGGTGAACCTGAGCGCGGCCAATGGCAGCTCGTACAACGGCGCGCTCTCCGTGGGCGATGACGCGACTCTCACCCTGAATGGGGATATCTCGATCAATGGTTGGGGGCGGATCGGCGTCAACTCTACCATTGACGGCACCGCGACGCTGACGCTGAACAATACGGGTGATGCGAGCAATGCGGACGGCAGCCTGACCATTGGTGAGGGAATCACCGTCAACAAGACCGGCGCGGGTGAGTTCCGCTTCGTGTCCGGCGGAACAGAAACAGTGGGGCAGGGGATCATCACCATCAACGGCGCGCTGAATGTGAATGGTGGTACGCTGCGCTTCAATGGCGGCGCTTCGCTGAATGGCGCGGTGAACATCGCATCCGGCGCCAAGCTGGTCTTCTGGAAAAAGCCCGGGCTCACCCGTGAGATTAATGGCGAGCTCTCCGGCGCGGGTGGTATTTCTACCATCACGGAGGAGTTGGCCATCAATGGCGGCGGCACGCTGACCGGGCTTTTGGAGATCGGCCATGCCGGCATTGTCACCCTCGGCAAAGACCTGACTGTCGGTGGTTTGGCGCATGGCGGCGGCGATGTGACGGGTATCATCCAGAGAGGCGCTGATGTGGAGGATGAGGTGACGCTGACGGTCAATGTGGCAGCAAACACCACGCAGTCGATTAACGCCTCTTTGCAAGAGGGGATCAAGCTGAAGAAGACCGGCGCCGGGACGCAGACGCTGAGTGCGGGGTCCACGGTCAACGGCAGTCTCGAGCTGCAGGAGGGTACGCTGGATATCAGCGCGATAACGCAGAAGACGATCGGCGGGAACCTGACAATCTCCGGCGGCACCTTCAACTGGGGCACCGGTGCGCTCACTGTGCTGGGCGAAACCTCGCTGGGCAGCGGGGTGAGCTTTGCGGTGAACAGCAATGATACGGTGAATTTTGTGACTCTGGCAGCGGGCTCTGAGGGCTCCATCACTGTGGCGGAATCCGGCACGCTCATCATTACGGATGCCAATGGCGGCAAGGTGTCCAACCTGACGCTGAATGGCAACTTCAGCCTGGGTGGCGGCACGCTGAATGTGGGCACCCTGGAGGCTGCGAGCACCGGCAGCATGACTGTGGAGCTGGAGCGTGCGGCCAAGCTGATTGTGGGCGCGCTGGGCACCGGCCTGACTGGTGGCGGTGATGATGGCAAGCTGGATATCCATGTGTCGGCCAGCGATGTGGTGCTCAATCTCCAAGATGCCTACCAGCTCTTCGAGGCGGGTGGGTGGACAAGCGACTGGGTGTCCTATTTCAACCTGGTGATAGATGGTGATACATCTAACAAGCTGAGCGTGGAGTTGAATGAGAATGGTCAGTTGGTCTTCAGCGTGGACGCGCAGAACCTGCTGTGGGATACCGTCGGCGGAAATTGGACGGCTGAAAACGCATGGAAGGACCTTGATAATGAAAGTGCTCCAGCGACTTTCCAAGAGTACGCTGTGGTCACCTTTGACCACGAGACGGGGGGTGACATGCTGGTGTCCGGCAACCAGGAGGTGACCGGCATGGTGGTGAAGAATGGTGATTGGCGCTTCATCTCCGGCACGGATGGTGACGCAGGGAGCATGGTGATTGGCGGCGGTGTCGCGGTGCAGAACGGCTCTGTCACCTTTGAGCTCGCTAGTCTCGAGCTGGGTGGCATCCTGCGCGGAACGATCGGCATTGCCGGCGCCGGCTCAGTAGAAGGTGAGGGGATCACTGTGGCTGATGCCGCGGAACTCACTATCTCGACAAGCGGTGCGAAGAACTTCGGCGGCATCAATGTGGCCGCCGGTGGTACAGTGGTCATCACCCAAGCTTCCAATTGGAACGGCGCTGGCGCGAAAAACAAGATCACGGGCGATGGTACCCTGGTGCTGAAAAATCTGACCATGGGTGTGGACAACGCCAACACGGAGTGGGCGAACTTCCAGGCCATGATGCAGTCGGTGCTGGATAGCACGGGCACCGACAACAGCCGGACGACGCACCTGGCCCGCCTGGATCTGAAGGATACGGCGATCAAGATCACCGGCCAGACTGAAACGAATTCTTTGCAGAGCTATATTCGCTCTGCGAAAGAGGTGCATATCACCGATGGCAGCAGCATTGGCATCAATGGTGCGATGTTCAACAACTCCGGCGGCGGCCGCACGCTGTATCTTGCCGGCAGCGGTATGAATGGTGAGGGCGCGCTCTACCTGACTGCTACAACGGAGCGCACCGCTAACTGGGATATTGCTCTGGAGGATCATGCAACAATCGTTCTCCCGGGGCGCCTGGAGTTCGTGTCCGGCTACAATGGCAACGGAAAGACGCTTGCCAAGCGCGGATCTGCTGAGCTGCAGCTCAATTCCAATTTCTCGACAGAAGCCGGCTCCTCCGGCACGTTCGAGGTGCAGGAAGGTACGCTGCGATTCGGCTTCGCCAACAACATCAGCACAGCGCTGGCTAATTATGATATCAAGCTCAGCGGCGGCACGCTGAATGTCAATAATGCGGACTACACCATCCACTCCCTTTCCGGCACCTCCGCGACCTCGAGTGTGACGGGCAATAATGCGCGCACGCTGACGATCTGCAATACGGACAGCACCGCCACGGAGAATAACACGTATGCCGGCGGGGTGACTGCCAATGTGGCTCTGTGTGTGACCGGCGGTTACCAGAAGCTGACGGGCAACTTGGTGGATGGCCTCGCGCTCTCGGCGGTGGGCAGCAGTGCGGCAGAGACGGGCACCCTGGCGCTGGCGGGCACGCTGGCGGGCACTTCTGAGGTGTCGGTGGGCGATTATGGCGTGCTGGACTTCGCGGGCTTGCAGCGCGCGGAGCAGTCACAGCTGCGGGTGCTGGCCTCCGGTACATATGGCGCCCTCGCGAACCTGGTGCTCAAGGCGGGGGATACGCTCGGCTTTGCCGATGCCCCCACGGCCAATGGCAGTGACCCCGGAGTGGAGGTGGAGCTGCGCGGGCGCATTGCGCTGGAGGGCGGCAGCTCGCTGCTCTTCGGTGTGCAGCATGCGGATGCGTCGGATGCATGGGGCACGGCCACGCGGCTGGTGCTCGGCAGCGGCGCGACGCTGGATCTGAGCGCCGCTTCCGCGAACAACAAGATCGTGCTGGATATCAACCCCTACGGCCGCACCTCGAATGACGAGCTCGTGACCCTCGCGGAGGGGAGCCGCCACCTGATCATCGCGGGCGCCGGGCTGCCGAGCGAGCTGCTGACCCTGCTTCAGACTCCCAAGCTGGAGGGGCGCATGCGCTACAAGCTGGATCTCGTAACCAGCGGAGATGCCCCCGGCCTGTACCTCTATGTGGAGGAGGCTGCCGGTATCCTGACCTGGGGTGTGGCAGCCGGTGGTGAGTGGAACTCCACCTCATGGTACCTGGCGGATGCCCCGGCGGATTTCCTTGACTTCCGCACGGGCGATGCAGTGATTTTCGACTCGCTTGAGACGGAGGATGTGGTGACCATCAGCATACCCACAGAGGGGGTGAGCGTGGGGGGTATCACCGTGAAGGGCGACACGAGCTACACCCTGCAGGGGAATATCTCCGGCGAGGCTGACCTGGTGGTCGGCACGCAGGATGAGGCGTTCACCGGCGTGCTCACGCTCACGGGCGCCAACTCTTGGACCAAGGGCGGCACTCTCAACAGCGGTACTGTGGTGGCGGAAAACGCCTCCGCGCTGGGCTCCGGCGAGACCACGGTGAACAGCGGCGCCGAGCTCCGGCTCAACTACGCCGGCGCGGCTACCCTCTCCTCCGCACTGGCGCTGGAGGGCGGTGTGCTCACGGCGCAGCAGGATGCCGCGGTGTCGGCCTCCCTCAACGGCGCCTCCCTGCAGGCAGCGGCGCAGAAGTCGCTCTCCGTGCAGCTCACCAACACCTCCCTGGGGGCGGTGCAGGTGAATGCCGGCACTGCTACCGGCATGACGGGTAGTGTGACTCTGGCGGCTGAGAGCGCGGCGCAGGTGAGCGCCACCTCGCTCAATGTGGCCAAGGGGAGCCTGCTGCTTGACAAGCAGTCCACCGCGGCTGATTTCAAGGTGACCGGGAATGTGGATGTGGCCACCGGCAGCACGCTGGAGGTGGCCTCCGGCGTGAGCTTGTCCGGCTACCTGCACAACACGGCGGGAGATCTGCTCCTGCAGAGCGGCAGCAGCTTGTCGGCCACGGGCTCCGCCGCCAAGATTACCTCCAATGGCGCGCTGCTGACGGGGGCGAATCTGGCGCAGGTGACAGGCACGCTGACTCTGGCGAGCGGCACCACCACGCTGGCCGGCGGCTGGGATGTGGCTGCCGTGACGGCCACGCAGGGCAGCTTGGAAGTGGCCTCCGGGGCAGATGTGACCCTGCGCCAGGCGGCGCTGGATAGTGTGGTGGCGCATGGTAGTTTGAATGTGAAGACCGGTGTGGAGATCAGCCGGTTGCAGATGGATGGCGGCACGCTGGGCGGGGCGGATGATAAGGCCCACACGCTGGCGGCTGATCAGGTGAGCCTCTCCGGCACGGCGCAGGTGAGCGAGAAGCTCACGCTGGAGCTCTCGGGGGCGGGCAGCACCATCTCCGGCAGCGGTGTCAGCGCGGCCGGTGAGATCCATGTGGACCTCGCTGACACGACTCAGCCCGCGCTCTCGATCAGCGATGACGCTCAGGTGAGCGGCGCGGTGCGCATCGACAGCGGCTTGGTGCAGGTGCAGAGCACCGGGGTGACAGGCAGTTTCACGCTCAATGGCGCCTCGGCCATCCTCGACCTCACCGCCACCGCCCTGAGCATGGATATCTCCATGCAGGGTGGCGGCACGCTGCAGAACAGCTCGGCCTACACGGGGGTGATCACCCTCCATGACGGCGACTCGACTCCCGGCGTGGCGTTTGACCTGGGCGGCCTGAGCGATGACGCGAAGCTGACCATTCAGAGCCTGCACGGCGGCAACAGCGTGAGCGGCCTGGCTAATCTCACGCTCACCGGCGCGAGCACCCTGTACCTCAACCGCCTTGTTCAGGTGGATGAGGAGAACCCTGTGACCCCGCTCTTCTCATTCAGCGGCGCGGGCGAGCTCACGGCGCAAGATGGCGCCACGCTGCTGATCAATGTGAGCAGCGTGCTGGGTGATGTGCTGAATGCCGGAGCGGACGGAGTGAGCTACCAGCTCTCCGACAAGAGTATCAGCACGTGGCGCAGTGCGCTCACCTTTGATGCCTCGAGTGTGGTGCTCGGCTGGGAGGTCAGCTTTGTGGAGGCAGGGCAGCTGCACCTCGTCTCCAGCGGCACGGCCGAGCGCTCCATCTACCAGAGTACCGAGCAGCAGGGCGGCAGCGACAGCTGGGCCCAGAGCTCCAATGACCGCGATATTTACGAATCCGTGGGTAGCTGGGGCGCCATTGTTGTGGACAAGCAGACGGAGATCGACCTGTCGGGCACCACGCCGACCGGCATCTACAAGGACACCGGCCTCCTGCTGCACAATGTGATGGGCACCGACAACGGGGTGCTGCATATTCAGGGTGACGGCAAGTCCAAGGTCACGTTCCAGAATGACGTGTCTGAGGCGGAGCTGGAAAACTTCCGCGACATGATGGGTGACGCCGCCCACCTGGTGCAGAACAGTCTCACATATGCCGGCAGCATCACCATCGACAACGCCGATATGGAGGTGCACCACGTGGACGGCATGTACAGCACGACTCCCAGCGTGAACTCCACGACCTCCGTGCTCGGGGATGTGACACTGACCAATGGCAATCTCTCCATGGTCAGCGGCCGCCTGGAGCTCGCCGGCATGGGCAATGAGTTCGGCCGGGATGTCACGTTCTACTCCTACCAGGGGCAAGTGGGCATCTCCGGCAAGGCCGTGGTCCGCGGGCAGATCAGCGTGGACGACTCGCTGGTGGATCCTGTGGGTGAGGAGCGCGCGCACGTGCTGCTGACAGACGGCGGCGAGCTTGCTCTGGATGGTGGCGCCGGCGTGGGTGCCGGGGTCATCATCGGCAGTGATGCGCTGGCGGATGCGCCCCAGGTGGCCGGCACTCTCTCCATCGGTGAGAGCCGGCAGAGCCGCTCCGCCTCTGTGGATGCCGCCACCGGCTTGCGCCACGTGGTGCTGGCGGTGAATGGCTCGCTGAATATTGTGGGCGCTGAGCCGGTGCTCTACCGCGCTGCCGACCAGGCTCCCTCAAGCTGGTGCTTGGCCGGCCTCACGGGTGAGGGCTCTGTGGCGACCACGGATGCCAAGAATATCGACTTCCTCGTGGGGGGTGAGGACCGCTATTTCTACGGTGATCTCTCCGCCTACAGCGGCACCATGCGCATCGGCGCCAGCCCGCTCACGCAGCACTTCAATGGTGTGACGGGCGGCAAGGGCTGGAATGTGCTGAATGAAGCCGGCGGCCACGTGTCGTTCAACCTGGTGGAGCACAACGGCGGCAACAACCTCACCATGGGAAGCTTGGAGCTGCAGGCCGGGTCCTTCACCACGGTGCTGTTCGACCTCGAGCGCCTCAACGGCTCCAACGGTATGCACCTCTCCTCTCTGAATATTGAAGATAAGGCAGATGTGACCATCGGCCAATACGAGGGCACGGTGTGGCTCTCCGGTGAAGATGGTGAGGTGTTCGACTTCGTCCTCGGCGGGCTGGATGTCGCAGACGGCGGTGAGAAAAACATCGGCGATGATGTGCAGTGGCACCTCAAGGGTGTGCGCAATGCCGGGGAGTTCTACGTGTGGGAAGATGCCGATGGCACGCTGCACGGCAGTGTCACCCAGGACAACACCAACATCTACGCCCGCTATGCGGACAATGTGAACTCGGCTGCCGGGGCAGAGCTGCTCTGGGGCAAGCACGAGGGCAAGACGCTGCAGGCGGTGGATAATGTGGTGTATGCCCTGCTGGGTGAGGACGCCCCGAAGAGCCGCGCCGATGTGGCAGAGGCCAACCGCGTGTTGGCTGCCGTGGCGGGCGCGAGCACGGCTGTGCTCGGCCAGGCGGTGTCTGCTGACCTGGAGCGCCAGATGCGCAATGTGCGCAACCGCACCACCACCATGACACCCGCCGGCAATGACGCGCCCGAGTCCGCGGTGACCTCCACCTGGCTGCGTGCTGAAAACAGCTACTACAAGCAGGATGCTGAGGGGATGCTGCCCGGCTTCAAGACGACCGGCTGGGGCGGCAGCGTGGGGGTGGACGTGACGATGGGCAGCGCGAGTGTGGTGGGCCTGGCGATCAGCGCCATGTACAATGACATCACCGGCGAGGGCCCGGACTCCCTCAAGGGCAACATGGACACCTTCTATGTGTCGGCCTTTGCGCAGTTCTCCCAAGGCTCGTGGAAGCACACCCTCATCGGCACTGTGGGCCGCGCTGATATCAAGGTGGACCGCACGGTCAACTACGGCCTCGGCAGCTACACGACCAAGGGCGATACGGACGCGCTGGGCTTCGGCCTCATGTATGAGCTGGGCTACAGCTCGGTGTTGGATGCTGAGAGCGGCACCTGCCTGCAGGCGGTCTTCAACGCCGCCTGGCGCAACAGCCGCGTGGACAGCTACACGGAGACCGGCAGCGATGCGGCTCTGCGCGTGGATGGGCAGAACCACAATGCCGTCACCCTCGGCATGGGTGCTCGTCTGCAGACCCCGGTGGGCTCTCAGCTGTGGAACCACATCGGCATCTTCGAAGCGCGTGCGCTGGTGAAAGCTGAGCTGGCTGACCGCCGGAGCGTGGCCTCTGTGGCCCTGCAGGAGGCCGCCGCCAAGAGCGCCAAGGTCAAGAGCTCTGAGAAGGGCGTGGTCGGCCTGGAGCTCGGCGCCGGGCTCACGCTGCCCACCGGCAACTCGAGCGATATCTTTGTGGACTTCAGCATGGAGGTCTGGAAGAATCTCGTTGAGATGAATGCCGGCGTGGGCTACAAGATGAGCTTCTGATCCGCCTCTCTCCTCACGCTTTCGGCAAAATCACTCCCCTGGCTCCCGGCGGGCTTTCCCCCGCTGCGGAGCCGGGGGAGTCTGCTTGCGGGCCGGCCTGCCTCACCGCGTGGGCGGGGCAGGGGGGAAGGCGCGTAAGCACCGCCATTTTTTGTCTGCGCTCCACTCGGATTAGCGTTGCCAAGTGGCGCGTTTTGTGGTAGGATGGGGTGTCATGTTGGATATTCGAATTATCAGAGAAAATGCTGAGTATGTGAAAGAGCGCGTGCGGCTGCGCGGGGGGGAGCATTGGCAGCTTGTGGACAAGGTGCTGGAGTGTGATGAGAAACGCCGCAAGATCGAGACCGAAAAACAGGCGCTTTCCCAAGAGCGCAACAGCTCATCCAAACTCATCGGCGGCCTGCTCAAAGCCGGTAAAAAAGAAGAGGCTGAGGAGCTCAAAAAACGCATGACTGAGGTAGGTGACCGCCTGCGCGAGCTGGAGGCCGCCGCCACCGCCGCCACCGAGGAGCAGGAGGCGCTGCTGCTCGCCATCCCCAATATGCCGCATGATGCCGCCCCCGTGGGCGCTGATGAGTCGGCCAACCCGGTGCTGCGCTACTGGGGGGAGCAGCCCGCCCTCGCTGAGCCCAAGGATCACGTGCAGATCGCCACGGAGCTCGGCCTGCTCAATTTTGAAGATGCCGCCCGCATCTCGGGCTCGGGCTTCATTGTCTACCGCGGCCTCGGCGCCCGCCTGGAGCGCGCGCTCATCAATTTCCTGCTGGACGTGCAGACCCGGCAGAACGGCTATGAGGAAGTGGGCGTGCCCTTTGTCGTGAAGCGTGAGTGCATGTACGGCACCGGCCAGCTCCCCAAGTTTGAGGAAGACATGTACGGCCTGGAGGACAACACCATGTTCAACGTGCCCACGGCCGAGGTGCCGGTGACCAATCTTTACCGCGAGCAGATCCTGCGCGAGGCGGATCTGCCCATCAAGATGACCGCCTACACGCCCTGTTTCCGCCGTGAGGCAGGCTCCGCCGGCCGCGAGAATAAGGGCATGATCCGCGTGCACCAGTTCGACAAGGTGGAGCTGGTGACCATCTGCCGCCCGGAGGAGGGCTTCAGCACCCTCGAGCTGCTCACCGGGCATGCCGAGAGTATCTTGCAGAAACTCGGGCTGCACTACCGCGTCATCGAGCTCTGCACTGGGGATGTGGGCTTCTCCTCTGCCAAGACCTATGATATCGAAGTCTGGGCGCCGGGGCAGGGCAAGTACCTGGAGGTGTCGAGCTGCTCCTGCTTCACCGACTATCAAGCCCGTCGCATGAAGCTGCGCTACAAGACTGCCGATGGCAAGATGCGCGTGCCCTACACGCTCAATGGCTCCGGCACCGCGCTGCCCCGCCTGTATGTGGCGCTCCTCGAGCAGTACCAGCAGCCGGATGGCAGCGTGCGCATCCCCGAGGCGCTGGTGCCCTACTTCGGGCAGGAGTCCATCTCCCCGGCGCAGCCGCAGGCCTGATCCCCCTCCCTCCCTTCGCCCTTATGCCCAACGGAATCATCATCGACATGGGGCCCATCCTGTGGCTCATCGTCTTCTTCGCCGTGCTGGCCCTGGCCGTCATTGCGGAGCGCCTGTTCTACTTTCACCGCGTGAACATCAACTCCGGTGATTTCCTGCGCGGCCTGTCCGCGCTGCTGCGCAGCGGGCAGTATGACGAAGCGCTGCATGAGGTGCGGCAGTTGCCCGGCCCCATGGCGCGCGTGGTGGAGGCCGTGCTCTCCCGCCCCAAGCTGGCGCGCAGCGAGCTGCGGGAGATCGCGCTCGAGGCGGCTGAGCTGGAGGTGTTTCGGGTGGATCGCAATATCCGCACTCTCCTCGTGTGCGCCACGGTGATGCCCCTGCTGGGCTTGCTGGGCACCATCCTCGCGCTCATGGACTTTTATGAGCAGCCGGGCATCACGGATGGCGGCGCCGCCATCCCCCAGATTGCCGGCGCCCTCCGCCACGCGCTCATGGTCTCCGCCACCGGGATCACCCTCGCCATCCCCGCATACATCTTCTACATGTATCTCGCTGCACGCGCCCGCAAGATCATCAACAGCGTCGAGCGCGCCGGGCTGGAGTGCGTGCATATCATATGTGATGCCCGCACGCGCAGCCCCCAATCCCGCCGCGAGAAAAAAACAGCCGCCCACCCGCCGGCAGCCTGACTCTCCCCCCCCCTCTCCCCACAGGAATAACCCATGCGCCGCGTTCGCTCCAATCTGAAAGGCTCCGGATTCGCCATCATCATCTTGGCGGGGGTGAATCTCTTTGTGCTGCTCTGCATGTGCGTGCTGCTCAACAGCTACCGCCCGCCGCGCTATGGAATCAATGTGCGCCCGGCCGCCTCGCACTTCGTCATCGGCTCCTATGACCGCGCCCTGTCGCACATCATCACCGTGACCCCCGGCGAAACCCCGCGCTTCTTCCTGGAGGACCGTGAGGTCACCCGTGGCCTGGACGGCATGGATGAGGTGCTCGACGCGTGGGCATCCCCCACGCCGGCGCAAGTCACCGTGATCATCGTGTGCGATGAAGCCGTGGCCGTGGGCACCATCCAGCAACTCGCAGACAAAATCATGACGCGCGGGTACACCTGCGCCTTTTTCGGCCGCCCGGCATTGGACGAATGAAACGCGACTCCATCCATCTCCTCTACCACGGCAAGCACAAGCGCCCCATGCCGGGGTTCCTGCCGCTCTTTTTTCTGCTGGCGGTGCTGCTCGTGGTGGGGGTGATCTCCCTGGTGCGCGTGGTGACGCCGCCGCCGCTGCACCCGCGCGGCGTGGGCAATGTGTACTACCGCAACGACGAGTTGACGCGTTTTCAGGTGCGGCAGCGCAGCGCGCTTCCCCTGCGCCTCCCGGCCTATGCTGACCCGGCGGCGCAGCTCCCCATCCCCTCGCATGATCTCGCGCCCCTGCGCCGCGTGCAGCCCGCCGCCGCGCTGCCCCTCCCGCTGGTGCGTGAGCCGGCGGACTCCGCCCTGCCGGAGGTGGATCACCTGCTGGATCTCCCACCCGCCGCCGCCGCGCCGGAAGCCGGAGAGGAGGTGCAGCCGTGATCCCCCTCGAGCTCGACCTGCAGGGCTATTTTTACTCCTTGCTCTTCGGCACCTTATTCGCCGTGGTGGCGGTGATGATCCCCGTGCAGATCTCCTCCAAAATGCGGCGTCTGCGCCGGCGGCGCACTCGCGCTGTCTGCCGCGTCTGCGGCTTCCGCTTCCTCCGCCCGGAGGAGCGCGGCATCGTGACCTGCCCCCACTGCGGCGTGCGCAACAAATAACCGCCCCAGCCAAGCTTCGGGTGAAAGATTCACCGCCTTCTCAACGTATCCTATATAATCATGAAATACTCCTCCATCATCTTGACCGCCGCCATGGCCGGCCTGCTCGGCATCAGCCCTGCCGTGGCAGAACCCGCCGCGCCGGAGCCCGCCTCCGTGCGTCACCCCTTTTTTGACGACTGCTTGTACCCGCAGTGGTCAGCCCTCACCCCGGAAGCCGCCAAGGCTGATATCCTCGCAGCCATCCGGCTCGGCCGCGAACGCCAGGAAGCTCTGCGCCGCGTGAAACCCGATGAAGCCACTTTTGACAATGTCTTCGGCGCCTATGAGCGCATGACCTACGAGCTCGAGCGCGCTGATACCGCCCTGCATCACCTCAGCTCTGTGATGGACAATGACCAACTGCGCGACGTGCAGGAATCCCTCATCCCCGAGCTCAGCGCCTTCGGCTCCGGCATCACCGCTGATGAGCAGCTCTGGCATGTCATCAAAAACGCCGCCGCCCAGCCCTGGGTTCAGCAGCTCAGCCCCGCCAAGCAGCGCTTTGTCCGCCAGGTGGTGGACTCCTTCCGCGACAGCGGCGCCGACCTCTCCCCCGACAAAAAAGCACGCCTGGCTCAGGTGCGTGAAGAGCTCTCGCGCCTCATGCTCCAATTCAACAAAAACGTGCTCGACTCCACGAAGGCCTGGGAATGGCTGGTGGAGGATGCCGAGCTCCTGAAAGGCATGAGCCCTGACTGGATGGCACGCGCCCAACACGAGGCGCTGCAAAAAGGCTATGGCTCTGCGGAGAAACCCGCCTGGCTCATCACGCTCGATGCACCCAGCGCCCGCGAGGTCATCTACTCTTGCGATGTGGAGTCAACCCGTAAAAAATGCTGGGAGGGCATCACGACCATCGGCAAGCGTGAGCCCTATGACAACGCCCCCATCGTGGCGCGCGTGATGGAGCTGCGCAAAGAGCTGGCAGAGCTGCTCGGCTTTGCCAACTTCGCGGACATGCAGCTGGCGCGCCGCATGGCCGGCAGCGGCGCCCGCGCCATGGCCTTTGTGGACGAGATGATGCAGAAAGTCAAGCCGGCGTTCGATGCCGAGGTGGCAGAACTCTCTGCCTATATCTCCCGCTGCAAAGGCGAGCCCGCAGAGAAGCTCAACCCCTGGGACACGTCCTATTACATGCGTAAGCTCTCCAAGGAACGCTACAATTTCGACCCCGAAACCCTGCGCCCCTACCAGGAGGTCTCCCACGTGCTCAAGGGCATGTTCAGCATCTTCCAAGGCCTCTATGACATCACCATCAAAAACGTCCCCTCCTGCTGCCCGAAACCGGGTGAAACCTGCCCCGACGGCGTGGTCGAAGTGTGGCACCCGGAGGTGAAAGTCTTTGCCGTGTATGACAACAAGTCCGGCGCTCACCTCGGCTCGTTTTACATGGACATCTTCCCCCGCACCGGCAAGCGCGCCGGCGCTTGGGTGCTCCCTCTCAACTACGGCACCCCCGCGCATGATGGCCTCCCCCACGCGCCGCACCTCGCCACCCTCGCGGCCAATGCCAGCCCCGCCACAGCGGACAAACCCGCCTTGCTCTCCCACTATGATGTCGAAACCCTCTTCCACGAGTTCGGGCACATGATGCACGCCTTGCTCGGCGACACCGAGCTCATGTCTCACTGCGGCACCAGCGTGGCCTGGGACTTTGTGGAGCTGCCCAGCCAGATGAACGAAAACTGGACATGGGAGCCCCAGGGCATCGCCACCTACGCCGTGCACTACCAAACCGGAGAGCCCATCCCGGCCTCCCTCATCGAAAAAATGCAGCAGAGCCGCTTCTTCTTCCCTGCGCATGACAACATGAGCCAGCTCTGCATCGCCAAGCTCGATATGGAAATGCACATCAACTATGATGCCAAATTCAAAGGCCGTGACCTGGACTCCGCCTCGCAGCAACTGCTGGCGCCCTGGCGCGCGCCGCTCAGCGTGGCCCCCAATTCGCTGATGCGCCAGCTCACGCACTGCATCACCGGTGGCTACGCCGCCGGCTATTACTCCTACAAATGGGCTGAGGTGCTCGCGGCAGATGTCTTCACTCGCTTCCAAAAAGAAGGTGTGCTGAACCCCGCCACCGGCGCGGCCTATCGTGAGTGCATCCTCTCCAAGGGCGACAGCAAACCCGCCGCTGAAATCTACCGCGACTTCATGCACCGCGATCCCAACCCCGACGCCCTCCTCCAAAAACAGGGCCTCCTCCCGCCGTCAAAAGAATAAGAACGCCTCGCGTTCCCTGCCTCTTTTCCCTCCGCATCCGCCCCCGCTCGGATGCGGAGGCCTTTTTTATACGCCGCACGCCGGACACCCAAAGGGACTCCTGCCTCCTGTCATACGAATTTGAAATTCGGGTTTCATGTAATCCATCATGTTGATATTTAATCGTTT
>JAFLSS010000041.1 GCA_022510805.1 Akkermansiaceae bacterium
CTTTTTTTGTTTGCTCTAATCTCTCTAACACTCCAGCAAAACTCAAACAGAGCCGCATTTCTTTAGCCCCTCGCCTCTCCCCCCGCCGGGGCAGGCCGGGGGGAGAGGGGGTGAGCTCAGGCAGGGGGGATTATTTGCCCTGATCTTCCAAAGCCGCCTGTGCTGCTGCCAGGCGTGCCGTGGGGACACGGTAGGGCGAGCAGGACACATAGTCAAGCCCCAGCTTGTGGCAGAAGCGCACCGAGGCGGGGTCGCCGCCGTGCTCGCCGCAGATACCCATCTTCATGCCCGGGCGGGTGGCGCGGCCCTGGTCGATGGCGATCTGCATGAGCTTGCCCACGCCGCCGCAGTCGATGCTGGCAAAGACATTGCCCTCCACAATTTCGAGATTGCGGTAGGTGTTCATGAACGAGGCCGAGTCATCGCGGCTCATGCCGAGGCCGGTCTGGGTGAGGTCATTGGTGCCGAAAGAGAAGAACTGCGCCGTCTGCGCGATCTCATCAGCCGTGAGGCAGGCGCGGGGGATCTCCATCATCGTGCCCACTTTGTAGGAGAGGCGGCGGCCTTTTTCCGCAAACACCTGCTCTGCCACGCGGTCGATGACCGCCTTCTGCAGGTCGAGCTCGCGCTTGAATGCCACCAGCGGCACCATGATTTCCGGGCGCACCTCCACACCATCTTCCTCCTGCACCTCGATGGCGGCTTCAATGATGGCGCGCGCCTGCATCTCGGTGATTTCAGGGAACGAGATGCCGAGACGGCAGCCGCGGTGGCCGAGCATGGGGTTGAACTCATGCAGCTCCATCACGCGGCGCATGATGCGCTCCACGGGGATGTTGAACTTCTGCGCGATGTCGAGCTGCTGCTCCTTGGTGTGGGGCAGGAACTCGTGCAGCGGCGGGTCGAGCAGGCGGATCGTGGCCGGGCGGCCGGCGAGGGTCTTGAAGATGCCCTTGAAGTCACCTTTTTGGAAGGGAAGCAGCTTGGAAACAGCCTCGCGGCGGTCGTCCTCGCGGTCGGAGAGAATCATGCGGCGCATGAAGTCGATGCGGTTGCCGCTGAAGAACATGTGCTCCGTGCGGCAGAGGCCGATGCCCACCGCCCCGAAAGCGATGGCCACGGCTGCCTGATCCGGCGAGTCGGCATTGGTGCGCACTTGCAGGCGAGTGGCGCGGGCGCACCACTCCATCACGCGCTCGAAGTCCCGGTAGCTGCGGCTCTGCTCCGGCTTGACACTCTTGTTGAGCAGCACGCGGATGATCTCCGAAGGCGCTGTGGGCACCTGCCCCGCGTACACAAGGCCGGCTGAGCCGTCCAGCGAGAGGAAATCGCCCTCGCGGAAGGTCTCACCCCCCAGGGTGATGGTGCGGGAGGCGTAGTCGACCTCCATCTCCTCCACGCCGCACACGCAGACCTTGCCCATCTGCCGCGCCACAAGGGCCGCATGGCTGGAGAGGCCGCCGCGCGCGGTGAGGATACCCTCTGCCGCCATCATGCCGCGCAGGTCTTCCGGTGAGGTCTCGAGGCGCACGAGCAGCACCTTCTCGCCGAGCTTTGCCGCCTCAGCGCAGCGGTCAGCATTCAGGTAAAAACGCCCGGAAGCCGCGCCGGGGCCGGCATTGAGCCCCTTAGCCAGGCGCTTGGCGTGCGCCACAGCCTCCGTGTCAAAAATAGGCGCGAGCACCTGATCCACCTGATCCGCCGGAATGCGGCGCACGGCTGTCTGCCAGTCGATGAGGCCCTCCCGCTCCAGATCACAGGCAATGCGGAAAGCCGCGAGCCCGGTGCGCTTGCCGTTGCGCGTTTGGAGCATGAACACCTTGCCGTCTTGGATGGTGAACTCAAAATCCTGCATATCGCGGAAGTGCTGCTCGAGGGTGGTGCGGATGCCGCAGAGCTCACTATAGGCCTCGGGCATGAGCTCCGCGAGCCGCGCGACCGGCTCCGGCGTGCGCACACCGGCCACCACATCTTCACCCTGTGCGTTGAGCAGGAATTCGCCGTAGAACTCATTGGTGCCCACAGCGGGGTTGCGGGTGAAGGCCACGCCGGAGCCGGAGCGCTCTGAGGTGTTGCCGAACACCATGCACTGCACATTCACCGCCGTGCCCCAGCTGCCGGGGATGTTGTACTTGCGGCGGTAGGTGATGGCGCGCTCGTTGTTCCACGAGCCAAACACCGCGCCGATGGCGCCGAAGAGCTGCTCCCACACATTGGTGGGGAATTGCCGCCCTGTGGAGCGGAACACCAGCGTCTTGAAGCGCTCCACAAGTTCTTGGTGATCCTCGGCCGTGAGCTCAGAATCACTCACATTGCGGCCGTAGCGCTCTTGCTTCAGCGCGTGGATCAGCGCCTCAAACGGCTCCAGATCCTCGCCCTCTTTCTTCTGCACCCCCATCACCACATCCCCATACATCTGCACGAAGCGGCGGTAGCAATCCCACGCAAAACGCGGGTTGCCCGTGGCGGCTGCCAGCGCCAGCACGGTCTCATCATTGAGCCCGAGGTTGAGGATGGTATCCATCATCCCCGGCATCGACTCCCGCGCGCCGGAGCGCACCGATACCAGCAGCGGCATCTCATCCACCGCGCCGAAGCGGTGCCCCAGGCCGGCCTCCATCTCCGCCATGCTCTCGCGCACCAGCTTGTCCATATCTTCCGGGTAGGTGTGGTCATGTTCATAATAATACGTGCACACCTCTGTCGTGATGGTGAATCCCGGAGGCACCGGCAGGCCGATGCGAGCCATCTCCGCCAAATTGGCGCCCTTGCCGCCCAGCAGCGCTTTCATGGAGCCATCTCCCTCTGCTTTCCCGTTTCCGAAACGATATATATATTTTTCCATTCTGTCTAGTTCTTCTGTCTTATTATTAGCGAAAGCCCATAGTATACGCAGCGCCGCCTCCTGTCAAGCGTGCACTATACCATATTGCGGGCGCGAGCGGTGTGACATTGCGCTTGCGCCCCCGCGCGAAAGATGCTAGAGTGGCGGCTGTATGAATCACGAGAGTCCTCCGAGAGCATGGGTGGAGACGGATGTGGAGGCGGTGGCGCACAACCTGCGCGTGGCGCGGCGCCTCGCGGGCGGGGCGCTGCAGATGCCCATCGTGAAGGCCAATGCCTACGGCCACGGGCTGGAGGCGGTGGCGCGGCGGCTGGATGCTGAGGAGGGAGTGGCGTTTTTCGGCGTGGCCAATGTCGGCGAGGCGCGGCGGCTGATGCAGGCCGGCGTGGAGGCGCCCCCCTTTATCCTGGGGCCCACATTTGCGGCAGAGCGTGAGGAGATCGTGCGCCACAACTGGGGGTGCGTGGTTTCCTCGCTGGCAGAGGCTGAGCATTTTGACCGCCTGGCGGCTTTGAGCGGCCGCAGGTTTGCGCTGCACCTCGCGCTGGACACCGGTATGGGGCGTGAGGGCTTTTTGCCGGAGCAGCTCGGCTGCGTGATCCCGCAGCTCAAGCAGCTGCACCACCTGCGCATCGAGGGCGCCATGTCCCACTTCTCTTCAGCAGATGAGGACCCCGCCTACACCGCTGAGCAGATCCGCCTCTTCGGCGATTGCGTGCGGGAGCTCGGCCTGCATTTTGAGCTGACATACAGACACCTCGGCGCCAGCGCCGGCCTCATGGGCTTCCGCATCCCGGAGGCCAATATGACCCGCCCCGGCATCATCCTCTACGGTGTCGCCCCGGTGCCCTCCCCCGCTGCGGCAGAGCTGCGCACCACCCTGCGCCTCCTCTCGCGCGTGGCGCTCGTGCGCGATCTGCCTGCCGGCCGCAGCATCTCCTACGGCCGCACCTACACCACCCCCGTGCCCACTCGCGTGGCGACTCTCGGCATCGGCTATGCCGACGGCTGGCCGCGCCACCTCTCCGGCCGCGGGGCGTATGTGAGCATCCGCGGGCAGCGCTGCCCGGTGCTGGGGCGGGTCACCATGGATCTCCTCATTGTCGATGCCACCGCCGCCACCGGCGTGTGTGAGGGAGATGAAGCAGAGCTGATAGGCCCGGAGCTGCCCGTGCAGCAAGTCGCGGAGTGGGCAGGGGGCATCCCGTGGGAGATCTTCACCGGCCTCGGCGTGCGGCTGCCGCGCATCATCAAGCCCTAAGCCTCGTCGTCGGCAAAGAGCTTGTTGAGCTCTTCTGAGTGAAAAACCGGCGGCTTCTCGCCCTTGCTCAGCGCGGAGAGGCAGGCATCGTAGTGCTGGAGCTTGAGCTTGAGGTAGGACATGCAGCGCTGCAGCTCCTCAAGCTGGGCAATGAGCTGCTCCTGAGTATCGAGCAAGAGCTCGCGGCGGATGCGCAGCGTGTCCTCCCCACCCTCCGTGAGCGCAAAATAGCGCTTGATGTGCGGCAGCGTCAGCCCGGCCGCGCGCAGGCAGCGGATGGTGTTGATGCGCGTCATCTCCTGCTCCCCATACACGCGGTTACCCGCACCATCGCGCGGCACGGGGGGGATGAGCCCCTCCTGCTCGTAGAATCGGAGTGTCGGCGCTGACAAGCCGGACACCGCCGCCACTTTGGCAATGCTGTAATACCCATTCATGCTGGCCGCCATTATACAGCTTCAAGTAACTTTATGGGAAGCAAAAAACCGCCCTGCCTCACGCCGCCGCAGTTCCCACCGCCGCGCCCTGCTGCCGGCAGAGCAAGAAAACGCATGCAACAAAGTGAGGGGGTGACCCGGAAAAAGCCTCCCGCTCGAAAAGAGGGGGAGGCTTTGGCAAATCGCGGACGGGGAGGGATTCGAACCCTCGGTACGCTTTTGGCGCACACACGATTTCCAATCGTGCTCATTCGACCACTCTGACACCCGCCCGGGTGTGCGCTTCACACGGAAGCAGGGGCAATATATGCTAAACTGAACCGAAATGCAAGCCTAATTTTACGAAAGAAGCATACTTCTGTGTCAATCTTCCCTCCCGGGGAAATCCTGTTTCCCTTGACAAGGGGGACTCAATAAGCTAAGCTGGCTGCCATGTTTGTGGATCATATACGCATTTTTGCAAAGGCCGGCAAGGGCGGGAATGGGCTCGCGAGTTTCCGGCGCGAGAAGTTTGTGCCGCGCGGTGGCCCGGATGGCGGGGATGGCGGGGATGGCGGCAATGTGGTGCTGGAGGTGAGTACGGGTGTGAATGATCTGCGCAGCTATTTTTATGATCCGAAATTGGTGGCGACGGATGGTATGCCCGGGATGCACGCGCTCAAGCACGGCAAATCCGGCCGCACGGTGGTGGGCAAGGTGCCCCCCGGCACGGTGGTGTACCGCAGCAATGCCGCCACGATGCAGGAAGCCACGTGGCTGGAGCGTGAGGGGGATGGGATTGAGCTGGAGCAGATTGCTGACCTGACGGAGCCCGGTGAGCGCTTTGTGCTCTGCCAGGGTGGCAAGGGCGGCCGCGGTAACTGGCATTTCCGCTCTGCCACGGATCAGGCGCCCACGGTGTTTGAGTTCGGCACGGAGGCGGAGTCCGGCGTGTATTTCCTGGAGCTGCGCCGCATTGCGGACGCCGGGCTGGTGGGCTATCCGAATGCGGGCAAAAGCTCGCTGCTCGGCGCGATCTCCCGCGCGGCTCCCAAGGTGGCGAGCTATCCGTTCACCACGCTGCAGCCGGTGGTGGGTGTGGTGGAGTATGAGCAGTTTGCCCGCTGCGTGGTCGCAGATATTCCGGGCATCATCGAGGGCGCTTCGCAGAATCGCGGGCTGGGGCATGAGTTCCTGCGCCACATTATGCGCTGCCGCATCCTGCTCTTTGTGGTGGATATGACCGGCCTGGAGCACGACCCGGTGGAGGCGATTCAGACGCTGCGCAAGGAGGTGAAGCTGTATTCTGAGGAGCTGGCGGCGCGTCCTTGGCTGATTTTGGCCAACAAGATGGATGAGCCGGAATCGGAGGCGAATCTTGCGATCTTGCGCCAGCGCTTCCCCAAGATTGAGATTCTGCCCATCTCGGCGATGCAGGGCACGGGACTGGAGGCGTTCAAGGCCCGCCTGCGGGAGCTGCTGGAGTTCTGAGCTCCCGCCCCTGCCGCGCGCAGGCGGGCTTGCTGCTTTCAGGCAGGCGCCGCCGGCGCAGAGGGGGGATTCTGCCCACGAGCAGGGGGTGAGTAAGCGGCGGCAGGGAGAGTTTGCCCCCCCTCGGTAGCTTGAGGATATGAAAAAAACGCGCAGAGAGGGGGCGGCTGGCGTCTTTCCTGCTTGCATAAGTGGCGCGGCGTGCTAGGATAAGGGTATGAAGAAATGGATGGCCATCTTATTGGGTATGCTGGTGTCGGTGTGTTGGGCGGCGCCGGGGCAGGTGACTGAGGCGGGTCGCAGCGCTGTGGGCGCCGCGCGGAGTTATGGCGCCGCGGTGCGCTCATGTGACATGGGCTGGGCGCTGGATTATATGTACCCGCCCATCAAGAAAGCTTATGCAGAGCGCTACTCCAGCCGCACCGGCGATGAGGCGACTCGGGTGCGCATCACCATGGGCCTCATCAAAGAGACCCCGGAGCAGGCGCGTGCGCGCATGGATGCCGCGCTCAAGGCCCTGCGTGATCACTATGTGAACATGGGGCGCCAGCTCGCGGCAAGCGGCGTGAAGATTGAGTCCTTCAGCGTGCGCGAGCCGGTGGCGGAATATGTGGTGACGCCGCCCACGACCGTGGCCAAGACTGTGCAGCGGGATCAGCGCGGCGAGATGCAGGTGGATCAGATTCAGAATGGGGTAGAGCGCAGCCGCCTGGTGGTGCTGCCCATCACGCTGGTGGTGAGTACCCCGGGCACGCGCGGCGAAGGCCCCCGGCGCGTGGAGCGCAGGTCACACATCTTTGCCATCCGCGATGAGCGGGTGAATGGGCCGGTCTCGCGCGCTGGCCTCACCAAGCGGGAGACAAAGATCAACCAGTGGTACTTTGTGGATGCAAATACAGATGTGAACCTGCTGCGCACCTTCTTCCCCAACCTGCCGCAGAACATCATCCTGCCGGATGGCGGTGAGCGCGTCCTGCGCTGAGCTGTCTCCTACGCATAGAGCAGAGTCCTGTGCTGAGTTTAGCAGACCAGACACACCACGATTTTTCTCCCGGGGGAATCTTGTCCGGCGGCCGCGGCTTTGAGTTCCGCGCCGAGCAGCAGCAGCTCGCTGTGGCCGTGGCGCAGGCGCTGGAGTCTGAGAGCGCCCTGCTGGCTGAGGCCGGCACCGGCGTGGGCAAATCGCTGGCCTACTTGGTGCCGGCGGTGCGCTTTGCGCTCGAGCGCGGGCGCAAGGCCATCATCTCCACCCACACGATCAACCTCCAAGAGCAGCTCTTCGGCAAAGATATCCCCACAGCGGCCAAAGCCCTGGGGCTCACCTTCCGCGCGGCTCTGCTCAAGGGGCGCGCCAATTACCTGTGCCTGACGCGCCTGCAGCGCGCGCTCGAGCAGGCGACTGATCTTTTCAACCAAGAGGAGGTGCGGCAGCTGCGCGACTTGCTGGAGTGGTCGCGCGCCTGCGGGGAGGGCTCCTTGTCAGAGCTGCCGGCAGAGCTGCACATCACCCGCAAAGTGTGGGCGCAAGTATGCAGTGAGAACCACGTGTGCACCCCGCGCAACTGCGGCCCGCACTGCCCCTACCAAGCCGCGCGCCGCCGCGTGGAGGAGGCGGATGTGGTGGTGCTCAACCACACACTCTTTTTCGGCTTGCTGAGCTTGGCTGAGGCGGCGCGAGAGGAGGAGCCCTCACTGGAGGATGAGGCGCCGGGCTTCATCTTTGCCAATGATTTTGTCATCCTCGATGAGGCGCACACCATCGAGAGCGTGGCGGCACACCAATTCGGCGTGTCGCTGCCGGAGGCTGAGCTGCGCTATGATTTGCTGCGCATGTACAACCCGCGCACACACAAGGGCACCCTGCGCCACGCCGCCACGCCGCGCTTGCTTCAGCTCGTGGAGGAGGCTCAGGCGGCGGCTGAGGAGTTTTTTGCCGTGGCGCGCCGTGATTCCCGGCTGGAGGAGAACAATGGTGTGGTGCGCCTGCGGCACCCGGAGTGGACACAGGATCTGCTCTCCCCTGCGCTGGCGGCGCTGGAGCAGGAGGTGCTCACCATGGCGCGCGATGAGGAGAATGACCTTGCGCGCGCGGAGCTCATGGACAACGCCGCGCGCCTGGTGTCCTACCGCAGCGCTGCGCGGGAGCTCATCTCCCTTGAGCAGAGCGGCACCTGTGTCTACTGGGCGGAGACCGCCGGGCAGGAGGGCAAGTTCACCCTGCTGCGCTCGGCGGTCATCAACGTGGCGCCGCTGCTGCGCGACAAGCTGTTCGAGAGCGGGCGCTGCTGCATCTGCACCAGCGCCACCCTCTCCGCCGGCGAGATCGGCACGCGCTACTTTGCCGGGCGCGTGGGGGCGGAGTCCGCGGCCTCGCTGCGCATCGGCAGCCCGTTTGATTTTGCGCGGCAAATGCGCATCGTCGTGGCGCGCAGCATGCCGCCCCCGCCTCCGCTGGGGCCGGAGGAGGCCTACCGGGAGGGCTTGTTCACCTGGATCTGCAGCGCGCTGGAGGAGTCCGGCGGCTGCGCCTTTGTGCTCTTCACCAGCTATAGCCTCATGCGGGCATTGGCAGAGCGGCTGCGCCCCGTGTGCGCGGAGCATGGCTGGCCGCTTCTCGTGCAGGGGGATGAGCTGGACCGCACCCAGATGCTCCGCCTCTTCCGCCGGCAGAGCGGCAGCGTGCTGCTGGGGACAGATAGTTTTTGGATGGGGGTGGATGTGCCGGGGGAGGCGCTCACGCATGTGATCCTGACCAAGATTCCTTTTGAATCCCCGGGCAATCCGCTCGTGGAGGCGCGGCTTGAGGATATCCGCGCCCGCGGCGGCAACCCCTTTGCTGAGTATACCCTGCCGGAGGCAGTGCTCAAGTTCCGCCAGGGAGTCGGCCGCCTCATCCGCTCCAAGACTGACTCCGGCGTGGTGACTCTGCTGGACTCACGGCTCACGCGCAAAACATACGGGGAGCGCTTTTTGCTGGCTCTCCCCGCCACCGCGCGGCGTGAGTTCCGCTAGCGCCGGTGGGGTGGGCAGCGAGAGAAAAAATACTCTCTCTCCCGCCGCCCACTCGCGGCCCATTCACTTTGATTTGGCCGGGGCCGGCTCAGCCGCCGGTGTGTCGGCCAGGCCGTTTTTAAACTGCTCAAATACAGCGCGTGGGTCATCCGGTGACTTTTGCAGCGCCTCAAAAATGCGATCGCGCATCTCGATGGCGGCGCGGAAAGCCGCTTCCTCGCTCCCATACTGGCGATCCGAAAAATACTTGGTGAACTGGTTCCACTTGCGGCAGATACTCAGGCGCCACCCCTGAAAGGAAGTGGTCTCGTAGGTATAGCGTGTGATGTTTCTTTGGGTCATAGCAGTATTGTATTGTTTGGTGTGTGGCAGGCCTTGTTCGCAGCCTGTCGGGTATACTCTCCCACAAGTACACGTTTTGTGCAATCTAACTCGCTAAATGTTTGGGTGTGGCGCCTCCGGGTACGGCGCGGCCTCTGCCGGCGCAATGACGCTCTCTTCTGCTTTTTACTCTTGCAAGATGCGCTATAATAGTGCATAACTGGCTGTGTCATGTCCGAAGAGAACACCCGCAAACCATCATGGCTGAAAGTCAAACTGCCCAAGGGACGCGCGTTTCACCACGTGCAGGGGCTGGTGAAAGGCAATTCGCTTGTCACCGTGTGTGAAGAAGCCATGTGCCCCAACCGCGGTGAGTGCTGGAGCCACGGCACCGCCACCTTCATGGTCTGCGGTGATGTATGCACCCGCGCCTGCGGCTTCTGCGCCACCCGCACCGCCAAGCCCGCCCCGCTGGATCCGGAGGAACCCCGCAAGGTGGCAGAGGCGGTGGCTCACATGCAGCTTTCCCACACGGTGGTGACCATGGTCACCCGCGATGATCTGAAGGACGGCGCCGCCGGGCATATAGCCGCCACCATCCGCGCCATCCGGGAGGCCAGCCCGGAGACGATCATCGAGGTGCTTACCTCAGATTTCAATGGCAATGAGGACGCGCTGGCACAGGTGATGGAGTCGCGGCCGCATATCTTCAACCACAATGTCGAGACCGTGGAGCGGCTCTCACCGCTGGTGCGTTTTCGCGCGCAGTACCGCCGCTCCCTGCACATGCTGGCGCGCGCCCTCGAGATGGCGCCGGGCATGGTGGTGACCAAGAGCGGCATCATGCTCGGCCTGGGCGAGAGCCGGGAGGAGATACAGCGCACCATGGACGACCTGCTGGCCCATGGCGTCACCGTGCTCACCATGGGGCAGTACCTCCGCCCCTCGGCGCGGCACCTGCCCGTCATCCGCTATGTGCGCCCGGAGGAGTTTGATGAGCTGCGCGAGATCGCCCTGCAAAAAGGCTTCCGCCATGTTGCCAGCGGCCCCCTCATCCGCTCCTCGCACCACGATGCCAACTTCCGCCCGGAGCAGGATATCCTCGCGGCACTGCAGGCGGATCTCGCCGCCCGCCGGAGCTGAAAAGGCGCGCTGCGTGCGTGTCAGACGCAAATTCGGCTTGACATTCGGGTGGGGTGGGGTACACTTCGTTCCTGCTGTTTTTTATACGATATGAGTGCGTACAGAACCCACAACTGCAATGACCTTCGCCCGGCGGACATCGACAAACAGGTGACTCTGGTGGGGTGGGTCGATACCGTGCGCGACCACGGTGGCGTGATTTTCATCGACTTGCGCGATCGCGAGGGCAAGACGCAGGTGGTGTTTCACCCGGAGATTAATGCCGAGCTGGCCAAGCTGGCAGAGGGGCTGCGCGTGGAGAGTGTCATCCAAGTGACGGGCAAGGTGGTGGCGCGTCTTAAGACGGCTGAGGTGGATGCCACTAACCCGGATCTGGCCACCGGCGAGATTGAGGTGGAGGCCGATAGCCTGCGCGTGCTCAACCGCGCCGCCGTGCTGCCTTTTCAGCTGGATCGCAACGTGGCTAATGAGGATATCCGCCTCAAATACCGCTTCCTCGACCTGCGCCGCCCCGAGATGCAGCGCAACATGATCCTGCGCCACCGCATCACCAAGACCATGCGCGACTACTTGGACGAGCAGGGGTTCCTGGAGATTGAAACCCCCATCCTCTCCAAGAGCACGCCTGAGGGCGCGCGCGATTTCTTGGTGCCCAGCCGCCTGACTCCCGGCGCGTTCTATGCGCTCCCGCAGGCGCCGCAGCAGTACAAGCAGCTTCTCATGGTGGCCGGCCTCGAAAAATATTTCCAGGTGGCGCGCTGCTTCCGCGATGAGGACTTGCGCGCTGACCGCCAGCCGGAGTTCACGCAGATTGATATTGAGGCTTCCTTCATCACGCCGGAAGATATCTACAGCTGGGTGGAGGCCATGCTGAAGCGCGTGTTCCGCGAGTCGATCGGCCGTGAGATTTCCACTCCCTTCCCGCGCGTGACATGGCATGATGCGATGGATCAATACGGCTCCGACAAGCCTGACCGCCGCTTTGAGATGAAGATCACCGACTGCTCGGACATCTTCGCTGAGAGTGAGTTCCGCGTCTTCTCCTCCGCCGTGGCCAATGGCGGCGTGGTCAAAGCCATCAACGCCAAGGGCTTCTCCCCCTCCGTGGGGCAGGTTGAGTCCCTCACCCAGACGGCGGTGGAAGCCGGCGCCAAGGGGCTGGCCTATATCAAGGTGCGTGAGGCGGACAACCTCGCAGAGTGGAAGAGCCCCATCACCAAGCGCCTCTCGCAGAAAGAGATTGATACCCTCAAGCAGCGCCTCAATATTGAGGATGGTGACTGCATCTTCTTTGCCGCCGGTCCTTGGGAGGAGAGCTGCACCATCCTCGGCCGCGTCCGCTTGGAATGCGCCAACTACATGGAGCTCCTGAAAGATAATACGGATGTGGATCTCTTCTGGGTGGTGCGCTTCCCGCTCTTCGGCTGGGATGAGGAGTCGCAGCGCTTCTGCGCCATCCACCACCCCTTCACCCGCCCGGTGCCGGAGGATGTGGAAAAGGTGCTCAAGGGCGAGATCTCGACAGATCTCTGCGCCGAGGCGTATGACATTATCCTCAACGGCAATGAGCTGGGCGGCGGCTCCATCCGTATCCACGAAAAGGATCTTCAGGATGCCACTTTCCGCGCGCTCGGCTTGGATGACGCTACCATCCAAGAGCAGTTCGGCCACTTGCTGAGCGCCTTCTCCTTCGGCGCGCCGCCGCATGGTGGCCTGGCGCTCGGGCTGGATCGCGTGGTGATGCTGCTGGGCGGCTGCTCCTCGATCCGTGAGGTGATTGCCTTCCCGAAGAACAACCGCGGCGCGGATCTCATGAGCGAGTCCCCGGCCCCGGCAGAGCCCAACCAGCTGCGCGATATTCATATCCAAGTGAAGCTGCCGGAGAAACTCCGCCAGAAACTTGAGGCCGAGGGCGGGCAAGCCTGAGCCCCCGCCGCCGCTCCGGCAAGGGGTGCCCCCTTTTTCACCGCACGCCGCCGGTTGTATGACCGGTGGCGTGCGGCCTTTGGCTCGGGCGTGGGAGAGAGAGGGGGCGTGTGTGCGAATCTCTGAAAGATGGGAGCCGTGTTACTTTGAGCTTGATTCAAGAGCAGGGGTGTGATATGAGGGAGGCATGATGATCCCGCGTTGTATCTTCCGCTGCTTGCTGGGCGCTGCTGCCCTGCTGCCGCCTGTGCTTGGGGCAAATGAGGTGCCGATGCAGGCCAAGCGAGTGGCTCTCTTTAAAAATGGCTATGCCTGTGTGCAGATGAGTGGACTCCTGCCGCAGGGGCAGCACGTGCAGGTGAAAGGCATGCCCATGCCGATTTTCGGAACCCTCGATTGGGAGACTCCCCCGGGTGTGGAGGTGCAGGAGTGGCAAGCCCGCTGTGTGCCCGGCCAGGAGAACAGCCAATATCTCGACTCGCTGCTGCGCGCCAACGAGGGGCGGGAGGTTGTGCTCACGCTGGATAATAAGCGCGTGTTGCGCGGGACTCTGCAGATGCTTGCTCCCCGGCAGCCGGCGCCTGAGGGCGCATTCCGCGCGGAGTCGTTCTCCGGCGTGCGGCCGGAGGATGACTCGCTCTCCATGGTGGCCTTGCGTATCCCGCATGAGGGGCTGGTCTGCATCGGCGTGGACCACATTGTCGGGATTGAGGTTGTGGGGCAGCCGGCGCCGCCGCCCGCCGCCGCGCCCGCAGCAGAGCTTGAGCTGCTCCTGAGCGCCTCGGCTGAGAAGCAGCCGCTGCAGCTGCATTTTATGGCGTGTGGCCTGAGCTGGCTGCCGACCTACCGCCTCGAGCTGCAGGATGACGCCCCCGCCCGCCTGGTGGGGCAGGTGTCTGTCATCAACCGCCTACTCGACCTGGAGAATGTGGATCTGGAGCTCATCACGGGCCAGCCCGCCCTCGGTGAAGCGTGCATCACCTCTCCGCTGGTGCGCCTCACCGGCCTGAGTAGCTTTTTGCAGGCCGTGAGAGAGGGGCGCGACTGGCTGCCTGATGCCCTGCGCCCCGGTGCGTCCACCTCCGTCTACCGGGCGCACTCCAAAGCCAAGAGCATGGGCGCTATGAAGAATGAAGCCTGGCTGTGTGATGATGATAGCGCCTACGCCATGCAGATGGCGCCCATGGGTGAGGCCGCGGCCGAGTCGGCGACTCAGGCAGAGGAGCTCACCTATTACACCATCCCGGGCTTCTCCTGCAAGCGGGGAGAAGTCGTTGAGCGTGAGCTCTTCACCATCTCGGTGCCCTGCCGGCATGTGTACACCTGCCAGGTGCCGGACCAGCGCGCCCTGCAAAACATGGCGCACAGCGGCGGGCCGCAGGCGGATATCTGGCACTGCGTGCGCCTCTCCAACGAGGGCACGCTGCCGTGGAGTATGGGCGTTGTCTCCTGCTATGCCGGGGGGCGCTTTGCCGCGCGCTCCACACTGCCCTTTACCGCTGCCGGGCAGGAGAACCTGCTGCGCCTGAGCAAGACTCTGGAGGCCTCTGTGAACTGCCGCGAGGTGGTGGAGTCTGCCGGTTTCGGCTCGCGCGGGCAGAAGGATGCCCAACCCGGTAAATACCGCGGGGAGGTCTCGCTTGTCAACCACTCCTCGCACCCCATGGAGGTGGAGCTCTGCAAAGAGGTGATCGGCGTGCCGGACGAGGCGTCCGATGCAGGGCAGATCAGCGTGACGCCCTCCTACTACGGCAATGCGCATTCGACCATCATGTGGAAGCTCAAACTCGCCCCCGGCGAGCAGAAGACTTGCACCTACACCTACCGCTATTTCAATGATTAACCCTTTTGGCTAAAGATATGTTTATGACTTCTCGAACTCTTTTCCTGCCGCTTGCTGCCGCTGTGCTGACAGCGCTTGGCAGCGCGGCGTCTGAGGTGCAGATGCAGGTGGAGCGCGTGGCCCTCTTCAAAAATGGCTATGCGTGTGTGCAGTCGCGCGGGACACTACAGGAAGGCCTGCGCCAAGAGGTGCGCAACATGCCCCTGCCGATTCTCGGCACCTTCTGGTGGCAAGCCCCCGTGCCCGTGAAGCGGCTGGAGGGCGTGCGGCGTGAGCTCACCATCCCTGCGCCGGCCGGTGGCTTTGAGGAGCTGCTGCTGGCCAATGAGGGGAAGTATGTGGAGGCCGAGCTGGCGGATGGGCAGGTGTGCCGCGGCGTGGTGGCTCTCGCTTCCGCTGCTCCGGCGGCCGGTGGCTCATTTCTCCTGCCCAATGAGGCCGCGGTGTCTCAGGGGAAAACGCCTCCGCTCGTGCTGCTGAAGTCCCCGCAGGGTGGCTCCATATGCCTATATCCGGACAGCGTCGTGTCCCTCCGCTTTGCTGAGGGCGAGACCCCGGCGCCGCCCACGCGCAAGGTGAGCCTGGCGGCGCTCGAGCTCACGCTGGGAGAGGCCGCCCCCGGTGCAGAGCTGAGCCTGAGCTGCTTGTCGCAGGGTATTTCCTGGCTTCCGACCTACAGCCTTGAGTGGGGGGATGATGACCAGGCGGTGCTGACCGGCCGCGCGACGGTGATGAACGACTTGGTGGATTTGGAGCATGTGCAGCTGGAGCTCGTGAGCGGTGCGCCGGCGCTGGGGGATTACCTGGTGCCCGACACATTGGCCAACATGGGGGATATGAGCCAACTCCTGAAAGAACTGGGGGCAGAGACCCGCGGCCGGGCCGCCGCCGGGCTGCTCACCAATATGAGGTCGGGCAGTGGGGCGATCAGCGCCGCTGCGATGGATGCTCTCCTCGAGTCGACCAACCGACTCAGCCGCGCGGAAGATTTGTTCTACTACAGCATCCCGGATTTCTCCTGCAAGCGCGGTGAAACCAAGATGCGCCGCCTGTTTGCCCTGCGCGTGCCCTACAAGCATGTCTACACCTGCAGCGTGCCGGATCAGCGCACCCTGCAGAGCCTCTCCCGCCGCCAAATGCCCCTCGCTGAGGTGTACCACTGCGTGCGCCTGAAGAACGAAGGCCGCCTGCCGTGGAGCGCGGGCGTGGTCACCTGCACCACCGGCGGCCGACTCGTGGCGCGCAGCTCGCTTCCCTTTGCCGGCAGCGGGCAGGAGTGCCTGGTGCAGCTCAGCCAGACCTTTGACGCCGCTGTGAGCTGCCGCGAGGAGCTTGTGCAGCAGGGGACTCCCCGCCGCCGCCGCTCTTTAGCCATGCAGTCAGATCCCTCCGTCTACAAGGGCTACCTCACGCTGAAAAACAAGTCCGATAAGCCCATGGAGGTGGAGCTGGTGAAAGCGATAGAGGGCACCGCTACAGAGGCATCGGATGGCGGGCAGCTCAGCATCGTTCCCTCCTACTCCGGCAATGCCCACTCCGGCATCTCGTGGAAGCTGCAGCTGGCTCCCGGTGAGGAGAAAACGTGTGACTACACCTACCTGTATGAGGAGAACTGATGAGGTTTTTCTCTGTTAAATTCACTTATTTTGAACAAAAACAGGCGGAGCCTTGTCAGATATAGAAGCAGAGATAAGTCTCTAGCTCATCTCCCGTTACCTCATACGAATACTTATGAAAAAGGCAACTATTTTAGCGGCTCTTGTCGCGCTGCCGGCCCTCCACGCCGTGGATCTGCCGCTGAGTGCGCAGCGTATTACGATCTATAAAGACGGCGTCAGCCGAGTGCAGCTCCAGGCCAGCCTGCCGGAGGCCACGCAGCTCGAGCTCAAAAACCTGCCGGTGCCCATCAGCGGCTCCTTTTGGTGGCAGGCGCCACAGGGTGTCCGCGTGTTAAATGCCGTAGGCTGTGTGGACTCGCGCGAGGTGCCCACGCCGAAATACACAATGGAGGAACTGCTGCGCGCCAATGTGGGCAAGGTCGTGCAGCTCACACTCAAGAACAAAGCGCCCGAGAAAGCGGAGATCCTGCTATTGCCGGCGGCTGAGCCTGTGGCGCGCACCTATACCAACCTCTCCGGCGCGAAGACCTACCAAGCCGCATCGGAGGGCATGCTCATCTTCCGCACCGAGAGCGGGGAGGTGATGGAGCTCGGCAGCGTGTCCGAGCAGATCAGCGCGCTGTCCTTTGCTGAGGCGCCCAATCCGCCCATGCGCAAGGAATACCTGCCCCAGCTGAGCCTGCAGCTCAGCCACCCGGCTCCCGGGCAGCTCCTGCAGGTGGAGTGCTTGTCCATGGGGATGAGCTGGACACCCACCTACCGGCTGGACCTGCGTGACGGCGGTGAGGCTACGCTGGATTGCAAGGTGATTGTGGAGAATGATATGGTGGATTTGGAGGGGGTGCAGCTTGAGCTGGCTACGGGCAATCCCAGCTTGGGCAGCAATCTCTCTCCCTCGCCGCTGACGCGTCTGAACAGCCTGGTGGAAAAAGCTTCCCGCCGCTCGGTGGTGATGCCTTGTGCGGTGATGAATGAGGCTGAAGGAGATGACGACGCCGAGGAGGATGAGCAATATTTCTCCTCTCCGGGCAGCCGTGATTTGTTTTACCAGACTCTGCCGGATTTCACCTGCAAGGCCGGCGCCACTCTCGCGCGTGAGCTCTTTAACCATGATCTGAAGTATGCTCATGTGTACACGTGCCGTGTGCCCGCTTACTCCGGGAGTGATGCCTCCGGCAATGAGAGTGTCTTCCACTGTATCCGCCTCATCAACAATACGCCGATGCCCTGGAGCGCCGGCTCTGTGGTGTGCTACCGGGCAGGCCGCTTCGTGGCGCGGACGGAGGTGCCCTACACGGCTGTGGGGAGGGAGCGCATGCTCCGCCTCGGCGACTCGGCAGAGGTGCTGGTGGAGTCTGAGAGTGAGTCCTTTGCCGGCGAGAAAAAAATCTCCTCCGCCAAGATCAATCAGAAGAAGGGGGCTGCTGATGATGAGGAGGATGAGGACGACGATGAGGAGGATCGCGGGGAGGTGGTGACCTTCTACAAGGGCAGCATCTTGGTGACCAACACGGCTGATCATGAGGTAGAGCTGCAGCTGACCAAGGACATCCGCGGCCGCGTGACTAAGAGCTCTGAGGGCGCCAAGGTGTCCGAAACTCAGAGCAGCTCGTACTCCCGCCGCAACGGCGACAAGAACCCCTCGTCCAAGGTTGTCTGGTCCCTGCGCCTGGCTCCCGGTGAGAAAACCACCTGCACCTACACGTATTTCATGATCAAACGATAAGGCCGCTGCGCCCAGCGCCGCTGCTGATCCCGCCCGGGTGTGTTCTGCTGCACACTCGGGCGTCTTTTACTTGGCGCGGCGGGATTTGGGAGCAGGAGTCAGCAGCACCTCAAAAGCCTTCTCCGGAGAGTCTGCCCAGGCGGCGCAGGTGAGAACGCCGCTGAGCCGGGAATCCGCTGCGCTGAGCGTGAGCTTGAGGAGGGCATCCTTGGCGTCAAAGGCCTCTGCTGTGGGCAGATCCGGGTTGTAGCGGCCGTGGTAGATGCGCACAATGACCGGGAATGGCTCATCCGCCCGCGCTGCCGGCTCACAGCGGCCGATGATTTGCAGCTCGACCTGCGTCAAGTCGGGGTCGGAGATGGTGCCGACAAATTGGAGGGAATCAGGCATGACCTGAGTTTGGGTGATGCGCAGGGACATCTTGCCGAACGCCTCCCCGCGCTTCCACTCACCGGTGTATGAGCTGCCTTGCGTGAATGCCTTGGGCGCCGTTTTCTCCCATGCCTCATGAGCAGCGGTTTTGATGGCGGCGGCCTCTGCGGCTGCTTTGGCTTCTTCTTCCCGGCGGCTGCGCAGCTCGAGCACGCGCGTGCGCGCGGCGTCCTCGCGGGCGCGGATGGTGGGCTCTGCCGCTTGATTGAACGCAGTAATCTGCTCGCGGATGGCGGCGCGCTGCTGCTCCTCAAAGCCTTGGGAGACAATGGCGGCGCCCTGGGGCAGGCCGCCCTCCGGGAGGTAGGAGACAAGGGCGCGCAGCGGGGCGGTGTCGAGGGTGAGATCACTCAGATCCCAGTGGCTGCCCTCCGGGCGGGCGGTGATGGTGGCGGGGATGTCGAGCTGAGTCCCGGCGGGGGTGCGCAGGTGGTAGATGGGCTGCTCTGCCAGGGTGCGGATGGCGTTTGCCAGCTCTTGCAGCTCCTCCGGCAGGGGGCGTGCCTTGCGGTCCTCCTCGGTGATCTCCTCAGTTGTGGCGCCTACTTGGAGGAGGTAGCTCACCTCGGGCTGCATGGCGCGGTTGAGGCTGTCATTGATGGCGCGGCGCTCCTCATTGAAAATTTCCGGGGCCTGCTCGCAGGAGTAGAGGTTCTCCGCGACACGGATGCGGAGCCGCGCGGCGAGCCGGGTGGTGCCATCTGCCGCGGCCGGTGCGGCGTCCACGAGAATCTGCTCGAGCCGGATGCTCGGGAAAGCCGCGAGCTCCGGCAGGATGCGGTTGCGGATTTCCGCATCGCTGGGCAGGGTCGATTTCTCATCCGCCTTCGCTGCCGCGACTACCACATCCTCGATGCTTACTGCCTTTTTCTCCTGCTCCGGAGAGGCTGCACCGGGCGATGCAGCGGATGACTCGTCCTCTTTGTTGCAGGAGGGGAGGGAGAGGCCGAGGGTGAGAGACAGGATAGTGTAGAAAAGCGCTTTGTTCATGAGGCCGGAGGGTACAGGTGCATTCTGCGTGTTGCGGGGCGTTCTGTCAAGTGTATTTAATGACATTTGGCGCTGCGGGCAGCGGGCGGTAAAAAAGACCGCCTCGAGCAGGGCGCCCGAGGCGGCAGGGGGGAAAATCCGTTCCCGAAAAACGGGGCAGAGCTTAGGCCGCGCCAAGCTGGAAGCGGTGGAAGGCAACCACTTTGATGGTGTCGCCCAGCGCCTTGGCGGTGTTGTTCTGCAGCTGCTCCACGGTGATGGAGCCGTCTTTCACGAACTCCTGGTTGAGCAGGCAGCTCTGCTTGTAGAGCGCCTTGAGCTTGCCGGGAAGAATCTTCTCGAGCAGAGCCTCGGGCTTGCCCTCAGCCAGAAGCTGAGCCTTGGCGATCTCCTGCTCCTCCGCCACGAACGCTGGATCCAGAGAGGAGGAATCCACGCTCTTGGGAGCGCAGGCGGCGATGTGCAGCGTGAGGTCTTTGCAGAAGGTCTTGAAAGCCTCAGTCTCGGCTGTCTCGGCCTTGCCGCAGGACACCTCAAGCAGCACGCCCACCTTGCCACCCATGTGGATGTAGGAGGTGATGCTGCCCTCGCCGCTCAGCGTGTAGCGGGCAAAGCGGCGCAGCTTCATATTCTCGCCGATGGAGGCGCACTGCTCTGCGATGTAGGTGGCCACAGTCGAGCCGCCGATGGGCGCCTCCAGAGCCTCCTCCAGGTTCTGAGCGGAAGAGGCCTTGAGAGCCGCTGCCACCTCAGCCACGAGCGCCTTGAACTTGTCGCCCTTGGAGCAGAAGTCCGTCTCGCAGTTGATCTCGAAGATAATGCCGGACTTGCCCTCCACCACAGTGGCGACAACGCCCTCCTTCGCCTCGCGGTCCGCTTTCTTGGCCGCCTTGGCGATGCCTTTCTCACGCAGGTACTTGACGGCCTCGTCCATGTTGCCGTCGCACTCGATGAGCGCCTTCTTGCAGTCCATCATGCCGGCGTCGGTCTTGACGCGCAGCTCTTTGACCATTTGTGCAGTAATTTCAGCCATGGTAGTGTGCAATGAGAGGTGGGTGCAGATTACGCGGAGACGGGACGAGCCTTGTTGATGGCCTCCACGAGCACGCTGAGAATCAGGCGGATGGAGCGCACGGCGTCATCATTGCCGGGGATGGGGTAGTCCACCTTGTCCGGGTCGGCATTGGTGTCGGTGAGCACCACGACGGGGATGCCCAGGATGTGCGCCTCGCGGATGGCGATGTCCTCATGATCAGCGCCGATGGCGACAAGCACGTCGGGCGCGCCGTTCATGTTGCGGATGCCCTGCAGGTTGCGCTGAAGCTTCTCGCGCTCGCGGGCAAGAGCAGCGATCTCCTTCTTGGACATGCTCTTGAACTCCGGCTGTTTGTCGAGGTTCTCAAGGTAATCAAGGCGAGCGATGCTCTTCTTGATGGTGGACATGTTGGTGAGCATGCCGCCCAGCCAACGGAAGTTGACGTAGTATTGCCCGGTGGCCTCAGCAGCTTCTTTGATGGCCTCCTGAGCCTGGCGCTTGCAACCTACAAAGAGGATTTTGCGGTTCTTAGCTGCGAGCTCGCCGAGGAATTTGCAAGCTTTGTCGAGGCATTTCTCGGTTTCCTCGGGGTTGATGATGTGGATACCATTCTTCTGGGTGAGAATGTACTTCTTCATGTTGGGGTGCCACTTGCGGGTCT
>JAFLSS010000042.1 GCA_022510805.1 Akkermansiaceae bacterium
TTTCAGAAAAAATTTTGAAAAAACTTCAAACAAACAACACCACGCCGACACAATCCATTCATAAATAACCTATTACACGCCGAGAATTTTTCTCAACTGCTGCAATCACCCCCCTTCACGCCGCTTTCACGGCCTTCATGCAGACCTTTACAACGGCATTCCGTCTCATATAATCCTCTCTCCGCAGACACATTCTGACAACATGAGAAAGAGAAACAAGGAAGAAGAACAGGCAGCGCTCGAGGTGCTGCGCAAGACAGGCGTGAGCGTATTGGAAGCAGCATTAGTCGCGAGGGAGGCGCTGGAGCGCGGCCGGGGGAAGCTCAAGAGAGCCAGGCGCTGTATTGAGCTGGGGGATAATGCTTTGCGGCAGCGCGAAAAGACAGTCACCTTTGCGCGGGCGGTCGATGCCGCATTGGAAGATCGGGTCAACCAGCGCAGCCGCTCCATCATTGACATGCGCTACCTCTCGATGCGCCTGATGAAGCAGTGCCCGGGGCTTGCGCGGCGGCGCATCCGCAGCATCACGCCCAAGGAATGCGGGGCCTACATCCGCCAAGCCTTTCACACGCCCCGCCAGCGCAACAAGGCACGGCTGACACTGAGCGGGATTTTCAGCTCAGCCATCAAGCGCGAATGGTGTGATCAAAACCCCATCAGCAAGGTGCCGCGGGAAAAGCTTTGTGAGCGGCGTATCCGCGTGCTGACGCGGGAGGAGATCGACACCCTTCTTACAGCGGCGCGGGAATACGAGGGCGGAATCTGCCTGGCGGCGGTGGGCATCATGCTCTATGCCGGGGTGCGCCCCAATGAGGTAGAGCGGCTTGCTTGGGAGCATGTGCACCCGGAGGAGGGATGCATCTACATCTACCCCCAGCACAGCAAGACAGGCGGGGCGCGCCGCGTGACCATCTACCCGCCGCTTGCGGCGCTATTGCGCATGATCGAGGAGCAGGGAATCCCCAAGGGGGAGGCGGTGTGCCCCACGAGGTGGCGCAAGCACTGGGCAAAGCTCCACCGCCAGGCGGGCTGGACGGGTGAGAAGCGGTGGGAGGAGGATATCTTGCGGCACACATTTGCCAGCCATCATTTGGTCGCCTTTCGCAGCTATGCGGAATTGCAGCTGGAGATGGGGCACCGGAGCGCAGAGCTGCTGCGCACGCGCTATGTATCGCTGGAGGGAGTGCACGCTGAAGATAATTTTTGGCGTGCGCCGGCATCCGGCGCGGGCGACTTGGTGCCACTCTCACCACACGCCTCAGATTTCGCTTTATTGATGCGCCCGGACGCTGTACAATGAACGCCATGGAATGGGAACACCTGCTGAGCACCGCTCGCCAGAGCGACCAAGCCGCCGGCGCCACCTCTTCGGCGACGGCCGAGAGGTCGGCTTTCAACAGAGATTACGGACGCGTTCTATACTCCAGCGCCTTTCGCCGCTTGCAGGATAAGACACAAGTCTTTCCCCTCGGCCGCAATGATTATGTGCGCACTCGCATGACCCACAGCCTCGAAGTGGCCAATGTGGGGCGAGCTCTCGCCAAGCGGCTGCACAGCGTCATCCGGCTCCACGAGAGCGCTGACACCCTGCCGGAGGTGGAGGATATGGAAGACATCGTGGCCACTGTATGCTTGGCGCATGATATCGGCAATCCACCATTCGGCCATTCGGGGGAAGATGCCATCACCGCGGCCTTGCAGGACACCGAGTTCGCGGGGTTTGCCTTTGAGGGCAATGCGCAGGGCTTCCGCCTGCTGGCTAAGATATGTGACCCGATCAAGGGGCAAGGGCTCGACCTCACGGCGGCATCGCTGGCGGCATTCACCAAATATCCCTGCACGGAGGCGACGAAAGGCGAGCATTTTAAGAAGTTCGGCATCATGCCGGAGGAAATGCCCATCTTCAAGCGAGTGGCCGAGAGTTGCGGGCTCACGCCGCTGGGGGAAAATGTGTGGGCGCGGCACCCGCTGGCGCTGCTGATGGAGGCGGCAGACGACATCAGCTACCTTATTGCCGATATTGAAGATGCCTATTTTTCCAAAATCATCAGCTATGATGAATGCATCTCGCAGCTCGCTTCCATGGCGCCGAATTTTGACAGAAACCGGCCTGCCGCCACTCCGCAAGAGCAGGCAAGCAGGGTGCACCTCGCGCGGGCGCTGGCGGTGGGGGAGTGCATCGACCGCGCGGCGGAGGTGCTCGGAGAGCACTACGGCCACATCATGGCCGGCAGCTTCAGCGGGTCGCTCATGAAGCACACCGGCACCGCCGAGCAGTACGCTGCCGTGAAGCAGTTTTCCGTGGAGCGCATCTACAACCACGAAAGCGTCATCCGCATCGAGATCGCCGGGTTCAGCGTGCTCAAGCACCTGCTGCAGCTTTTCCTGCTGTGGGTCGAGGAACCGGGATCTGCCCAAGGCCGCAAGATCGGCGATATCCTGCACGCCCCACCGGCGGCAGACAAGCACGCGCGCTTCCTGCATGTCATTGATTATGTATCAGGCATGACAGACTCTTACGCTCTGCACACCTACAACACCCTCCTCGGGCGGGCCGCCTACTAAAGCCCCTGCACCACGCGGCAGGGGGGGGCAAAACACCCGGCGGGGCGGCCTCCGGCACCATCTGACTGCGTATCAAGCCGCTCCCCCTGCACCACCTTCGGCGCCGGCCACTCATGCCTAAATACATTGACTCTGCCGAAAATTCCGCTAGAATACCGCACAAAGCCCCCCTCCTCCATGCCGGACTCCGCCCCCCAGCCGCCTGCCGATGATCCCCTCGTTGAGCGCTTCATCCGCTACCTGAAAGCAGAGCGCAACGCCTCCCCCCTCACACAGGAGGCCTACCGCCGCGCCCTCGGGCAGTTCCGGGCATGGATGGACAAGCAATTTGAAAGCTGGCCGGCCTGCACAGCTGTCCATTTCCGCAGCTGGCTCTACGCCGCCATGGAGCAAGAGCTCAAATCCTCCACCATCCGCCTGCGCTTCGCCGCCCTGCGCTCATTTTACAACTACCTCGTGCGCTATGGCGACATCCCCACCAACCCGCTGGCCGAGGTCGCGCTCCCCAAAGCGCGGCACGGGCTGCCGGTGCATCTCAACCTCAAGCAGATGGAAGAACTGCTCGCCATGCCATTCCGCATACCGGCCGACAAAAAAAGCCCGGAGTGGCTGCCCTACCGCGATGCCGCCATCCTGGAGCTTTTCTACTCCTGCGGCATGCGCCTCAGCGAGCTTGTCAGCCTCAATGCCAACTCCCTGCAAGAGAGCGACAGCTGCCTGCGCGTGGTCGGCAAGGGGCGCAAAGTGCGGCTTGTGCCGGTGGGCGATTACGCGCGGGAGGCGATCAAGCGCTACCGCGAGCTGGCGGGCATCTCCGGAGTCGCGCCACTCTTTATCAGCCGCTTGGGGCGGCGCATGACAGGGCGCAGCATACAGCTCATGCTCGATAAATACCTGCGCGCCTCCGACATCCCATTCCACATCTCCCCCCACAAGCTGCGGCACACCTTTGCCACCCACCTGCTGGATGCCGGGGCAGACCTGCGCTCCGTGCAAGAGCTGCTCGGGCACGCCTCCCTCTCCACCACGCAGATCTACACCCACGTGACCAAGACACGCATGAAAGAAGTGTACCGCACGGCGCACCCGCGCTCTACTCCCCGGCGGAGAGATAACGCCTGATGCCGTCCACGGGAAAGAGCAGAGAATTATTGGCAAAGCGGCGGAGCTCGCGGCGCGCTTTTTCCTCACTGCCGAACAACTGCTCCGGGCTCAGCCGCTCTGCCTCCGGCACCTCGATCCGCTGCTGCAGGACAAACAGCAGACACAGCAGAGAGGGCACTCGTTGAGAGGATGACTCATACAGCGCGCGCCCCAAGCGCCACGCCTCCTGCTCGCGCCCGCGGATGCGGCACAGGCTGTAAAACTCTTGGCGGCGGTAGAGCGGCGAAGCGCCCAGCTCCACCGCGCGGTGATACGCCGCAGCCGCCAAGGCAAAGCGGGGAGAGCGGTTCTGATTAGAATACAAATCCCCCAGATTCATGAACAGCAGCGCACTGTCCGGGAGGTGTGCAATCCCATCGCGCAAGAACCTCTCACCGCGGTCCACATACGCCCGCGCCAGCAGCACCCGCTCCTGCGCGTCAAGCTCGGCATCCCCGGCGGCATGCCCGGCAGCGTTGACCGCCATATCCCGCGAGGCATTCAGCCAATAATTAGGGCGGCCGGGGCTGAGAGTCGTGATGAGCTGCCAGCGCCGCTCCACACGCGCCCAATCACGCTCAATCCAAGCATTCGTCGCATCCAGCACCAAAATCTCCGCCGCCAGACTACGCAGCCCACCCAGGGCAAAAAAAGCCAGCTGCTCCACCAGGGCATCCCCCTGCCCCGGCGTCAGCGCAGGCAGCCCCTCCTGCAGCTCTGCGGCCGCCTCCGCGCGGTGCAGCTCACGGCTGAGCGGCAGCAGCGCCGCCCCACCCGCGGCCAGCAGCACCACCCCGAGCGCCCGGCGGCACACCAGGCGCAGACAATGCGCAACACGAGACACGACAACAACCTCAGGCATGCGCAGCACAACCCCTTCTCATGAACCCGGATGCAAGCGCGCCAAGATATCCGCACACAGCGCCTGCCACAGCGGCACAGGCGCCCCCACCTCCAGCGCGCGCTTGAGCGGCGTCCCCCAGATGGCATCATACTCCACCGGGCGCCCCATATTATAATCCACCGCACTACTGGGGATGAAAGGCCCCATCAACTCCGTGCGGTCCATCTGATACTGCACAATATCCTTCGGCAGGGGGAAGCCGCGCTTCTCAGCCGCCACACACACCTCCTCAATGATGCGGCGCGCGCGCTCCACCTCTGCCGGCATGCGGAACAGCTCCTCCACGCTGATGCCGCCATGCGCCAGGCACAGCCCATTGAAAGGAATATTCCACGTGAGCTTGCACCAGAGAATCTGCTCACTGTGCAGGAAAGCCGAAGTCTTGATTTTCGCGCGTTCAAAAAGCGCAGCAAGCTCCTGCGCCCCCGCCAGGCCGGACTCGGTGGGCACCAGCGGAGCAAACTGAATATTGCCCCCCTCCAGGTGCGTGATACAGCCGGGGCTCTGCACCATGCAGCACACAAAACAAAGGCCGATAAACACCCGCTCCGCCGGCACAAAACGCGCAATCTCCTCCGCATTGCCCATGCCATTCTGCAGCGTGACCACACGCGTGTGCTCATGCAGCAGGGGCGGCAGCGCCTCAGCAAATTGGGGATTGCAGCACGTTTTCCAGCCCACCACCACCAGATCCACCGGCCCACACTCCGCCGCTGAGTTCACCGCGCGCACGCGCGGCAGGTTGATATCCCCCTCCACACTGCTGATGCGCAGCCCGTGCTGCTGCACATACTCACAAGCTGAGCGCATGATAAAACACACCTCCTCACCGGCTTCCACCAGCCGAGCGCCATAATAGCACCCCAGCGCCCCTGCGCCTAAAATCGCAATTTTCATGCCCCTCACCATACCATTCTTCCGGCGTTATGGCAATCAAATTCAATCGCCACTGCCACAGATACCCCCACGCAACATCACCCATGAATCGCAAGAAAAGATTTATTTTCTTGCCAATTCAGTATAAGATGCGATAATCGCCCATGAACACACCACCTCTGCACACCGGAGGAGAACGCATCGTCGAGAACCGCGGCTCATGAGCGACTCACCCAAAGTCTCTGTCATCGTCCCTATCTATGGCGTGGAAAAATATCTCCGCCAATGCGTGGGCAGTATCTTGGCGCAGACCCTCAAGGATATTGAAGTCATCCTGGTGGACGACGGATCGAGCGACCGATGCCCGGAGATGGTGGATGAATACGCCCGGCGTGATCCCCGTGTCGTGGCCATCCATCAGCCCAACTCAGGCTATGGCAGAGCCGTCAACCAAGGCCTGCGCGTCGCGCGCGGCGAGTACATCGGCATCATTGAGCCGGATGACTGGATCGACGAGGACATGTACGAAGACCTCTACAACATCGCCATCGCTAACAAGGTGCAGGTGGTGAGGTCCAACTACTACCGCTACCAGCAATCCAAGGGCAACGAGAAAGTCGACCTCCTCCCCGCACAGGACATCGGCAAAGTGATGTCACCCAAAATCCACTCCGACATTTTCTACTGCCGCCCCACCGTCTGGGCCGCCATCTACAACCGCCAATTCCTCAAGGACAACGACATCTCCTTCCTCGAGACCCCCGGCGCCTCCTATCAGGACGTCAGCTTCAACTTCAAAGTCCTCGCCCGCGCCGCCCGGGTGTGGCTCACCTCACGCGCGTACGTGCACTACCGAAGCGACAACGAGAACGCCTCCACCAAAGCCACCAACAAAATCTTCTGCATTGTCGACGAGTGGAAGGAAATTGACCGCTACATGAGCCGCTACCCGGAGGACAAAGAAGCCTCCTACGCCCTGCGCTTGCACGTGCGCCTGGACAACTACATGTGGAATCTCAAGCGCATCAACAACTCCTCCAAAGAAAAATTCCGCGAACTCGTGGCAGAGGAGTACCGCGACCTGCTGCACAGCGGCGTCATCCGCCGCGACTGCTTCACGCGCCGCAAGTGGATCATGATCCTGCGCCGCATGCACCCGCACTCCTTCAAGCCCATTCTCATATGGCTCGTGCAGCTCATCACCGGGCTCATCCTCAAGCCCAAAATTGAAAACAACAAGCGCTGCCTCTACGCGTTCTTCGGCCTCATCCGCATCCACTCCAAAGACATGCGGCGCCCCTCGTTCTACGACAGCCGCGCATAAAGGCAGCCCAGGCTGTTTAGTATTGACAGAATGGGGGTAAGTGTGCGACACTCTGCCGCATGCTCGACATCTGCTTACTCGGAACAGGCGGCACCCAGCCCCTCTCAAATCGCTGGCTCACCTCACTCATGGTGCGCTACCAGGGCCACGCTGTGCTAGTGGACTGCGGCGAGGGGACGCAGATTGCGGCACAACGCGCAGGACTGAGCCTCAAGCCCATCGACAAACTACTCATCACCCACCTGCATGCAGATCACATCAGCGGCTTGCCCGGCCTGCTGCACAGCATGAACAACGCCGGCCGCACCGAGGAGCTCTCCATCATCGGACCCGTGGGCACAGAGCGAGTCGTCAACTCCCTGCGCTGCATTGCCACCAACCTCTCGTTTGACATCCGCGTCTCTGAAATCGAAACAGAAGAGGAGGTCATGTACTTCCGCGAGTGCGACATCCGCGCCTTCGCCCTCCACCACCGCATCCCGTGTTATGGCTACAGCTTTTCGCTGGCGCGCACAGGCAAGTTCGACGCCGCTCGCGCCAGAGAAGCCGGCATCCCCACCCCGCTCTGGAAACACCTGCAAAAAGGTGAAGAAGTGCAGCATGAGGGGCGGCTCTACACCCCGGACATGGTGCTGGGCCCGCCGCGCAAGGGCATCAAGCTCACCTACTGCACCGACACCCGGCCCACCCCGGCCATCGTCCGCGCGGCAGAGGGTTCAGATCTCTTCATCTGCGAGGGCATGTATGGAGACCCGTCCATGCTCTCCAAAGCGGAGGAAAAGATGCACATGCTCTTTGTTGAGGCCGCTGAGCTGGCGCGCCAAGCCGGCGTGCGTGAGCTCTGGCTCACCCACTACAGCCCGGCCATGCCCAACCCCCGCAAATACCGGGAGATCGCACGCGCCATCTTCCCCAACACCCGGACCCCGCGCGATGGGTGGCACACCACCCTCACGTTCGACAATGAAACGGCAGAGGCCTGAGGCCGGTGCCGCGCGCGGCATCAGCCCCCGCTAAGCAGGCACCCCTTCGCGGAGCATCAAAGCATAAAGCGCCGCATACTCCGCCAGCAAAAACGCAGCCAGCGTGGGCGAGGGCGCCCGCCGTATACACGTGCGCTGCAGCAGCTCCACCAGCTGCCCCGCCAGCGCCTCACCCGGCTCCACCAGCGGCAGCAGCGCCTGCGCCGCATCCGCCAGGTAATCGCGCGTGGCCGACTCCGGGCGCGCGCCGGCACAAGCCGGGTTGTTGAGGCTGAACCGGCGCTCGCGGTAAAAGATATCCCCCAGCTGAAACACCACGGAGTTGAGCCGCTCTGCATCCAAGCGCAGGCACAGGCGGCAGAGCATCTGCATGAGCAGGCATACCTCCTCCCCGCGCAGCCTTTCACCCGCCGCCAGCAGCATATCCAGCGGCTCACCCTCCGGGCTCTCGCGCGCCACCAGCCACGCACCATCCGCCTGCAGCACCTCCAGCACGCGCGCCAGGTGCAGCCCTTCAAAGCACGCACGCGCCCTTGCCGTTTCCAAGAACGCGTGCAGCTTTGCCTCATCAGCCGCGGCAGAGGGGCGCAGACACTCCACCACCACCTCGCGGCGCAGGTCCTTCTGTGTCGCGCGGTAGAGAATCACATCTCGCGTCTCGCGCAGCAGCGCGGAGAGCATATACTGCTCACCCAAAAGCACGGGCAAGTCATACACATCTCCGGTCAGCACAGAGGGCATACCTTTGAGAGATTTCAGCGAGCTGAGGGCGCGGACAGCTTGATGACAGGCAGGCCCTCAATAGCGAATACCCAGGCAGAGGCAGGGATAGCCAGCTCAGCCATGCTCTCCCCGGACTCCTCATCCTTCACCAGGTTCACCTGCACCTTGCAGTCCGGCTGGCCCAGCACCACGGGCTCGATCTTGCCCTTTCCGAACACACTCGCGGGGATGCGCACCGTCACCGCCTCCTCCTCGGTCTTAATCACCGGGGCAAAGAGGTACAGATGACGCCCCACCCGGGAGGCGAGCCACTCCTCAGGCAGCTTGAGCTCCGGCACCGGCACACTCTCGTACACAGACTCGCCATTCACCTCCATCCAGCGGCCGATGCGCCAGAAAGCTTCCACCGCAGGCGGCGGCACCGAGCCGTCCTCGCGCGGAGAAATATTGAGCAGCAAGTTGCCCCCGAGAGCAGCGCAGCGCTGCAAGCTGCGGAGCAGAGTCGGCACACTCTTGTACGCGGCCTTGTCCCTTCTGTTGAAGCCCCAGTGGTTCCCCAGCGTCATGCACGCCTCCCAGTCCACACCATTCACGCCCATCGCGAGCAGGCGCTTCTCCGGGGTCATGAAATCACCGCAGCGCAGATCCAGCCCGGCGGCGTCGGACTCACTCTTGAGTGAAGAATAAGCATACAGGCGGTTATTCATCACAATACCGGGCTGCAGCTTGTGCGCCATGCTGATCAGCGTCGGCGCTTTCCAGCCGCGCTCACCCGAAGCATCCCCCTGGGAGTAATCCCACCAGAGGATGTCCACCTTGCCGTAGTTGGTCAGCAATTCCTTCACCTGCGCCTGCAAGAAAGCCTGATAAGCGGCGTGATCCCGCGGCACCCCACGCTCACGCAGCATCTTCGCCTGCCCGGAGGGGTAGCAGAGCCCCCGGCAGATGGTGTTGTCATACGAGGGGTGGTGCCAATCAATCACACTGTGGTAAAACCCGACACGCAGGCCGTTCTTGCGGGCAGATTCGGTGAACTCGCGCACAATATCACGCCCTTTTGTCTTGGCCGTCGTGTAATCCGACACCTTCGAATCAAAAAGCGCATAGCCATCGTGGTGCTTGGTTGTGAGCACCATATAGCGGCAGCCGGCCACCTTGGCCAGCTTGGCCCACTCCTCCGTGCAGCCGGGAGCCGGGTTGAACAGCGGCATCGCCTCGGCGGCATAAGTCTCCGTGTCCAGCCCCAGATTCGTCTGCAGCCACTCCGCGCCGCCCGCGCGGCCCTTGAACTCACCGCCCAAGCCGGAATACAGGCCGAAGTGAATAAACATGCCGAACTTTGCCTTGCGCCACCAACCCATGCGCGCATCACGCTCCGCAGGCGTCTCATTCAACTGCACATGGTTTTCCCCGGGCACCAGAACATGAGAGTCTGCTTTACCATAAACAGCCCCTGCCATAGCAGCCCAGCCAGCACACAAAAGAAACAATCTCTTCATAAGCATATAGCCATGCTACCAAAGCCTCCATATCCTGTCAAACACAAAATAGCGCGGCAGGCAGCGGCAGGCAGCGGCGGCGCGGCGAGCCTGCGCATGCGGCACCCCGCCGGAGCCGGAGGCGCGGCTAATTATCCCGGTCAGGGAAGGGCTCCGCATGCTGCTCTGTGTGCTGCCACCCGGGCAGCAGGTGCAGCCAAAAATCATAGAACTCATGATCCTGCTCAAGGCGCATGCGCTCAGGAGTCATGCGGAACGGATACACCTGCACCGGCACATAGGGCTGCCCGGCGCGCAGAGCCGCCGCCACGAGCGTGTAGATCTGCTCAATGCCGGGATCTGTCATGGCAAAGCAGCCGATGGACACATTGCTGCCGTGAACCATGATGTGCGAGCCCGTGCGGCCGAGGCTGCGGTCATACTTATTGGGGTAGCCGATATTAAAAGAAAGATAATAGGAGCTTTTGGGGTTGAGCGCCGAGCGGACAACGCGGTAAAACCCCTCCGGCGCCTGGCAGTCACCCTCCTGCTGCTTGGGGCCGAGCTCCCCGCTCATCGCCGCGATCTCATACGTGCGGAACACCTGCCACTCCTCCCCCTGCCGCAGCCAAAGCTCCAGCTCGGCATCCTCCTTGATAATGCGGATAAAAACCGGCTTTCCCCAGTGAGGCATAAGCACAGAGGCCGTGTTTTTGCGCGCCTGCAGCTCGCGATCTGCCGCTGAGGCGGAATCGTGTGAAAACACTAATGCCGCAGCGGCCAGTAAGCAACTACAGGAGAAAGCAAGGGAGGACTTCATACCCCCATGCATAGCACACTCCCATATACAAGTCAATCCGCAAAGAAACCCGCGACGGAGAAAAAAGACTTGCGCAACGCAAAGGGATAGGCTAGAATCGCGTCCGTGCTTCATGCCGAGTTTCGGATGGGTGGCAGAGTGGTTGAATGCAGCGGTCTTGAAAACCGCCGAAGGTTATGCCTTCCGTGGGTTCGAATCCCACCCCATCCGCGGCTTCTGAGGGGCTGGAGGTAGAGATTGAGCTATGGGCTGTACCCCATGCGGTGGCAGCGCATGCAAAGAGGCGCGCAGCCCGGTGTGATCCATCTTCTGCTATTCTATGCGTTATCCCGTCCTTTCTCCTGATGAAGCAGCGGCCCTCATTTCCCATGGTGAGACGCTGGGGTTGAGTGGTTTTACTGCAGCAGGCTCTGTCAAGGTGATCCCGGCAGCCATCGCGCGCCGAGCGGCTGCCGAGCATGAGGCCGGGCGGCCTTTTCAGCTGAATATCCTGACGGGGGCTTCCATCAGCCCGGAGGCAGATTCTCCGCTGGCAGAGGCCGATGCCGTGGCGCGCCGCATCCCCTACCAAGCCGCCCCGGCCACGCGCAATGCTCTGAATGCCGGGCGCATCGAGTATGTGGACATGCATCTCTCCACCGTGGCGCAGGCCATGCGCTTGGGCTATTTGCCGCGCGTGAGCACGGCTGTCATCGAGGTGAGTGAGGTGAGTGACTCAGGTGAGCTCACCCTCACCGCCAGCATAGGCAACAGCCCGGCTTTCTGCGAGCAGGCAGACCGCATCCTCCTCGAGCTCAACTCTTACCACAAGCCGGAGCTCAAGCAGATACACGATGTGTGCACCCTGCCGCGGCCGCCCTACTCCGGCTCCATCAACATCTCCTCCCCAGAACACCGCATCGGCTCCGGCACCCTGCAGGTGGATCCTGCCAAGATTGCCGGCGTGGTGCTCACGCATGAGCCCGACCACTTGGCGACCTACAAAGCGCCCACGCCGGAGACCACCCGCATCGGGGATCTCATCACGGACTTTTTGGAGAGCGAATACCGGGCGGGGCGCCTGCCGGGGAGAGATTGCCTCATCCTGCAGAGCGGCGTGGGCAATATCGCCAACGCGGCGCTCAAGGCCATCGGCCGCTCGGCCACTTTTCCGCCGGTGAAGATGTATACGGAGGTGTTGCAGGACTCAGCGCTGGAGCTTATCCGCGCCGGGCGCTGCCTGTTTGCCTCCAGTTGCTCGCTCTCGCTCACAGACGAGATGATGCGCGAGTTCTACGAGAATTTTGACTTTTTCCGTGAGCGCATTCTCCTGCGCCCGCAGGAGCTGAGCAACAGCCCCGAGGTGGCTCACCGCCTGGGCACCATCTGCATGAATGCCGCCCTCGAGGCCGATATCTTCGGCAACGTGAACTCGACCCATGTGTGCGGCAGCAAGATGATGAATGGCGTGGGCGGCTCCGGTGACTACGCGCGCAGCGCCGCCCTCACCATCTTCATGTGCCCCTCAGTTGCCAAGGGTGGCGCCATCTCCTCCATCGTGCCCATGGTCTCCCACACCGACCACCCGGAGCATGATGTCGACGTGCTGGTCACCGAGCAGGGCGTGGCAGACTTGCGCGGCAAGAGCCCGCGTGAGCGCGCGGCGGCCATCATCCGCAACTGCGCGCACCCGGACTACCGGCCCCTGCTGCAGCGCTATCTGGAGATGAGCGCGGGCGGGCACACCCCGCACAGCCTACAGAGCGCCTTTGCGTTCCACCTCGCCTTCCTGAGCACGGGGGATATGCGCCACGCGCAGCTCTAACCCCGGCGGGCAAAGCGCTTGAAATGCTTTTGGGCGTAGCGCAAGATGGTGTTCACCACCTCAGGCACTTTCATCTCGGAGGAATTGATGCGCAGGTGGGACGCCTGGGTGTAGAGCGGGCTGCGCTCCACCAGCAGAGCGCGCAGCGTGGCCTCGCGGTCCGCCACCTGCAAGAGCGGGCGGTTCTGCGCGCGCGCCGTGCGCAGCAGCAGGTTGGCCAAATCCACATTCAGCCACACCGTGAGCCCCATGCGGCGCAGGATCTCGCGGTTCTCCGGGCGCAGGACCACCCCCCCGCCGGTGGAGATGATGTGTGCCCCGTGCCCGGAGGCAATCCCCTGCTCGAGGTAGCGCAGCAGCGCTGTTTCGAGCAAGCGGAAATGCGCCTCCCCTTTCTCGCGAAAAATATCCGGAATGCTGAGACCCACCTGCTCTTCGATGACGGCATCCATATCCAGCAGCGAGAGCCCGGTGCGGCGGCTCAGCTCACGCCCCACAGTCGATTTGCCGGAGCCCATGAGCCCGATGAGCACAATGGGCCGGCCGGCGGTGCGCAGCAACTCACTCATGCCTCAGGCAGTTCTATATCCCCCTCAAACACACGGACAGCGGGCCCTGTGAGGGTGACATCTGCAAACCCGCTCTCGCCCACTCGTGTGAAGGCGACGGAGAGTGTGACACCGCCCGCGACATCCAGCGAGATGGGGGAGGGCGCCCCGGTGAGCACAGCGTGCAGCAGCGCAGTGGCGGTCATCCCCGTGCCGCAGGCCAGCGTCTCATCCTCCACGCCGCGCTCATAGGTGCGCAGCTTCAGGTGCTGCGGCGAGAGCACACAGGCAAAATTGGCATTGGTGCCGGCGGGAGCAAAGGCCTCATGGTAGCGGAGGAAAGCCCCCATTTTCACGATGTCGATCTCATCCACACTATCCAGGTAGGCCACAGCATGCGGCACGCCGGTGTTGATGAAGTGCACCGGCGCAGGCACCGTGTCCGAAGCGGCAAGCGCGTGGAGCTTCATATCCTTGGGAGTCGTGAGCTGCACAGTCACATTGCCATCGGGGTTGATATGGCCATGCACCAAGCCGGCCATCGTCTCAAAGCGGATCGAAGAAAGCTGCCCCTGCGTCAGGAAATGCACAAAAGCCGTAAAGCAGCGCGCGCCATTGCCGCACATCTCAGCCTCACCGCCGTCAGAGTTGTAGTAGCGCATGCGCACATCTCCCTCTGCCTGCGCGGGCTCCACGGCGATAAGCCCATCGCCGCCAATCCCGAAGCGCCGATCACACAGCGCGGCAATCGTCTCGCGAGTGAGCTGCCGGCTCAGCGCAAGATCGCGGTTATCCACCATCACAAAATCATTGCCGGCGCCGGTCATCTTATAAAAATGCAACTTCATAACGCGGCGCATTTTACCAAAGTCCCCCGCCATTCGCAAGCGATTTAGGTCAGAAGTTGCACAGACGCAATTAAGCCTTGTGCCCGCGCGCCGGGAAGCGTACAATGGGCGCATGCCCAATGTCACCCTCTCTCTGGGAAAAAACTCGTATGATGTCCACGTCAGCAACGGCTCGCTGGATTCCGTGGGGTTCTTCGCCGCGCGCGCCCGGCTGGGGAAGCGCGCCGCCCTCATCACCGATGCTCACGTGTACCCCCAATACGGCGAAAGCGTCCGCCGGAGCCTGGAAGCGGCAGATGTCGAAGTATCCGTGCATGTCATCACCGCGGGTGAAGAGCAAAAAAGCCTCTCACAGGTAGAAAAACTCGTCAGTGAGATGGTGGCCGCCGGGCACAACCGCTCCAGCTTCGTCGTGGCCCTGGGCGGCGGTGTCGTGGGTGACTTGGCCGGCTTTGTGGCCTCCGTGTTCTACCGCGGCATCCCCTACGTGCAGCTGCCCACTTCCGTGCTCGCGCAGGTGGACAGCTCCATCGGCGGCAAGACGGCGGTGAACATCCCCGCCGGCAAAAACCTCATCGGCGCCTTCCACCAGCCGCGCTTCGTGCTGGCAGACCCCATCTCCCTGCTCACCCTCTCCCCGCGAGACCTGCGCGAGGGCATGGCCGAGATGGTCAAGCACGCCGCCATCCGCAAGCCCAAGATGCTGGTCACCCTGCGGCACATCGCAAAGGAGGTGCCGCTGGGCTTCTCGCTGCGCACCATCGAGAGCCTGCCGGAGGTGATTGCCGAGAACATCGAAATCAAGGCGCGCATTGTCGAGGAAGATGAACACGAAACCTCAGGCGTGCGGGCTTTCCTCAACTTCGGGCACACGCTCGGCCACGGCATCGAAGCCTCGCTCCCCTATGGCCAGCTGCGGCATGGTGAGGCAGTGAGTCTCGGCATGCGCGCCGCGCTCTTCCTCTCGCGCAAGCACCTGGGGCTGCAGGCCCAGGAAGAGCGGGAAGTGCTCGAGACACTCGCCGCCCTGCAGCAGCCGCTCGTCCTGCCGGAGGAGGTAGACCCCGCCGATGTGATGGAGCACACCGCCGCCGACAAAAAGTTTGACCACGGCAAGATCCGCTTCGTCCTGCTGCGCGCCCTGGGAGACCCCGTCCTCTCCACAGAAATCACCCGCGAGGACCTGCAAGAAGCCATTGCCCACCTCACCACCCCCGTGTCACTCAACTGACTTTCCCTTAACCCAACAACTCACCGCACCATCTCATGACAGACCCACGCACCACCCAACTGGCCCAAAACCTCGTGCGGCACTCCTGCCGCATCCAGCCCGGCGAGCATGTCCTGCTCGAGCTCATCGACGCGCCGGATGAAATCGGCATCGCCCTCATCCGCGCCGTGCGCGCCGCCGGCGGCATCCCCCACGTGAACCTGCGCCACAGCCTCATCACCCGTGAGCTCTTTGCCGGCGCCACCGATGAGCAGTATGCCTCCATCGCAGGCTTCGAGCTCGCGGAGATGCAGGCCATGCAAGCCTACATCGCCATCCGCGGCAGCGCCAACAGCTTCGAAAACGCCAGCGTGCCCGCCGAGGCCATGAAACTCACCCAAAAACACATGCGCGCCGTGCACAACCACCGCGTGTGCCACACCAAGTGGTGCGTGCTGCGCTGGCCCACCCCCTCCATGGCACAGGGCGCCGGCATGAGCACTGAGGATTTTGAGGATTTCTATTTCCGCTGCTGCCTGGCAGACTACGACAAACTGCGCGTGGCCATGGACAAGCTGGCCGCGCGGATGATGCGCACCGACCGCGTCCGCATCACCGGCCCCGGCACTGACCTGAGCTTCTCCATCAAAGGCCTGCCCGCCATCCCCTGCGCGGGTGAGCTCAACATCCCGGATGGTGAGGTCTTCACCGCCCCGGTGCGCGACTCGGTGAACGGCACCATCTTCTACACCGCTCCCACGCTTTTCCAAGGCATCCCCTTCGATGGCGTGCGCTTCACCTTCAAGGACGGCAAAATCATCGAAGCGCATTGCAACGGCAATGAAGAGGCCCTCAACAAGATCCTCGACAGCGATGAAGGCGCCCGCTACATCGGCGAGTTCGCCCTGGGCGTCAACCCCGAAGTCCTGCAACCCATGCGCGATATCCTCTTCGATGAGAAGATCGCCGGCTCCTTCCACTTCACCCCCGGCAATGCCTACGAAAACTGCGACAACGGCAACCGCTCCCAAGTGCACTGGGATCTGGTCTGCATCCAGCGCGCTGACTACGGCGGCGGCGAGATCTACTTCGATGACGAACTCATCCGCAAGGACGGCATCTTCACCGACCCGGAGCTGAGCATCCTCAACCCCGCCACCCACTAAGCCGCCCGTCCCTGTAAAAAAAGACAACATAAACTCAAAAAAACCTGCGTTAGCTCTTGACAAAAGACGAAAAAATCTTTAAGTTCTCTTAAAGATTCGTAGAGGAGCCATGCCGATAGGAGACAAGAAAGGAGAACCCATGTACCGCCAAATGGAGCTCAACCCCCGCGCAGCGGATGGTGAGATGCACTCACCCGAGCAGGTGCAAATGCGTCTCGAGAAAGCCCGCCAGCAAGCGGAATACCATGAGCAGCAGCGCATGCAACTCGAAAGCCAGCGCCGCGAGCTCGAGCACAGCAATGAGCAGAAAAACACCTTCAAAGCAGATCTGAACGAGCTCGGCATGAAGCTGCACAACGCCGTGCGCCGCCTCGAGCGCGAGCTCGAATCCATGGAGCGCGAGCAGCTCGAGGTGGAGCGCGTGGCTGAAGGCTTCAAAAAACACCTCATAACCCTCGCCTCCCTCCAGCCGGATCACTGGAGCACAGAAAGCCTGGGGGAGCGGCTCAAAGAAGCCCTGCCCAAGCTCGACCTCGCGGAGAATGACTTTGACGAGGCCTACAGCTCCGGCCACCACTTCTGCCACACGCAGATCTTCCTCCACAAGCCGGGCGCCGACACCCCCCCGCACCGCTTCAACATGACCGACTTCAAAGAGCAATTCCTCAAAGGCATCGCCTTCCACCTGCCGCTCTTTGTCCTGCTGCTCATCACCTGGCTCATCTACCTGTGGGTCACCACCGCCTCCGCCTAACCCTCCTCTCCCCCTCACACTACTACCCTCATGGAAACCAAACGCATGACTCGGCAACAAATGTATGCAAAGCAGATTGCCGACAAGAACAGACAAAGAGAGACCAACATGCAGCGCTGGGAGCACGTCCGCCAACGCAGCGCATCCTACGGAGACGGGAACAGCAACGTCATGGGGCCGCAGGAAGATGTCGTGGCATCGCGCAAAACCACCCGCAACCGCGTGAACGTATCCACCCAACACAACCCCGAGTCCAAGAACCTCCTGACAGAAAACATCATCCTCCTCATCTTGCTGGTCGGCTCCATAATCGGCCTGTACAAACTGAGTCTCTACCTCTTAAACCAAGCCTAACGCTATGGACTCACCGAGCATTGACGTGGCCTATATCGCCGGGCTGGCCAAGCTGGAACTCACCGCCGAGGAGGCCGAGCGCTTCACGCGCGACCTGGGACAAGTGCTCGATTATGTCGCGCAGCTCGAAAAATGGGACACCACAGGCGTGGAGCCCATGTACCACCCCCTGCCGGTCTATGACGCCCTGCGCGCCGACACACCGAGCCCCGGCCTGAGCCTCGACGCCGCGCTGGCCAATGCCCCGGCGCAGGCAGACTCCCAATTCCGCGTGCCCAAAGTTGTGGAATCCGCTCACTAAAAGCCACCACCACCTCATGCCAGCCTCCCCCCTGCCCTCCATCGCCACAGCTCGCCGCCGCCTGCTCAACCGGGAGATCTCACCCGCCGAGCTGATCGAGGAACTCGACTCCACCATGCGCGCGCTCAACCCGCGCCTCAATGCCTTTATCTCATGGGACAAGGAAGCAGCGCTCGCCGCCGCCGCGCATGCAGACCTCAGCCTCCCCCTCGGCGGCATCCCCCTGGCCATCAAGGACAACATCTGCGTGCTCGGCCAGCCCACGCGCTGCGCCTCCCGCATGCTGGACTCCTTTGTCGCGCCCTATGACGCCACCGCCGTGACTCAGCTGCGCGCGGCCGGCGCCATCCCCTTCGGCCGCACCAACATGGATGAATTCGCCATGGGCTCCGCCGGCGAGAACTCCGCCTACGGCGCCACCCTCAACCCCGCCGGCGAAGCCCACGCCCCCGGCGGCTCCTCCAGCGGCTCCGCTGCCGCCGTGGCCTCCGGCATGGCCCTGGCCGCCCTCGGCTCAGACACCGGCGGCTCCGTGCGCCAGCCGGCATCACACTGCGGCGTAGTAGGCCTCAAACCCACCTATGGCCGCATCTCCCGCTACGGCCTGGTAGCCTTTGCCTCCTCGCTGGACCAGATCGGCACCATGACCCACAGCGTGGAAGACGCCGCCCTGCTGCTGCAAGTACTCAGCGGGCATGACGCCAAGGACTCCACCAGCTCCCGCGAGCCGGTGGCTGACTACACCGCCGCCCTCCGCACCGGCGTGCGCGGCCTGCGCATCGGCCTTCCGCAAGAATACCTCAGCTCCGGCAATGCACCGGCCGTCTCCGCCGCCATCGAGCGCGCCGCCACCACCTTGCGCGAACAGGGTGCAGAACTCGTGGAGCTCTCCCTGCCGCATTCAGAAGCCGTCGTGGCGGCCTACTACATCATCGCCTGCGCCGAAGCCTCATCCAACCTAGCCCGCTACGATGGCATCCGCTACGGCTACCGCTCACCCGAAGCCCGCGGACTCGATGACCTCTACAGCCGCACGCGCGAAACCGGATTCGGCGCCGAAGTCAAGCGGCGCATCATCTTGGGCACCTATGTGCTCTCCAGCGGCTTCTACGACGCCTACTACGCCAAAGCGCAAAAAGTGCGCGCCCTCGTCGCGCAGGACTTCGCGCAAGCCTTTGAGAAAGTGGATCTCATCCTCGGCCCCGTAGCGCCCACCCCCGCCCCCCTGCTTCACGACCAAGACCGCAGCCCGCTGCAGGTATACCTTGCCGACATCTACACCGTGCCGGCCAACCTGGCAGGCCTGCCCGGCATCTCCATCCCCTGCCCCCAAGGCGGGAACCTGCCCGTGGGCGTACAACTGCTCGCACCCCACTTCGGCGAAGCCCGCATGCTGCAAGCCGCCGCCGCCCTCGAAGCCGCATGGGCCTGACCCCCGTCATCCTCACCATCGCCGGCTCCGACTCCTCCGCAGGCGCCGGCCTGCAAGCCGACCTCAAAACCGGCTACGCGCTGGGCTGCTACCCGCTCACCGCTGTCACATGCGTGGTGAATGAAGTCCCCGGGCGCGTATTCGGCATCCACGCCCTCCCGCCCGACTGGGTAGCCGCCCAAGTGCGCGAGTGCCTGCGGGCCTTCCCGGTGGCGGCCATCAAGACCGGCATGCTCTACAGCGCCGCCACCGTGCAAGCCGTAGCCGCCGAGCTGCCGCCGGACTGCCCGCTCGTGGTGGACCCCATCATCAGCGCCACCGCCGGCACCCCCCTCATGCAGCGCGATACCCTCCGCGCCTACGAGCAGCACCTCTTCCCGCGCGCCACCATCGTGACCCCCAATTACCACGAATTCCTGCACTTCGCCCCCGCGGCCACCGCCTCCACCCCGGGCGCCCTCCTGCACGCCGCGCGCCACTTTGCCGCCACCCGCGGCTGCGCCCTACTCGTCAAAGGCGGCCACCTCCCGGGCGACACCTGCGCCGACTTGCTCACCCTCCCCGGCGGAGAAGCCCACACCTGGACCCACCCGCGCACCCCCGGCCTGAGCACCCACGGCACCGGCTGCACCCTCTCCGCCGCCCTCGCGGCCCACCTGGCCCTCGGCCACACCCTCACCGAAGCCACCGCACGCGCCATCGCCTACACCGCGCGCGCCATCAGCAGCTCCCACAGCTTCGCCACCTCCGGCACCCGCGCCCTCAACCACGCCGCACCCGCACCCCTGCCGCCCCTCGAGCACCGGCGTGAGCCCTGAGCCCGGCCACGCACCGCACAACTTCCCCGCAAGAACACACTTTTTTGCCTTGCCAAACGAGCAGAAATACGCTACAATGCGCCGCGTGCCGGCGTGCGCCCGAACACGCCGCAAAAAGTCTAACACCCATTATCTCAGTACCATGCCTGTACCAACCCAAGAACAGTACATCAAGATGCTTAATACGGCCAAGGAGCAAGGCTATGCCTACCCGGCCATTAACGTCACCACCATCGAGGTCATCAACGGCGCACTCAAAGCCTTTGCTGAGGCCAAGTCCGACGGCATCATCCAGATTTCGCTCGGCGGCGGCCAGTTCGCCTCCGGCACCGCTGTGAAAGACTCCGCCACAGGCGCCATCGTGCTCGCTGAAGCCGTGCACCGCCTCGCTGAGAAATACGACGTGCTGGTAGCCCTGCACACCGACCACTGCCAGGCTGACAAGATCGACAGCTTCCTGCGCCCGCTCA
>JAFLSS010000043.1 GCA_022510805.1 Akkermansiaceae bacterium
AGAAGAGCACCTTTTTTGTGCCCTCAACGTGTCGCATTTAATTTTGCCACTCTCAATGAGGCAGGAAGAGTAAAATACGGCTTGCCAAGCAGGGCAGGGGGTGGTAGAATGCTGTGCACACTTTCAAGCATATGAAACCGACTCTTCTTGTTTTGGCTGCGGGAATGGGCAGCCGCTATGGTGGGTTGAAGCAGCTCGATCCCATGGGCCCCAATGGTGAGGTGATCCTCGATTACTCCGTGTATGATGCCATCCGCGCCGGCTTCGGCAAGGTGGTCTTCATCATCCGCAAGGACTTTGAGGAAGCCTTTAAAGCGCAGGTCGGCTCCCGCTTTGCCGGCAAGATTGAGGTGGATTACGCTTTCCAGAGCCTGGATGACCTGCCCGCCGGCTTCAGTGTGCCGGAGGGGCGCGTGAAGCCCTGGGGCACCGCGCACGCTCTGCGCGCCGCCCGCCATGTGGTGCATGAGCCCTTCGGCGTGGTCAATGCAGATGACTTCTACGGCGCCGATGCCTTCACCAAGGCGGCAGAGTTCCTCACCGCCGAGCTCCCGGCAGATGGCAAAGAGCACTACGGCATGATCGGCTACCCCCTCAAGAATACCCTCAGTGACCACGGGGATGTGAACCGCGGTATCTGCGGCATCAAAGAGGGCTACCTCGACAGCGTGGAGGAGTACACCAAGATCAAGATGGAGGAAGACGGCGTGTGCCGCGGCGACAGCCTCTCCGGCGAGCGCAAGCCCGTGGATCCTGAGGAGCTTGTGTCCATGAACTTCTGGGTCTTCCCCGCCTCGTTCATCGACCAGATTGAGGACCACTTCACCCGCTTCATGGCCGCCCATGGCGCCGAGCTCAAGAGTGAGTGCTACATCCCCCCCGTCGTGGATGAGCTCACCCACAACGACAAGGCCGATTGCCGCGTCATCAAGACCACGGCCAACTGGCTTGGCGTCACATACCCCAGCGACAAACCCGCCGTGGTAGAAAGCATCGCCCAGCTCGTGAGCGAGGGCGTGTACCCCGCACAACTCAGCTGATTCACGCACGCCATGTTCGATATCAAATCCATCGCCCGGCTGTTTGGCCTGCGCGCTGATTATGTGTGCGGCGCCCCCTATGGCTCCGGCCATATCAATGATACCTACCGCATCGAGGTAGATCAGGCGGGCCTGCGCGTCAGCTACATCTTGCAGCGCATCAACAGCAATGTCTTCAAACAGCCCATCCCCCTCATGGAGAACGTGAAGCGCGTCACTGACGAAGCGCTCCGCGTGCTCAGAGAAGAGGGCTGCAAGGAGGCTTACCGCCGCACGCTCACCCTCATCCCCGCGCTGGATGGCAAAGCCTACGCGCAAGATGCTGAGGGCAATGTGTGGCGCGTCTACACCTTCATCGACCGCGCTCGCACCTACGACATGATCGAGAACCCGCAGCAGTGTGTCGAGGTGGCTCGCGCTTTCGGCAATTTCCAGAAGCTGGGGGCGAATCTGCCCGGTGAGCCGCTCTTTGAGACTATCCCGGATTTCCACAACACCACCAAGCGCTTCAAGGCGTTCCAGGCTGCCGTGGCGGCAGATCCCCTGGGCCGCGCTGCCGGTGTGCAGAAGGAAATCGACTGGTTCCTCGCCCGTGAGGCAGATTGCCACAAGGTGGTGAACTACCTCGCCAGCGGTGAGCTCCCCTGGCGTGTCACGCACAATGACACCAAGCTCAACAATGTCATGCTCGATGACGTGACCGGGGAGGGGATCTGCGTGATCGACCTCGACACCACCATGCCCGGCTCCTCGCTCTATGACTTCGGTGACATGATCCGCACCTCCACTTCTCCCGCCGCGGAAGATGAGAAAGATACCTCGCTCGTGACCATGCGCATGGAGTATTTCTCCGCGCTGGCCAAGGGCTATTGCGAGGCCGCCACATTCCTGACCCCGCTGGAGAAAGAGCTCCTGCCCTTCTCCGGCAAGCTGCTCACCATGGAGTGCGGCATGCGCTTCCTCACCGATTACCTGGAGGGTGACACCTACTTCAAGATTCACCGCCCGGAGCACAATCTGGACCGCACCCGCACCCAGATCGCCCTGGTCGAATCCATCGAGAAGCAGATGGACGCCATGCAGAAAGAAGTGGAGAAATACTGATTCATCTCCCTTTCTTCGCTGAAAGAGATGAGGCCGCTGCTCCCTTGCCGGAGCAGCGGCCTCATCCATTTTTTAGAGGGGGGGGGAAGCCTCTCTCCGCCCTGCCGGGCAAACACGCCGTCAGCCGCGCGGCGGGGTGGAACCCAGCTCCTCCGCCTTGGCGCGGATGCCGGCCAGGAACACCGCCTCCAGACTGCGGCGCGCCGGGGCATCCCCCAGGTACGCCTCACCCGCCAGCTCGCGGATGCGGCAGAGCAGCTCGGCAGAGGGCTCCCGCAGCAGCACCTCCTGCGTGTGCGTGTCATTTGTCAGCTCCGCCATACTGCCCTCGGCAATGAGATTCCCCTGGTACAGGATCCCCACGCGGTCACACACCTCCTGCACCTGCTCCAGCAAGTGCGAGCAGAGGAATACCGTGAGCCCGGAGCGCTTGATGTCCATAATAATATCGCGAATCAAGCGCGAGCCGATGGGGTCCACACCCGCCGTCGGCTCATCCAGCACCAGAAGCCGGGGGCGCTGCACCAGCGCCTGCGCCAGCCCGATGCGCTGCAACATGCCCTTGGAGTAGCCGCCCAGCCGCCGCTTGGCCGCATCCTGCAGCCCCACCAGCTCCAGCAGCTCCTCCACGCGCGCGCGCAAAGCCTTGCCGCCCAGCCCGCACAGGCGCCCGTAAAAGCGCAGCGTTTCCTCACCCGTGAGAAACTTGTAGAAATACGGGTTTTCGGGCAGGTAGCCGATCTCGCGCCGGTTGGCCGCCGCCGTGGCCGGCAGGCCATACACGCAGCAGCTCCCCTCATGCGGCGCGAGCAGCCCCACCAGCATTTTCATGATGGTGCTCTTGCCCGAGCCATTGGGGCCGATGAGGCCATACACCCCACCCGGCGGGATGCTGAGGCTCACGCCCTTCACCGCGTACACGCCGCTGCTTCCCCGCCCCCATGGGCCGGGGAAGCTTTTGTGCACATTGCAGATATCGACAGCATTCATGGCGCTACATCGCTCATGAGGCGCAGCAGAGTCTTGGCCATGGTGATACCCTTCTCGAAGATATCGAGGCGCATGTTCTCATTCGGGGAGTGGATGCGGGCATCCGGCAGGTCGAGGCCGAGGAAGAGGGCATCCTTACCCAGGCGCTTGCTGAGCTCTGCGACGATGGGGATGGAACCGCCCTCACGCACCAGCACGGGCGGGTTGCCGAAGGTGAGCTCCAGCGCGCGCTGCGCCGCCTTGCCGAGGGGGGAGTGCGGGTCACTCATATACGCATCACCCGCGTGCTGCTTGGTGAACTTCATGCGCACCCCGGCCGGGCACACCTTGCGGAAGTGCGCCTCCACCTTGTTCATGATATCCACCGGATCCTGCCCCGGCACGAGGCGGCAGCTCATCTTCGCGAGCGCCTTGGTAGGGATCACCGTCTTGGAGCCCTCACCCTCGTAGCCGCCGGAAATGCCATTGAGCTCAAACGTGGGGCGGGCATACACACACTCCGCGCCGGAGTAGCCCTGCTCCGTCTGCAGCTCGGGCACGCCGGTGAGCTGCGCCAGCTCGGCATTGCTCATGCCGGGCACGCGGCGCCAGCTATCCTTCTCCCAGTCTGCGATCTCGCACACACCATCGTAAAAACCCTCGATGGTGATGCGGCGCTGAGCATCATGCGTGGTGGCAATCATCTCACACAGCGTAGTGATGGGGTTGGCCACAGCACCGCCGAAAATGCCGGAGTGCAGGTCCATCGCCGGGCCGGAGACCTCCAGCTCAAAGCAGCACAGCCCCTTCAGCCCATAGGAGAAGGAGGGCACCTCCGGCGCAGCCATGCCAGTGTCGCTCACCACGATGATATCGCAGGCCAATTCCTCGAGCACCCCCGGCTTCTTCAAATAGTCGTGCAGACTGTAGCTGCCGCGCTCCTCCTCACCCTCAAGCAGGTAGATCACATTGAGCGGCAGGGCGCCGTCTTCCTCAATAAGCTCTTGCGCACCGAGAATATGAGCCATGATCTCGCCCTTGTCATCCGAGGCGCCGCGCGCGTAGATACGTCCCCCGCGGATGGTGGGCGTGAAGGGCGGACTCTCCCACTCATCGATGGGGTCCACCGGCATCACATCATAATGCCCGTAGATGAGCACCGTGGGCTTGCCCTCCACGCGCGGGCTGCGCGCCACAACGATGGGGTGTATCTCCGTAAGATGCTTTGTCGCGCTGAAGCCCAGCGAACTGAGCTTCTCCACCAAAAAGTCCGCGCAGTATTCCACATCTTTCGCGTGCTGAGGCTCGGCCGACACGCTAGGGATGCTCAGAAATGCGCACAAATCATCGAGCTTCGTCATATGCCCCTATGCTACACCCATTTCCGCATGCCTGCAAGGCAAAAGCGCAGCTTCCGACGCGTGCCGTGCAAGAGAAGCAGCGTTTTTTGCGGCGCACACCACATCTCAGCCGGCGGCAGCGCTCAATCGCGCGCGAGCACACGCGCCACCAGCTCCACGGGAGACATCTGCTCCGCCGGGTATTCGTGCACACGCTCCGGCTCCACACCCGGCAGGTGGTGCAGAGAGTAGATGCGCAGCGCGTGCTCTCGGTGCAGTTTGTTCATTTTCGAGGTTGACTTGTGAGGGTGGGTGTGGTGTAATGTCTTTGCCCGTTCCCGCTCCAGGCGGCACTGCTAATGGCGCGGTAAAATAGGGGTGCGGCGTTAAGTGCCTGACGCGTCCGCGCGCTTTTGCGAGCTTCGGGTGGTTTTTGGGGTTGACTTATTCACGTGTGTGTGTGGTGTAATGTGCGTGAGGGGTGGTTCCGTTGTCATCTGTGCTAGACACAGGCTAGTCGCGGGATCGCACCTTTTCTTATTTGATAGGGGATACTCCGAATTCGTATAAGAGCACGTCCGTGGCTCCTTTTTCTTTAGTCTGTGCATTAAACCAGATAAGGCATTTCTTGCCGTTTTGGATTTTGGATGTTTGATTTTGGATTTTCGGATATAGGCGCCGTAGGCGCGGATTCAATAAATCCTACATCCAAAATGTTCAGATACCGATGGGGATTTCCAGCATGAGCGCTTGGGCGGTGATCTTGTCCGCAAAGGTGGAGATTTCCTTGAGGTCTACCTCGGCGCACTGCGTGAGCCGCGCTTTGATTGTCCGCAAGCCCACCGTGTACTTGAAGCGGTTAGCATAGTGTAGCGCTGTGAGCCACACGCGCTGCTGCTGCTTCACCCGCGCCTTGGTGATGGCCAGCTGCATGGTGGAAAACACATACAGCGCCAGCCCCACATTCAGCGTGCCGCCCTGCTTTTCGTCATTCGGGTGGGGGAGGCGATCCTCTGCCAGCCCCACGGCTATGCAAATGCCCGCCGTGTTGCACTTGGCCTGGATGCTCGTCTCCTGCTTGCCGTCCAGCCACAGATCCGACAGCACATACTTTTTCAGCTCAGGCTGCGATTTCAGGTCTTCCAGCAGCTCACACGCCGCCAGCACGCCGTGCGGCTGTATCAGTTCTTTCGGGGATTCGTTCATATTTTCCTTCTAAGTTTCACGTTTACAGATTTTCGTGCGGCGGAGGCAGCCTCTTGGTTCATTTCTTCCACGGTGGGCAGCACCTCCGGGCGCGGCTCAAAGTGGGCTTTCTGCACCAGCTTACCCAGCCAGATGAGGTTCGTGCGCTTTTTCTTGCGGTCTTCGGCCACCAGCAGAGGGCAGCCACTCTTACTTTTGATCACGTGCAGCTGTTCCGCGGGATAATTCAGCTCTTTCAGAGTCTTGCGCCGCTTGCGCAGCGGGCTATCCTCAAAGGGTATGAGCAGCGCCTTGGTGGGCTTGCCTGTCACCTCACTGCGCTGCCCGGTGGCGCGCACATCGCCGCCCAGCCAATGCAAGCGCACGCCCTTCTGGCGCACCACCACCGCCGCCATGCCCCGCTGCGCGCCCTCGGCACCTGGCATGGGCTCCACATCCGTAGCCCCGGCAGCCTTACGCCAGAACGAGCGGCTACCGCTGGCAGATGCCAGCTTCCTGAAGTTTCGCCGCACCACCACACGCACGCCGCGGGCTGCATCCTGCGCCACCTCCCCCATCTCCTCCGCGCTCAGGCGCGGCAGGCGTGGGATGCCTAGCATGTCCATTTTAACTGCGATCATTTTAGCTCTTGACTTGTGAGGGGTGGTGTGGTATAAGGGCGTTGTAAGGAGCCGCTTGTTAAAGCCTGCAACTGGACCACTTCGGGTGACGGACAGGAGACAAGCGGCTCTTTTCCTATTTGCGGCAGTTCATAAAGTAGATGTCGGGATCCATTCCTGATTGCTTGAATACGCGCACCATGTATCGGGCGGTGTATGTGTTGCCATCCTTGGCGGTGAATTTCTTGTCGAGGTAGATCTTTTCCTTGACCGGGTCGGAGGGGGCTGTGGTGGGTACAGGCTTACCGGGTGTGGAGGTCTTGACGAATTCGCGGGTGTTTTCTACGGCTTCGAGGTGCACATCCACACTAGCGCCCAGCGCCATGGATGACCAGATGGCTTTATCGTTGAGCATCTCCTTGACGCCGGAGCCGGTGACTTTCACAGCCGGAATGCCGGGGATGGGAGATTCCAGCGTGCCGCCGATCTTCTCCCGCAGCTCAGCTACCTTTGCTTTTCGCTCCTTGGCGAAAGCTGCAATGGCTTGCCGCTTCTGCGCAGATGAGAAAACTCCTGTATCCCACGTGCTTTTTTTCTCCGGCGTGCCATGCACGCGGCAGTGGGCAGGATCATCCGAGTGGCAGTCCTCCGCGCGGTTGAGGACAGCTTCATCTTCAAGCTTCGGCACCAGCCCCAGCCGGGCGGCGGTGTCATAGTCCACGGCGTCTACATCCATGCCGCTTCCGTAGTCGAAGGGCGGATATGGGTCCCCCCATCGTGAGAGGGCTTCCCAGATTTTACAATCCATCAGCGCCACCATCTGCGTGGGCAACGCCTTGGCTTGCTCCTCCGGCGGGAGGGAGGCATAGGCCTGCATCCAGCGGGCTTGCCAATCGCGCGGCTGCTTGCGGTGCCCCATGCGTACCAAGCGCTGTGCGGGGTAGGCATCGCTGCCCTGCATGCTGGTGTAGTAGGCATACCCCGCCGCTTTGTTCACGTTGGTTTCCAGTATGAGCTTCTGGCGGGCGGTGCCGTCTTTCAGGTCGCCCCAGCTGCCGGGGTTTTCGGCTTGGTAGCCAGCTTCCGCGAGGGCTTCGCGCACCATGCGCCGGGCTTCGGCGGCGGTGAGTTCGCCGCTGGCGATCCTCTCTGCCGCCCGATAATAGGAGTCGATGATGTGCGCTTCATCCTGCCCCACGATCCACGCCGCCTTCTCGCGGAATTCACGCGACAAGCGGTCGACCTGCTCCGTGGTGAGAGCCACGGCGTAGATCTTTTTCTTGGCGATGTATTCGGCGGGAGTCATGGGGATTTTGGATTTTGGATGTAGGATTTTGGATTTGAAAATTCCCCGCGCTTTGCGCGGCTTTATTGGTAAATACTACATCACGCCGCCACGGCGGGGGGATTGCCAGCGTTGCTTGCGGCCTTTGTATGTGGGCAGGTGGTGTACCACATCTTCCGCCAGCGGCAGTTCACCGCGGGCGATAGCATCCAGGCGCTTTTCGGCATCCTGGGCTTCAAGGCGGCGGTCTTCGGATACGTTGAGCGCAAAGCGCACCAGCAACTTGAAGCGCAGGATGGCCGTGGCCTCACCGCGCAGCGCTTGCGGGATGGAGAGTTCTCCACCCTGCAAGCGCACGCGGCCGCAAGCGAGTACCGCCGCGCGGATGCGCGCCGCCAGCCCGGCCAGGATACCCGGCACGGGGTCTGTGGGCTCACTATCCCGCCCATGCTGTATATCCTTCGCCTCTTCGTTGTGAAAAGCCTCGGTGATAATCTCCTCGCTTAGCGTTACCCAGTGCATCGGTTTAGGCGGTTTTGAGCTCGAAGCGGGCGGCGGCGGCGCTGTTGGTGATCTGGCGGTCGCTGCTCCAGATGAGCATGTCCACATCGTAGATGCCCTTCTCTTGGTAGGTGTGCACCTCCGGCCCCGCGGGGGAGAGGGTGAACTCCTTGCCCATGGAGAGGTCGCTCAGGCTGGGGGTTTCCTCATTGTAGAGGGCCACCACATCATTCTCCAGCAGCTCGGTGAGCTTGTCGTTGATGATGGCATAGCTGTCGGCAATCACGAGCTTCACGCCCTGGTAGGAGAGGGTGCTCATGAAGGCATCCTCGAACATGGCGTAGGCCAGCGCGTGGGTACGGCTGAGCACCTTCTCATGGTTGCGGATGGTGTTCCAGGCCGTGCGCCCCATGAGCAGGTGCGTGGGCTTGCGCCCGAACGTGCCCTTCACCACGCGATCAAACAGCGCGTCAATCATCTCGATGGGGCTGTTGGAGAGGTCGCCCAGCTCCGGGTCGGCGGCGATACCGCGGCGCAAGATGTCCACCGCGCTCACCTGGCGAGAGGTGAACTGCGCGTCCATGAGCGCCTTGAGAGACTCCTCGCGGAAGCGTGCCCCGCTCTTTTGAAGCAGCGTGGGCTTCCAGTGGGCAATCTCCAGCGCGGCGGGGTCGCAGTTGAAATAGCCCTTCGTGCGGGAGATCTCAATGCGGTGCGCCGTGTTGTGGCGTGCCAGCGTGGTGTCCACCGCCGTGAAATGCTCGGCAATGCCCCACTTGTCATACTGCCCCTCCAGCTCATCCACCTGCACGGCGGGGAAGAGGAGCTTGTTGAGATCCAGCTCCGTGCCGGGGTTGCGGTATGCGCCCTGGGCAAAGCCGGTGAGGATTTCATTGAATGTGTCGCTTGTAACAATCATAGCTCTTTACTTGGTTGAGGTTTTCTTGCTTGCGGTTGTGGTGGCTGCGGCTACCGGTGCGGCGGCCACGGCTACCGGCGCGGCGGCGGCCAGCGCGGCGGCGCCCGCGGCGGCGGCGTAGGGCTGCGCCAGGCGCGCTTCTACGAGCTTGCCGATCACGCCATTTGCCAGGGCTACCGCCACCACCGTGGCGCCATTCTCTGCGGGCTTCACAGCGCCGCCCTCAGTGAGGGCGAGCTGGTCGCCATCCTTGGCATCTGCTGCCAGGCGCACGCCTACCGTGCCGGAGAATCCCGGCGTGGCTACGGTGCAGGACTTGCCCAGCTCCTCGGCCACATCGGTGAGCACGCCATACACCGCTTCAGGGGCGGTGTCTGCTGCGGCCAGCTGCACGCCGGTGTCACCCAGCGTCACAAAGCAGCCCTCGGCTTCCGGCGCGAAATCTTCGCCCGCAGGGCGGGCGACCGTCAGATGTTGGTGATATACTGCCATAATTGGATTGATTGATTGACCATTTACCATTGACCATTGATTGTGCTTGGCGCGCTCCGCGCGCGGATGCAAAGCCGTGAAGATAGCTTTGCTCAATGGTCATTGGTCAATGGTCGATGGTCATTGGATTCACTTGTTGGGGTTCTCAAGTCGTGCTTGGCTCACAGCGGTCCACCAGCTCATCTTCTGCCCATTGCGGGCACGCTCGGCGATGATCTCGTTGGCGCGGTTGCAGATGACCTGCTCGGCGGCCTGCGGGCTCTTGCGGTTGGTCAGCGCGGGCGTGCGCCCGGCTCCGGCGTAGCGGTTGGTCACAGCCCCCGCGGCGGGAGCCTTGCTCAAGCGCTTGTTCTGGCACAGCATGGAGGTGTAGCGGAGCCCGCGGGCGCGGTTCGTCACCACCTCCTCACGGCACTCTTTCTTTTCCTCCTCAGAGAGCTCAACGCCCTCCTTGGCCTCCTCGCTGTTCACGAGAGCCTCAGCCTCCGCCTCAGCGGCAGCATCAGCCCCATCTTTGAGGGCTCGCACAGCGGTGAGCACCTCCTCATCCGTGGCGCCATCGGCCAGGCCGAGCAGCGCCAGCAATTCCGGGTTGTATTGCATGGTTTGTGTGTTGGTTTGGGTTTTCGCCTCCGCACCTTGCGGCGGCTGAAAGTCTTTTTGATTTTGGATTTGAGAGCTAGGCGCCTGCGGCGCGGGTGTTTCGGCTTTGCGGTTCGTGATGGGTGGTTGCCCGCGCCAGTTGTTGGGCTTGTTGGTGAGAGCCAGCCCGCGCAGGTAGTCCGGCTCCATCACCCCGGCGGCTATCTCTCGGTGCCTCGGCGCCGCGTACTCGGTGGAAAAATGCTTATAGACTCGCCCGCTCACCAGCTCCATGCCTACCGAGCTCCACTCGATACGCGCCGCCATATCCCCCTCGCACATGGCCAGCTCACGCACCCAGCCCATGGCTTCTGTGGTGTTGCCCAAGTTGTGTGAGAGGTGATCCTGGTCGATGAACAGCCCCTCCGGCGGCACGCCCGCCGCCGCCACGCGCGCCAGTACCTCCGGCGTGAGGCGCTGCATGATTTCCACGCGGCTGCCGTCGGTGAGTGATATATCCTTCGGGTGATCCCCGGCGGCTTCAATGATGTACCAGCCATCAGCCGGGGCATCCATACTTTGCAGGTCTTTTCTGGTAATCTCTTTCATGGGTGTTTTTTGGGGTGTTTTGCCCGGCTTCTGCCACTTCGTGGCTATACGCCGAGGCTTCGCTCACTTACGTGTCGCTTCGCGGGCTTTCGCGGATAGTTCGCGGAGGGGTATCGTGGCTTTCGGGTGTAGTTGGTGGGTAAAAGGGGTAAAGGCGTTTCTAGGGGCTTTTTAGGCGTTTTTCTTTTCTGGGGTGATTTCGATGGAAATGTCCTCCGGTTCATCTTCTCCTTCGGCGCTCATGGTGCAGATCCACGCGAAGGCAAGGAGTATATCCAAGACGTTGCTGATGATTTTTCGCAGTTTGTTCATTTTCGAGGTTGACTTGGTGGGTCGGTATGGTATAGTGAAGTTCCTGGCAGCACCTTGAAAGGTCATAGGCTATGGGCCTGATAGTAGCTTGGGGCGGAAACCCGTATCACCTGCCGGTAGAGCTCGGTTCCTGACCGGGCTTTTTTTTGTGTTTGTGCAGATCGTAGTTTTTTTCTATGTGAGTGGTAGTTATATCTGCCCCGTCTCTTCGGTTGCCTTTCTTTATCACTTTATTGTTTTTTCTATAGGCTACAGCGTCCATCTCGTCTTTTTCGAATTCACCCTGTGTGAGAGTTTTGGCAATTTGCTCATTGCTTACCCTCTCATCTTTGTGCTTGCTGCGGTGGTCACTTCGCTCCTGCGTGAGGGTGTATTTCTCTTTTCCTCGTGATACCGTTTGATTTCCCTTGTGAGCATCTACGGCATCCAGTCCCTTTTTAATCTGCCGCTCCAGCTGGCCGTCTGTGGCATGGGAAGGGAGATTTGTGGGGATATTGCTCTGCTGCGTTTTTGAAGAGGGATTGCCCTTGGTGGTTCGGGACCCTTTTTGCTTATGAATCCCGGCCCCTGTGCCGTGGGTGGGGCAATTTGCCTGGTTTTGGGCGCGGCATCCGCCGCGGCTCATCCCTTTCTTATTTGTCACTACATCCTCCTCTGCGGCATCTTCCACAGCCAGCTCGGCAAGGCGGCGCTCGATATCCTCACGCGTCTGCGGGTCGCCCTCGCGGGAGAGGGCGCTCCAGCGGTCGCGGGCGGCTTGCTCATTGTAGTGGGAGGGGTCGCCGGAGGCTTCGGCATCTCGCGCCGCTTCCTCTTGGCGGTCTAGCTCATCCCTCAGCGCTTCCAGGCGCTCGCGCTCCTCCTGCCGCTTTTCCCAGGGCTCGCGGCCATCATCCTCGGCCTCACCATGCGCACGGCAGTGCTCGGGGGAAGCAGCCCGGCAATCTTCGCTATTTTGGATGTTGGATGTAGGATTTTGGATTTGAGAGCTAGGCGCCTGCGGCGCATCGGCAGCGGGCAGATCTGCGGCGGCGCGCAGGGCGGCTTCCACCTCCCGCTGGCGCTGTGCCATGCGGGCGGGGTTCGGCGTGGCGAGGGTAGCGAATGCCGCAAGCTCGGCCTCCGAGAGCGGCGGCTCGCTGTTGGGGTGATTTTGGATTTTGGATGTTTGATTTTGGATTTGAAAATTCGGCGCCTGCGGCGCGGGTGTTTCGGCTTTGCTGTTCGTCACAGCTTGCGGCGAAGCCGCCGAGCTATTAAATCCAACATCCAAAATCCTACTTCCAAAATCAGCTTGCTGCTCCACGGCAGCAACCTCAAAGCCCATCATTTCAGAGACAACCTCTGCGCTAGGCTTGAAGCCTGCGCCTGCCAGCGTGGCGATGATCTGAGCCTGCGCGGCGAGGTCTTCCTCCTTCTCCGGGGCGAGCTCGAAGTGGGCGAGGATAGGCTGGCCGGGGAAGATGCTTTGCAGCGCGGGGCGGCAGAATTGGAAGTCCACCACGGTGGAAATATCCTGTGCAGTGGCGGCGCAGAGACGCTCGAAAGAGTCGGCGTGCGCGTTGCCCGCCAGGGTGCCGCTGCCGCTCTGCGCGGTGATGGTGAGCAGGCCGCCGGTGGCGAGGATGAGTAGGGCATTCTTGCACCAGTCTGCGCGCTCTTGGAAGCTCTTGGTTTCCTTCTGCCCGGTTTCCACCGTGTGGAACTTGGCGCCGCTGGGTATGGTGCCCCGGCCTTCGCCTACAATTTCCTCAACCTTCTGCTGGTACTCCTGGGCTTGTTCCTCGGTGGTGTTGGGCGGGGTTTCCAGGAAGATGGAGGGTATGCCGAAGGTGTCCAGGAAAGCATCCCAGGCCTGGGTGCCGTGGTGCTTGGCGGTGAGCAGGAACATGGCGGGCAGGTCAATGGGCTCTGCCGTGCGCAGGATGACGCGCTCCCGCTCCAGCAGCTCCGGGTGGGCGGGTGTGTCCTCCGCTCGCTCGTTGTACATGATAGGCCCGGCGAGGTTCGGACGGCACAGCAGCCAGGGCTCGATGACTTCCCAGCGCATGCGCTCCTCATTGCCGGTGATCTCCAGCGCGGCGATGCCCCGGAAATCTGCCATGCCCAGGTAGGTGAGGGCGGCGCGCAGGTTTTCCACATTGCCCAGCAGCTCCACCAGCTTCTGCCGCTGCGCCTCTGCCAGCGCTTGGCGGGCGGCATCATCCCCCACAGCATCAGCATCCACCACCACTTGCCAGGGCATCTCATTGAGCGCGGCCAAGCGGGCACGCTTCACGGCGAAGAGGGTCTCATCGTACTTCTCCATGAGCTCCCATGCCCACTGCGGCTGCGCCCACTCGCCGCGCAGCCAGCGGTCGAACAGCTCGCGCGCTTTCTCCGGGGCGAGCCAAGGCAGCTCGTTGCGGCTCTCCCGCGCGGCGAGCACACCGCGGCGCATAGCCCACCAGAGGGCAGACAAGCCGCTGCGCGCGCTGAGGTGGCGCTTCTCTTCCCGCACGGCCTCTGCCGGTGCAAAGGTGATACTTACTGTTGATTGATCATTTACCATTGACTATTGACCATTGAAGGGTTCCCCGCGCAATGCGCGGCATTGTGTAACTTCCGCCCCCGCATACTCCAGCCGCGGCGGCTGGCGGGGCGTGCAGCGTGGCGGACCACGCCGATGTGGTGAGTGGTGGGTGCTTTGCCCGCATGGATGGCCAGCGCCAGCGCCCAGAAGCGGTCGGCGTGGCCATCTGCCGTGCGCTCGCCCACGTAGCGCACATTGCCCGCGCTGGTGGTCTGCTTGCGTATGGAGCGCAGATCGGCGTGCAGCTCCTTGTGGTTGGGAATGCGCAGGGCGCGGTCTTCCATGCAGCGGCGCAGGGAGATGGCGAGGTCTTCTTTCACCCCGGCGGTGAACGTGACCTCCTCCACCTTGCCGCCGTGGCGGCGGCGGGTGTCCTCTGCGAGCTGGCGGCCTATGCCTGTGGCGTCTATGCACACGCGGCGCACCTGCGGCAGCTGCGCGTAGGTATCGATGGCGTGCTGCTGCTCGAAAAATGGGGTGTTGCGCATCTCCACGATGCGGCGGGTGATGCGCTGCTCGCCCGCAGCCTCCACGAGGTAGAGCACGGTGAGGTCATGCTTGCGGCCGATATCCACGCCCAGGTAGTAGGTCTTGTCCCTCTCAAGCGGCAGCTCCCACTCCTCATTGCGCGGCATGGTGCAGCCATCCAGCAGGTCGTAGGAGATAAATGCGCTCTCATCATCCGATGGCACGCACATGTACTCCTGCAAAAAAGACTCCTCATCCACGCAGCCGGAGCGCACATAGTCAAAGTATGCAGCCTCATCCATAGCCTGCCGGGGGTCATCCGGCGGCAGCTTGCTTTTAAGCTTGCGCAGAAAGCCCTGGTCGAGCGCATCTTGGAGTGTGACGCGGTGGAGGGATATGCCCTTGGGGTTGCCGCCCTCACGCGCTTCGAGGATGAGCTGGTTGAAGAGGCTCTGCGAGCCGCGATGGGTGGAGATAATGCTCATCTGCCCGCCCCAGGTGATGCCGGGGTAGGCGATAGCCCACAGCTTGCGCTGGTCGGGATGCAGGGCAAACTCATCGAGCACGCGGTCGCCGCGTTTGCCTGCCTGGGCATCCGCATTGGAAGAGAGGGAGTGAATCTCCGCCCCACTGGCAAAGCGCAGCACAAATGAGGCATCGCGCTTATCGCGTGCGAGCACATCCATGCCTGAGTCTTGGAAAGCCAGCCCCAGCATACGCGCCCACTCCTTGCAGTCTTGCAGGAAGAGCTGCGCCATGTCCGCATCGCGGGAGGTCACCCAGGCATCGTACTTCACGCCCGCTACCGCCTTGCTGCGCGTGAGGTCGTAGGCCGTGGCATACGTCCAGCCTATCTGTCGGCTTTTTTCAACCAGTTTGATGCGGCTCTTATCTGCCAGCCAGCGCCGCTGGTAGGGCAGGAAAAAGCGCGGATCGTTGGGGTTGACGGCGGGCATGAGTTTATAAGAGATTGAGAGCTTCCTCTGCGAGTGCCAGGGCTTCAGGCGTGAGGCCCCCATTGGCCACTTTGTTCTCCAGCGCGGCGCGAGCTTCCTCTGCCTGGCGAGCCTTGGCTTCCAGAATGGCGAGCTTGCGGGCGTCCATTTGCTGCGCTTGCGTGTCCAACATGAGCTTGTAGAATGTGGCCAGCAGCTTGGGGTCTGCCTGCTCATCAGTGGCCCATTCAAACACCTTCTGCGCTACGGCCTGCCCGGCGGCAGCGGCCACGTGCTCGCCGCCCACGCGGTTCAGCTCGGCGGCGATGGCTTCCATGTGCCGCCACTTCTCCGGCAGCACGCGGCGGCGGTAGTACATGGAGAGCGCCTGCGGGCTGATGGTCACGCCGTGCTCTGCTTCCAGCCAGGCGGCGATGCCCTCCAGCGTGTCCTGCTGGCCGCGCAGGCGCGCATCCAGCGCGGCGCGTGCCTCCGGCGGCAGCTGTGAGAGCTTGCCGGGGCGCAGCTTTTTCTGGTGAGTCGGAAGCATTTTGGATTTTGGATGTTGGATTTTGGATTTGAGGGCTTGGCACGCCGAAGCCGCAAGGCGTAGGCGGCTCAATGGTCAATTGTCAATGGTCGATGGTCAATTGCGAAGCATGGCGCGCCCGGCATCGGTGATGGCGAAGCGGGGGCCGTGCAGCGGGTTGTCCACGCGGGTGAGCAGGCCATCGTTCTCCAGGCGGATGAGGGCGCCGACTATTTCTCCCGACGTGGGCTGGGGGATGACGCTGCGGCGCACGCTGAGGGCCAGCGCGGCTGCGGTTTGTAGGTAGCCCGCCGGGGTGTGTGCCAGTTCTTCAAGCAGGGCGGTGCGCAGGTCTATTGCTTTGTAGTCGGTCATTTGTTTTGAAGAAATTTGTTGATGCCGGATACCAGCCCTATCAGCTGGTTAAGCTGTGTGGTTTGCTCGTGATAGAGGTCGTATAGGCGCTTGATATCCTCGTTGTATTCGCGGCGGGTGATGTAGGCTTCATCCTCCGGTTTGGTGACGCGCAGCGGCTGGGGCTCGATGCGCATAGCTTTTGCCTTGCCCGCCTGGTACAGCCCGGTGCCGCCGCCCAGCGCGGCGATGATCGCCACGATGATGCCGCCCACATCCTGCGGGCTGATGTCTGCCAGCAGCGGCGCCATGGCTAGAAAATTCTCAAACATAGCTTAATGGTTGGTGATCGCGGTGGCCAGCGCCCGCCCCAGCTCCGGCAGGTGGGTGGCCATGAATTCAAGGTCGGCTGCGTGGTCGTAGAAGCCCACTTCTGCCAGCACGCTGGCCCCGGCAGCGGGTGTGGCGGTAAGCACGTGGTAGCTCTGGCCGGGGGCAATGCGGTCTGCGCGGTTGCTCGGCGCACCGGCGGCGGCGCGCAGGCGCAGCAGTTCCTCTGTGCAGGCGGCGGCCAGGCGCAGGCTTGCGGCGTCCCCCACGCGGTAGTAAGTGATGCTGCCGCAGGGTGTGTTGGTGGCGTAGCTGGCCACGCCGTAGCAGGCGTTGGCATGGATGGAGAGGAACACGCGCGGCGCGGCGGCGTTGGCTATCTTGGCGGCCAGCCTGTACTCTTCATTGTTCGGCAGGGTGGGGTCATCGAAAAGCAGCACGCGCAGCCCGGCTTTCTCCAGCGCTGTGGCGGTAAAGGCGGCGATGCGCACATTGAGCATGTGTTCGATGCTGTCCTGCGTTTGCGTGGTGAAGCCCAGGGCGCGTGCTATCTTTCGCCCGGCGTGTGTTTCCCAGGTGCCGGTGGGCCAGGCGGCAGGGTACTCCCGCGCGCGGTCTGACGTGTGCCCGGCATCCAGGACTACATCGAATTTGGCCGCTGCCAGGGCGGCGGCGGTCTTGGGTCCGTAGATGCCATCCGGCACGGTGCCCAGCATTTTCTGTATTTCGCGAAGATTCATGTGTTGTGTGTGCGTTAAAAGCTTTTTCCCTCCCGCCTCCGCGCTGCGGAATGAGGCTTGCCACGCCGGAGCTTTCAGCGGAGGCGGGAGGGAGCGCGTGTTTTTTATGAATACCCTTTTTTCTCTCGCCGCTGCACCTCAGGTGAGCTTGCGGCTGTGCGCATACTACCACGCCTCCCCATACCCCGCTAGTTGCTGTGAGTAGCTATGTATATATATGCGCGCGTGCGCGCGTAATGATCGTTATGATCGCTATGATTTTTTTGAAAAAAATCCCTAGCGGGTGACAAGGGGCGGTGGTATCATGGGGGCATGAATGCCCAGCCTCATTTTGGATGTAGGATTTAAGGATTCGGCGGCTGCGCCGCAAGAGGCGATGAACAGCAAAGCCGCCACACCCGCGCCGCAGGCGCCTATATCTGACAAATCCAAAATCAAACATCCAAAATCCAAAATGGAAATGCCTTTTCCCAAAGGCATTTCCGTGCCTGCCGCAGCGCATGCCTTGCAGCTTTCGGTGGCCACCGTGCGCCGCATGATTGCCGCCGGGCAGCTGGTTGCTTGGAAGCCACGCGGTGCCGCCGGGCGCAAATGGCTGGTTGATGAAGTATCCCTCGCCGCCACTCAAAGCGTGATGATTCAAGCCTCCCGCGAACGCTGCGCACCTGCGCAAAACGAGATGTTGCAGGGCTGGCTGCAATTCTAGGGAAACAAAAAAGCCGCCCGGACGGGGGCGGCGGTAGGTTAATCTATGGGCGGCACTAGACCGAGGGCGGCGGGTGGGTGTCAATCTAGAATCCCTCTGTTCCCGAATCTATGTAGCTATTCGTTTCCAATTTTTCTAAGTCACCCCTGACTAATAAGTTCGTATATTTTTCTAGCTCGCTTCTCATCCCATACTGGAGAAATCTCCAATATTTCTGTAATTCCTCTTTATTCTCATTATTTTTTATCTGCTTGTGAACCTCATGAAAATCACGGCGAATACCATCTACATCGTAAAAAAAAGCCCCTTCTTTTACCGGTTTATATTTATAAGGCAAGCCACAAGGAGTGATGCTTTTTTCGTGTTTATTGTACGCCGATGAAGAGTCATCCATCTTTAACAAATTCTTTGATTCTGCTATACACGCCTGTTTGAGCAAAGGGGGAAGCCCTTTCACAGCATCTTCAATTTTTTTCAAATTAGAGGATTCTTTGATTTTTTTATCAACCATACTCCATCCTCTATCAAATGCTTCTTCCAGTACTTTATCATCTATACTACAGCATGCGTTTCTAATAGCTTTAATTAACGAGTAGATGCTTTCTTTTGTCGTTCGGGTTTGCTGTAAGTGTGATATCATCCCATTTATCGGTCCCATGGCCTCATCTAGCATTACAGGGGAAATCTTAATATCTCTCAACCACATTGCCCCAACTTCGTTGTTTAGCCAACCACTACAATAGTTATCCCGAGTGACAAATACGATGCCATATTCCGCACTTCTTAATGCAGATTTTATTGGTCCAATAGCATTATCCCCTTTTTCAATGCTCATTTCACTAAAAAAAGGATTTGTAGCTTGAATGACCTGAGGTAGCCATGTTGAAAAAAACTTTGCAAATAATTTGCTTCGCATTCCACTCCAGCTCAAAAATACATTGTAGCTCATTTTTATTAGGGGATTTTGCTGTACGCGGATAGTTATTGGGAAATAATTTGCGAGAATTCATCTACCGTGTGGCCAAGGGATGATACCTGTTTACCAAGGGTTTCACATACTTTTTTCAAATGGCGAATTTTCTTTTCTAATTCGTCCGTTTTGTTCTTATAATGTGAAGGTTCCTTCTTTGTTGCATCATCGGCATATAATTCATCCATGGATAGACCTAGCGCTTTTGCCATGCGGTAGAGTGCATCCGCGCTCGGTGTACTGGTACCGGCTATATAGGCAGAGATGGCGCTCTGTTTCACCCCGGTAGCCTTTGCAAGCTCCGATTGATTGAAGCCCTTATCTGTCATGGTCGCCTTGAGTTTCTCAGAAGAAATCATAATTCTGATAACGTCTGTCTTGTACGCGGATATTATACCACACGAGCATGAAAAATCAACCCGAAATATCAAAAGACTGGCTGCGTTTCACACCAGTCCCAAGAAAATAATTTCATGGGCTGGAAGCGTGATCAATAGTGAGATTACGAGGATGTGGTCATTTCTATACCCCCCTCATGAGCTATTGAAGCATAATTCTGCCGGATCATTGGCCACATCATACCGCCGCCGTAGCTATGCGTAGAGGTCATATGTGCTCATCAGGTTTGCCCTCACGGACGATGCCAAGCCCGATGTCGTCCAATTCTTTCCACACAGCTTTTTGAGGTAGACTAAAAGTAGAGCGGCTATCATTGCCACCCATATCTGCGTTCGTACGGCATTCTCGGAGGTGCCCAAGAAGGTGGTAATGTTGAGTCGCTGCTTGATGAATTTGAAAAATGTCTCAATCTCCCAGCGGGCAAGATAGAGCTTGCTGACAACGCCTGCATCCCACTCCATGTTATTGGTAATGAGTTCAATGACCTGAGAACGGCGCTCATCTTCCGGCTGTTCTTCTTCGCCATCTTTACGGCTGCGAGGTCTACGTGATGCATCGTAGGGGCGGTAGACCGCTATGCGGCGCAAAGGCTTGCTGTACTTCACCTTCGTCTCTTCTCCATCGAGTTTGATGATTTCATCTATG
>JAFLSS010000044.1 GCA_022510805.1 Akkermansiaceae bacterium
TTGCGCTCGCGGTAGATGATGGGGTCATTGCCGCGCGAGAAGTAGATGGCCTCGAAGCAGCAGGGAGTGGGCTCGAGGGGGGTGGTGTATTCACGGATGCTGAGCTTGCCGTCTTTTTTCACCACGATCATGTTGGCCGGGGCGAGTTCATGCACCTCATCACACTCTACTTCCATGACGCTCATGAGGGGTACCCGCTCGCTGGCAATGGCGAGGTATTCATCTGTGAGCACGTAGTGGCAGGGGCGGATGCCGTGCGGGTCTCGCAGGCAGAAGAAGTCACCATTGCCGACAGCGCCCATGATGCAGAAGCCGCCGTCCCATGACTGGGAGGCCTTGCCGACAATGTCATAGAGATCAAGCCGGCGGGAGATTTCCTCCGGGATATCGCGGCCGGGCATGGAGTCGCGCAGCTCGCGGTAGATGTCGGTGTGGGCTTCATCGAGGTAGTAGCCTATCTCCTCAAGCACGGCTTGCGTGTCTGTATCAAACACCGGGTGCTGGCCGCGCTCGATGAGCTTGCGGTTGAGCTCTGCCGTGTTGGTCATGTTGAAGTTGCCCAGCAGCATGAGCGTGCGGGTGGTCCAGTTGGTGCGGCGCAGGAAGGGGTGGCAGCTTCCCTCGTCGAACTGGCCGCTGGTGCCGTAGCGCAGGTGGCCGACCAAGAGCTCACCGCCGAAGTTGAAGTGCTTTTTGAAGAGGTCGGCGTTCTGCAGGTCGCAGCCGTCTTTCTCGCGCAGGCTGCGCAGGTGTCGCTGCTGGTTGGAGAAGATTTCCGAGAGGGCGGATGAGGTGGCATTGCGCGCGCGGAAGACGTAGGGCTCGCCGAGCGGCATGTTGAGCTTCACGCAGCCGATGCCCGCGCCATCCTGGCCGCGGTTGTGCTGCTTTTCCATGAGCAGGAAAAGCTTGTTGAATGCCCAATCCGGTGAGCCGTATTTCTCAGCAAAGTAGGATAGGGGCTTGAGGAGGCGAATGGCAGCGACGCCGCATTCGTGGTGCAGAGGATCGGACATAGGGAGTAAGGGGAGAGGGGGGCCGATTACTTGCTGCTGACGCTCACGCGGATGCCTTTGCCTGCGCGGATGGTGCCGATGACCACGCCGCCCGGGCCTGCGGTGAGGGCCTGCTCCACTTGCTCAGGGCGCACGATGGCGACCCAGCCAATGCCCATGTTGAAGGTGTGGAAGCGGTCTTCTGCATCGACAAATTGAAGGACTTTTTGGGCAGGGGCGTTGTCCCAATAGGGGATCTCGAGGTCGGCGCCTTTGTCACCCAAGAAGCGCTCCAGATTCTCGGGCAGGCCGCCGCCGGTGATGTGGGCATAGGCCTTGGGGGTGATGCCCAGTGAGCGCATGTCACGCACGACATCGTGATACAGGCGCGTGGGCGCGAGCGCGGCGTGCAATTCCTCTGTGGTGAGCAGGCCGGGGTTTTCTGCCAGGATGCGGCGCACGAGGCTCCAGCCGTTGGCGTGGAAGCCATCGCTGCCGTAGCCGATGAGCACATCCCCCACGGCTACTTGGGAGGGGTCGATCATGCTGCTCTTTTCAACGCAGCCGATGCAGAAGCCTGCGAGCTCTACCAGATCTGCCGGGACAACGCCGGGCATTTCCGCCGTCTCGCCGCCGGCCAAGATGCAGTTGCAGCTCTCCAGGTAGTCGCACATGCCGGCCACGAGGCGGGTGATGCGCGGCGTTTCTGCCTTGAGGTTGGAGATGCCGAGGTAGTCCAAAAAGAGGAGGGGATCACCGCCGGTGGTGAGGATGTCATTCACATTCATGGCCACGAGATCCTTGCCGGCGGTCTCCAGCATGTCTTGCTCAAAGAGGAGCTCAGTCTTGGTGCCCACGCCGTCTGTCCCGGTCACGATGACGGGTTCTTTGTAGGAGGAGAGATCATAGGCAGCTGCGAAAAGGCCAAAAGCGTTAAAGAGTTGGCGCTGTTTCTGCGTGCGCTTGACGTGGGGGGCGATGTTGTGAACAAAGGATTGGGCTTCAATGGTATCAACACCGGACTGCTTGTAAGTAAGATGGCCAGACATAGGAGAAAGGAAGATGGCGTGGAGTCGCGCGTATTATACTCGCGGAGCCTGCGCTTGGCAAGCCGTATTTTTCGCGAGTCGGCTATTTGTTGGCGGCGCTGGGGGCGGGTTGGTGGTGTGTGTTAATTTCCAATTATTTGGAATTGTTGTGAGGCGGCGGCAAAGAAGCCAAGCCTCCGCGGGGGAAGCTTGGCTTCGTGTGAGTGGCCGGAGGCGGGGGATTACTCAACGCGCTGCAGGCCTTGCTGCTGAATCTGCTGGAGGATCTCCGGGGTGAGCTCGTAGGGGTTGCCCGGGTTGCCTTTCTTGGGCAGGATGTCATGCAGCTTCACTTTGAAGATGAGCGCGGCGTTGGAGCCCAGGACGCCGGGGCCCTGCTCGCCATAGCCCAGTTCGGAGGGGATGTAGATCTCCCACTCAGAGCCGATGGGCATGAGCTTGAGCGCCTCTGCAAAGCCGGGGATCACGCCGGAAATCGGCAGGTTCACCGGGGTCTCGGCTTTGTCGAAGATGGTGCCGTCCAGCAGGCGACCCTCGTAGGTGATGGCGGCCTCAGCAGCTGCGCCGTCTTTCTCAGCGTCATACTTGCGGCCATCTGCCGGGCTGAGCACTTTGTACTGCAGGCCGGAGTCGGTGGTCACCACGCCGTCTTTCTTGGCGTTCTCTGCGAAGTAGGCTTTGGAGGCGGCGGTGTTGGCGTCAGAGCGTGCTTTGCTGCGCGCAGCGAGAATCTCGCTGTAGGCGGTGATGCAGGCTTGCAGGTCTTTCTTTTCCATCTCGGGGTCGACCTGGTTCTTGAGGCCATCGCCAATGGCTTTGAAGAAGATGTCTTTATCAATGTCATCCAGCTGCAGCGGCCCCTCGCCGAACGTGGCGAATTGGATGCCGGTCTGGTAGCCGAGGAAGTAGGAGACCATCTCCTTTATGTCCGCTTCTGAGGGCTTGGCAGCAGCGGTGTCGGCGGCCGGGGCCGGCTCAGTGGGGGCGGCAGCAGGCTCCTGTGACAGAGCGATGGACGCCTGGGCGCACAGGCTCAGGCACAGCAGGGCTATGGTGTTTTTTTTCATGGTGTAAAAAAATTAGCGTTGGGATCGGGGTTTGTAGGTTCTTCCGCCGGAGGGGTTCCACACTGAGATGACGGATTTGTAGAGGCTGAGCAGGTCATCTAAGCTGTTGACTTGGTATTCTATGGTGTGCGCGTAGGCGCCTTCCGGGAATTTGACGGCGGGCAGGCCGGACTCATTTTTTTGCTGCGTGATTTCGCGCTGAATTTTCTGCCCGGCGGAGGAGATGATGCCCTGCGGCGAGGTCTCAGTGGCGGTGATGGAGTCATCCGCATGGATGTAGTAGAAGCGGATGCTGTTGTTGCCGGTGGTGTCGATGGTGACCTCGGTCACCTGCACGGCGCCGTTGAGCATGTAGGGGTGTATGCTCACGGAGACGATGCTGCGCAGATCGACCGTGATCTTGGCCGTGTCGCCGAAATCAGCTGTCCATATCCTCGGGCGGGCGGGCTGCTGCTGTTGCTGCTCTTGCCCATGTGCCGGGGTGAGGAAAAGCAGGGGGAGAATGAGGGCGCAGAGGTGTCTCATGAGTGGTGCGGGGTGTCGTACTTCTCCTTTGTACGCTAACGAGGCGCAGAAGTCAAGCGCAGATTATGGCAGCCGCCAGGGTGCGCGCAGGCGGGTGTACTCCGCCCGGGGGAGGAGGATGTAGACCGGGCGGCGCGCCGGATCAAGCCGGGCGATGAGGGCGCGCAGGTCCGGCTCTGCCATGGCGGTGCACCCGGCGGTGGGGGCGGCGCCATCTCTCCGCCAGATGTGGAAGAAGATGGAGGAGCCGGCGCCGACAATGGGGCGGCCGGGTGTTTCTGCGGTGTTGTGGCAGATGAGCAGCTTGATGCTGTGGGCATAATCTGTCTGCCGCATCTGCTCCTTGAGCTCCCATGGGGTGGTGGCGGGGTGGTTGAGGCGCACGTGGCGGTTGTAGAGTTTGGGGGTGTTGGGGTCACTCACCCAGAGATCCCGCGGCCCCACCTTCACCTCGGGGATGCCGCGGTGGTGCCGGACGGGCGTTTTGGTGGTGGTCCAGAGCCCGCCGATGGCGAAGACTCCCGCCGGGGAGCGGCCATCGCCCTCCTTTTTTTGCACGGCGCCGCGCGGGGTGGCGTGCAGGCCCAGCCCCCATACTAAGCCTTTGTTTCCCAAGCGGCCGCGTATGGGTCCCATCACTCGCACCCATTGGCCGGAGGCGTTTTTTTCGACCAGGGAGATGGTGACAAAGGAGGTGTCCCACGAATCTGCTATGCCGAGGATGGCCTGGCTGCTGCCGGCCGGCATTTGGGCGCGGAGCTCGGGGGTGAGGAGAAAGGTGAGGAGGATGATGAGGAGGCAGAGGCGTCTCATGGGTGGGGGGAGAGGGTGGCTCAGCAGGTGATGCTTTCGTTTTGCTTGGCGATGTGGATTTCCTGTGAGTGGCGGGCGGCCAGGGCTTTGCTGAGGGCTTGGGCGGAGTCCGGCTCGCCGTGCACGAGGAAGACTCGGCTCTTGCTGCCGCCGGTGCGCTCAAAGTACTCCAAAAGCTCGGAGTGGTCGGCATGGCCGGAGAAGGAGTCGAGGGTTTTGACCGTGGCGCGCACGGGGTAAAAGCCGCCGAGGATGGGCACCTCTTTTGCGCCGTCGATGATGCGGCGCCCCAGGGTGTTGGCGGCGCAGAAGCCGACGAAGAGGATGGTGTTTTTGGGGTCGGTGATGCCGAGCTTGAGGTGGTGCAAGATGCGCCCTGCCTCACACATGCCGGAGGCGGAGATGATGATGTTTGCGCTCTTTTTCTCGTTGATCATCTGGGATTCCGAGATGGTGCGGCACATGTGCAGGTTGGCAAAGGAGAAGGGGTCCCGGCTTTCGAAGAGGGAGGAGAATACCTCGCTGTTCAGGCATTCGGCGTGGGAGCGGAAAAACTCTGTAGCGCTCACCGCCATGGGGCTGTCGACAAAGACGTGTGTTTGGTGGGGCAGTTGGCCTTCACGGAAGGCGCGGTTGAGCAGGTAGAGAAGCTGCTGGGTGCGCTCTACGGCGAAGGCGGGGATGTACACATTGCCGCCGCGCTCCAGCGCCTCGGTGATGGCGGCGTAGAAGGCTGCGTCATCGCGCGCGGGGGCTTCGTGGTGCCGGCCGCCGTAGGTGGATTCCATGAGCATGATGTCCACCCCGGGCACGGGCTCGGGGTCGCGCAGCAATTCGTTGCCGCCGCGGCCGACATCGCCCGAGAAGAGGAGGCGCTTGCGCCGGCCGTCTTCTTTGTCCTCGATATCGAGCACTATCTGCGCTGAGCCGAGGATGTGCCCCGCATCGTAGAAGGTGAGGGCGATTCCCTCATCGAGATACATGCGCCGCCCGTAGCTGAGCGCGACAAAGGAGTCCAGGCTGCGGCGGGCGTCGTCCTCGGTGTATATGACCTCACCCACGCTGCCGCTGCCTCCGCGGCGGCGGTGCATTTTGTTGAGGAAGTTGCAGTCGTGCTCCTGGATGCGGGCGGCATCCACCAGCATCACGGAGCAGAGGGAACGCGTGGCGTGGGTGCAGTAGACATTGCCCTTGTAGCCTTTTTTGATGAGGTTGGGGATGTTGCCGGAGTGGTCGATGTGGGCGTGGGAGAGGATGACGTGATCCAGCGTGGAGGGGTCAAAATAGGGGAAGTCGCGGTTGATGCGCAGCTCGTCTGCGCGGTGGCCTTGGTAGAGCCCGCAGTCGAGCAGGATGCGTTTGCCGTTGATTTCTAACAGGTGTTGGGAGCCCGTGGTGGTGCCGGCGGCGCCGCAGAAGTGTATTTTCATGGGGAAAAAGTGGGGTCAGGAGAGGAGGGAGGTGTAGAGGTCGTGGTAGGTTTTGGCTGTGTCTGCCAAGCGGTAGGGGTAGGGGATGCCGGGGAGGGCATCCGGCGGGCTGCTGTGCCACTGGGAGAGCACATCTGCCGCGGCGGCGGTGTTTCCCGGGGGGACGGCGCCCACGGGGTTGAAGGTTTCGAGGTATTCGCCGATGATGCCGTGGGCATAGCCTACCACGGGGCGGCCGAGGGCGAGTGCCTCGAGCGCGGGGCGGTCATATGCCGCGGGGGCTGCGGCCAAGTGGAGCACGGCGTGGGCGCGGGTGAGGATATCCCGCAGATCCGGCCGCGCGCCGATGAAGGTGATGCGCCGGTCAAGCCCGGCAGAGCGGATGCTGCGCCGGAGCCGGGAGAGATAGGCGGCGGGGGCGCGTGAGGTGTCACCGGCGATGAGGCAGTGCGCCGGCACGTCCTGGCGCAGCAGGGTGGTAAGGATGGGTAGGGTGTCTTCTGTGCCGTGCTGGGGTGAGATGGGGCCGGGGAGGCACAGCACGAAGCGCCCCGCGAGCTCCGGGTGCTCGGTGTCCCAGGTGTGCTGCCACTCGGCGGTGGGCTGGTAGCCCGGGTAGCAGAGGGCTTCATCCACGCCGTAGGGGATCACCCATGATTTGATGAGTGCCGGGTTGTGCTTTTTGAGTTCTCGGCGCAGGTGTTTGGAGATGATGGTGAGGCAGGCGCAGCTCTGCAGCTCCGGGGAGTGCAGGAAGGCCGGGGTGGCGGGGTGGCCGGTGAGGGTGCCGACAAGGCGCGGCCGGCTGCGGCGCGGGAGGTGCCGGCAGGCGCGCGCGGCGGTGAGGATGCCCTCACTGCCGTAGGCGTGCAGGATGTCGGGCTTGATGTCTTCGAGCAGCTGGCGCAGGCGGCGCACTCTGCCCCAGCGCCCCAGCAGCGCAGGCGGGCGGAAGGCCGGGCGCTCGATCCCGGGCGGCAGCAGGTAGTCCAGCTGCTCGGCCTCCGGGCTCACCACCCAGCTTTGCCCGCCATAGGCCTGCAGGGCGTAGGGCAGATCCGCCGCGAGTCGGGTGGAGCTGCCGGGTTGCAAGGTGGGGGCAAAGTGGAGGGTTTTCATGAGAGGAGTTCGCGGTAGAGCGCCATGTGGGCGCGGATCATATCTTGCCGCAGGTAGGGGCTGCCCACGGGGCGGCTCAGCGCGGGCGGGCGCTGGTGCCACTCTGCCAGGCGCGCGGCCATGGCGGCGGTGTCGCCCACGGGGATAAGCCCCTCAGGTAGAAACTGCTCGAGCTGCTCTGCCACGCCGCCGTGGGCATATCCCGCCACGGGGCGGCCGAGGGCGAGCGCCTCCAGCGTGGTCTTGCCGAAGCTCTCCGGCTGAAGGGTGAGCGAGAGGGTGACACTGCAGCTGGCCAGCACCTCGCGCAGGTCGCGGCGGTGGCCGGTCCAGGTGACGTGGTCGCGGAGGCCGGCGGCTGCAAAGGCGTCCTCCAGCTCGCGGCGTATTTTTTCTTTGCCGCGCTTGGTTTCGCCCACGATGACGGCGTGTGCCGGGATGCCCCTGCGGCGCAGCTCGGTAAGGATGGGGACTAAGTGCGCGCTGCCTTTGATGCGTGAGATCCGCCCCGGCAGGCAGAGGGTGAACTTGCCCGCCAGCTCGGGGAAGGCGCTCTGCCAGCGCTGCTGCCACTCGGCGGAGGGGGTGAAGCCGGGGTAGTTCTGCTCGGTGTCCACGGAATTGGGGATCACGCGGATGCGCTCTGCCGGTGTGTGGGGGTAGTGGGTGAGGATGTGCTCCCGCATGCTGCGGGAGACGGCGATGACGGCTGCCCCGTGTGTCATGATGGCGGAGTAGTTGTTCACCGAGTGAAAGCCGTGAAAGGTGGAGACAAGCACGGGTTTGCGGCCGGGGGGCAGCAGCCGCAGCGCAAAGTGCGCCACCCATGCGGGGATGCGCGAGTGCACGTGCACAATATCCGGCGCCTCGCGCTGCAGCAGCTTGGCGAGTCGCCATATCTCCTTGATCAGAAAGGGGCTTTTCTTCTCCAGCGGGCGGCGGATGTGGCGCGCGCCGGTGCTTTCGATGAGCTCTACCATGCCCCCCCCGGCGGACACGACCACGCACTCTGCCTCTCCTTGCCCTGCTATGCCTTGACAAAGTTCCAGCACGACTTGCTCCACTCCCCCGGAGGAGAGGGCCGGTAGGAGATACATGAGCTTCATGATAGGAGTTGCGGGAAGTGCGTGAGGATGTAGGCCGCGGCGCGGTCGGCTTCGTGTAGCGGGGGACCTGCGGTGAGGGTGTGCTCATTCTTCGCCCAGTTGGTGAAGGTGGTCACATAGGCATGCTCAACGAGCTGGGACAGCCCGCGCGCCACGCGGCTGGGCGCTTTGCCCACGCGCTTGGGGTGGGTGGGCATCTCGATGATTCCCACCGGGGCGCCGCTGGAGAGGGCTTCGTAGACCATGGAGACGCTGTCCTGAGTCACCCACACCTCCTCCGCCGCTGCGAGGTGGTCTGCCACCCAGGTGGGGCCGGTAGATTCCACGGGTTCGATGCGGATGCTGGGGCATTCAGCGGTGAGGCGCTGCACAAAATCTGCCGGAGTGCGGCGTGAGGTGGTGAGCACCATGTGCCGCGTGCTGTAGCGGGTGATGGTGGAGATCTGGGTGAGGAGGCGGTCCGCATCCCACCCAAATTCCTTGCTCGGGCCACCGATGAGCAGGAGTGTCTCTTTCTTCTCTACCTCCGGGTGGGGGGTGATGCTGTTGAGCGCGCCGTTGGTCAGGAAAACATGCGGCGGCAGCTCATCGCAGCCGGCAAAATCATGCTGCGGCGCGATGACGAGGCTGAACAGGCGGAGCGGCAGGCTGGGTTTCATGCACACCATGCAGGGGGCGTGCATGCGCTGCGCCAGGCGGATGGCCGGCAGGTGGGTGCCATGCCCGGCGCAGAGCACGAGATCTGCCGGCGGGTAGCTCAGCCCTTGCCCATGGTAGAAGAATTTGGCCGGCAGGCTCAGCCGGCTCACATCCACCTCATGGCAGCTTGAGGGCGGCGCCTCCGGGCAGAGCTCGGCCGCGCGAGCCATGAGCGCCCGCGCGAGTCCGCGCGTCTGGGTGAGGTGGCCTTTTTTGCCATCGCTGATGATGTAGATGACCATGGGGAGGAATTAGCGCAGGGGGAGGGTGATGCCGCCGTGCAGAGTGTGCCCCAAGTGCGGGGTGTTGAGGGTGCCGCAGGGCAGGGTGTCCTCTGCCACACAGAAACTTGCCGCAGGGTCAAAGAGCATGAGCGGCGCCGTGAGCGGCAGCCCTTCTTCTGTGTCCTGCGGGTTGGCGATGCGCACCGGGTTCACACAGCAGGCGCGCACCACCTCTGCCCAGCTGAGCAGGCCGGGCTCCACCAGGTGGGTGAAGATGGCGGGCAGCAGGGTGTCCAGCGACACCATGCCTTGCGGCGCGCTGATGAAGTCCTGCTTCTTGGCAAAGGGGGTGCAGGGGGTGTGGGCGGAGACAATGCAGTCGATGACGCCGTCCTTCACCCCTTGGAGAAGCGCCTCGCAGTCCGCGCGGTCGCGCAGGGGCGGAGTTGTCTTGAAGACGGTGTCATAATCGCCGATATTCTCGTGCGTGTAGAGCAGGTGGTGCAGCGCCACCTCTGCCGTGACCCGCACGCCGCGCTCCTTGGCCCGGCGGATGATGCGCACTCCCTCCGCCGTGCTCACCAGCTGGAGGTGCAGGCGGGCGCCGGTGTCCTCTGCCATGCGCGTCAGCGTCTCGAGGCCGATCTCCTCTGCCGCAGGCGGGCAGGGGCGCAGGCCGAGCCGATAGGCCGTGACGCTGGGGTGGGCGTAGGTGTGCTCACTGAGCGCCGGCACATCTCCGCGCACGGCAAAGGTGAGTCCCAGTTCTCCGGCGTATTGCATGGCGCGGTAGAGCATGAGCAGATCTGCCGGGAAAGCCTGCCCATCACTCAGGATGGAGACTCCGCGCGTGGTGGAGAGACTGTTGTAGGGGGCTTGCTGCTCACCCTTCATTCCCTGGGAGATGCAGCAGGCGGGCACCATCTCGGCCGCGCAGTTGGAAGCCGCCTCGCGGAAGCTGTCGAGCGCGGCCGCGTTGTCAAAGCAAAAAGCGGCAGAGGGCAGCACCAGCATCCCCCACACACCGCCGCGCATGGCGGCCTCTCCGGCGCGCATGATACACTCACGCTTGCTGCGGCCGGGGATTTCGATATGCGCATGCAGGTCAAAAAGCGCGGGGAGGATGATCTTGCCCGTGGCATCCACCACACGCGCGCCAGGCGGTGGCTCCTGCGCTCCGGCCGGCTGCATGCTGCGCACTCCGGGCAGCGGCGTGCCATCCGGCGCAGAGTGGCTCACCGCCTCCGTGTCACTGCTGAGGCAGAAATCGTAGCGCTGTCCATCGGGCGCCCATGTGGCGTTTCGGTAAAAGGTGTTGGTCATGATAACGTGCCGGGGGTAAGGTGGTAAAGGATGCTCATGCGGGCGGCGATGCCGTTCTCCACCTGGTTGCACACGAGGCAGTTGCGGTAATCCATGGCGGCATCGCACAGCTCGACCCCGCGGTTCACCGGGCCGGGGTGCATGATGGAGATGTCCGCATCGTCGATGCGGCGCAGGCGATCCTCCGTCACGCCGAACGCCTGGTGGTAATCCGCCGCGGGGAAGAACGGGCTGTCAATGCGCTCATTTTGCACGCGCAGGAGGTAGATGACATCCGGCCCCCAGGCAAAGACGCTCTCCCAGTTGGTGAAGCGGGGGATGCCGGTGTGCGCCTCAGCCGGCACGAGCGAGCCGGGCCCCATGTAGGCTACCTCTGCCCCAAGGCGCTTGAGGATGAGGCTCGTGGAGCGCGCTACGCGGCTGTGCAGGATATCGCCGATTATGACCACGCGCCGCCCGGCCACGCTGCCGAATTTCTCGCGGATGGTGAAAGCATCCAAGAAAGCTTGGCTGGGGTGGGCGTGTGCGCCGTCGCCCGCGTTGATGACGGAGGCATTGCAATGGCGAGCGATGACGGCGGGGATGCCGCTGTTTTTGTGGCGCACGATGATGTAATCCATCTTCATGCTCATGAGCGTGTCGATGGTGTCGTGCACGCTTTCACCTTTCACCACAGAGGAGGTGGAGAGGGTGAAAGTCGTCACATCTGCCGAGAGGCGGTGTGCCGCCACCTCAAAGGAAGAGCGGGTGCGCGTGCTCGGCTCATAAAAGAGCGTGAGCACCGATTTGCCTTTCAGCGCGGGCACTTTCTTCACGCTCTTGGTGAAAATCTCTTTCATCGCCACAGCGCTGTCGAGGATGGTGTGGATATCCTCATCGCTGAGTGATTCGATGGTTATGAGGTCTTTTCTGGGAGTCATGGTGGTGGAGAAAATTAGTAGTGGACGGCGTCCTCGCCATCGAGCTCATGCAGGTGCACCTGCACATTGCCCTGCACCTCCGGCAGGCGGAATGCGGCGTAGTCCGGCTGGATGGGGAGCTCCCGTTGCCCGCGCTCGACAAGGCAGTGCAGCTCCACCCGCGCCGGGCGGCCGTATTCAAAGATTGTCTCAAGCGCGGCGCGAGTCGTGCGCCCGCTCTGAACAACATCGTCCACGAGGATGAGGTGCATGCCATCTGTCGAGAACGGCAGGTGGGAGGAGCGCAGCGCCGGGCGGCTCGTGCGCAGGTCAAGATCATCGCGGTAGAGGGTGATGTCGATCGCGCCGTATTGCGCGCAGCAGCCGCGGGACTCCAGCGCTTTGATGAGGCGCTGCGCCAGCACGTCACCGTGGCTGATGATACCCACCAGCCCCAGGGGCTGCTCACCGGCCGTGGAGGCGATGCGGGCCGCCCAGGTATCGAGCGCGGCTGAGATAGCTGCTTGGTCAATCACAGGCATGGTGGGTGAGGGGGGGGTAAAAGGATTAGGACTCAGCGAGTTGGATGATGCGGTGGGCTGCCATCGCGGCGTTGAGCGGGGTCTTCTTGTGCAGGCCCACTGTGGTGGCCGGCACTCCGCCCGGCAACTGGGAGATAGCAAGCAGGGCATCCACGCCATTCAGCGGGCCGCAGGGCACCGGCACCCCGATGACCGGCAGCTGCGTGTTCATGACAACAACACCCGGCAGCGCCGCCGAAAGCCCGGCCACACAGAGCAACACGGCTTTGGTGTGTGAGGCTTCCAGCCCTTTGAGATAGTCGATGAGGTCAGGGAGATCTCGGTGCGCAGAGTAGATAACTTCCTCATGCTCCACAGCGTGTTCAGCAAAATACTGGCGAGCGGGCTCCATGAAAGGGAGGTCACTCTTGCTTCCAAAAATAGTAATAACTTTCATGCTGCCACACATTCTACCACCCCACGCGCCCACGCGCAAGGAAAAACCCGCGTCCTCCCCCGGCAAATTTCACGCCGCACCGGGCCACCCCGGCTCTAGTGGTGAATGCCGCCGAGCACAGGGATGATGTGCCCCCTCCGCCCCGTAGTTCGGCCTTTATTTTGCAGGAGAAAGAGGCTCCGCAGCAGGGGCACTCAAGAGCGCCCGGCGGAGCTCCTCTGCATCATCAGCATCCTTCAGCCCACTCAGCGCCTGCCGAAAAGACACCCCCGCCGCATCCGGCAGCTCCGGGTCAGCACCCAGCTCCAGCAGCACACGCACCAAGGCCGCCGCCGCATCCGGCGCCGCATCATTCTCCTGCTCCAGCAGCATGAAAAGCGGCGTGCGCCCCCGGGCATCGCGTGCATTCACATCAGCCCCGGCAGCCACAAGCAGGCGCACATTGGCCACCAAATCCGCACACAGCTGCGCATGGAGGCTTGCGTGCTCCTCCAACTCCTCGGCAGAAGCCTCTTCCTCAGAGCTGCAAATATGCGGCCACCCCGTCGGCAGCCAGGGACAGAGCGCATAATGCAGCGGCGTGCGCCCCTGGGCATCCCGCCGGGAAACACAAGCGCCCGCCTCCAGCAGCGCCCGCACCACCTCCGGGCGAAAATGGCGTGAGCACGCCCTCATGAGCGGAGTCTCACCCGCCGCATTGGGCGCATCCGCCTCAGCCCCGGCAGCAAGCAGCACCCGCACCATCGACGCATCGGAAATTACAAGAATACGCCGGTGCAGCACCCCGCAGCCCTCCGCATCGCGCGCGTGCAGATCCGCCCCGGATACAAGCAAATAAGGCAGGAAATACGGCAAGCGGTGATCATAGACAAGCCGCAGAAAAGCGGATGTACTCGGCAGATCACCATCCTTTTCCATTCCGCAGGTCGCGGGCGCATTGACATCCAGCCCGCGGGCGAGCAGCAGCAGCGCCTCAGCAGTGCGCCCCCTGTCAATGGCGCGCACCAATTTCTCCACCGCAGACCCCCGCGCACGCAGAGAAGCCGGCGGCGGCAGCTCCTGCGCCATGCTCAGAGTCGAGCCCACCGGCAGGACAAACCCAAGGCAGCACACCAGAGAAGGAGGGAGGGAAAGCGGCATATATGATAAGACACAAAACGAGCAAAGAGCGTTCAACGCCGACGGCAATTTATAATATCCTGAGGCCATGTCAACAAAAGAAATATGTGATGGAGCGGCATTTCCGTTTTGATTGAGCTTGACTCGGGTGCGCTGCATGTATAGGATAAAAACATGGATGATGAGATGAATAGCAAGTGGGAATTAGACATCTTCGGCGAAGGCCCGGAGCCGATCCTTCAGGGAACTCCCGATTTGTATACACTACCGGGCAGCATTGTACAGGAATGGGATATGGCGCCCACACGCATGGAGGACGCAGACCCGAATTTCTGCCTTCCTCTCTTTGAAGTGCCGGTAGAAGATTTTGAAGAGCATGCCGACAAACTGCTCAACTTCACATTGTCCAACCGCGAGCGCATCCACAACAGCGGAGCCGGTAGTATATGTTTGGCATATTTCGCTTCGGATTTATGCTCTTCATTTACATTGACATTGAAGCCGGAAACCATGCTCAAAATCGCGCGGCTGAACCTGCCGGTGGAGTTCAATTTCTATCTGCAATTTTCCGGGCGCACACGCCACGGCGGCAAGCACTACATGTCCGCAGAAGTGAACAGCGCCGCAGAAATAGAACGCCTGCCGGGAGTACCGACCGGCATCCGCCGCATCAGCGAGGAGCAAGGCTTTTCATTCCTCAACTTCATGCCCTGCGGCAGCAGTGAAGCCCTCATGTCCGACTCCGTAGTCGCGCGCCTGTGGATGCTGAGCATGCAGCACCCCAACCTCACCCTACGCGTTGCCAAGTACCTGGGGGGAGATGACCTCATGTCCTCACTAGGCCTGAGCCCGGATTTTCTGAAACAACTCGCAGAGCGCGGATACAGCCTGCAAATCTACATCAACACAGCAGAGCGTGGCGACAAAGAGGCGTTTGCCATCTGACACCGCCGCAGCGCACAGGCATAAAATACCTGAAAAACGCAAAAAAGGCTTGCAAGCGGCAGGAAGATCGTATACAATGCGGCCACCTCGCCGGTTTAGCTCAGTGGTAGAGCTCCCGATTTGTAATCGGATGGTCGTCAGTTCGAATCTGACAACCGGCTTCCTCCAAAAAGCCGCTTATTTCCTGATTCCTATGGAAATAAGCGGCTTTTCTGTAGGGTAAAAGGGGGGGCGCCCCAACATAAGGCACATCCCGGTTACGCCGTAAACCTATCTATGCCTATGTGCTGCTTTGTCGCGGGGTGGGTATTAGTGTTGCGTGGTATCGTCGTAGTATGCTTTCTCCTCCGCAACACCATTGATGAGGGCTCGCACACTTTTTCTCACTCCGATATCTCTCTTATTTAATACGCCTAACCCTACTATCTCTTTTGCGTAGTTCCTCAGAATTGCCTCCCTATCATGCGTATACATGTAGTATTGGGCTTTTATCCAATTCTCATGATAATGCGAATTATTTTTCCTCTCCTCGAGGAGATTCTGCATATCATATATTTTCCCGTCTATGTCTCGGAAACAAGCGCCGTCTTTTAGTATCGGATAATCATAGGAACACCCATAAGCGTTGATGTGACCTATCTGCCCGGTATAAGGCGAGCTACCCCCTGGCATCCAAACCAATTTTTCTACTTCTGCTATACAGGCGCGCCGCATCAAGCCGGGCAAATTATTCAACGCATTTATCCCTTCATTTAAAGTTTTTTGTGAGCCTTGTATACGAGATTCCTTTTTGTTCTCTCTACTTCCTTCCGGTATAGAGTTTGTTGTGCCACTCTCATAAGTCAAATTTGCTAACTAGGTTCATTGGCCGCAATGACGCATGGCTGGAGAAATGCCTTTTTGAGAGGAGGGGGGTAGGCTTGCGCGGCTTTATTATGACGCACAGGGGGGCTTACCGGGGGTGTTTCCGCGTTTGAAGTGGTCGTGTTCAAGTCCTTTATGTGCTATAACTGCTCTATTTTTAGTAAGATAGCAGATATGCGGCATTGATCGGATTTTCGAAAACGCATTGGGGCTTTGCAGGCGCCTTATGGTGAGCTGAGGGGAGGGGCTATTGCTCAGCGGCTAGAATGTCCCGCATGTAGTAGCCGGAGAGTGTGTGGACGAGGTCACGCTCTGTTAATTCCTGCTTGAGAATTGTTTCGAGCAGGCGGTATGTTTCGGCATCCCGAAAATCCATGTAGGGATTGTAGAGGAAGAGCTCGAGGCGGTCTGTGGGGTAGATGTAGGGTGTGGGAAGCTCGTGGATGCTTACCCACTCATGCAGGTGTTTTTGGTTGACTCCGCCGTAGGGGTTCCACCGGGTTTCAAACTCTGCGGCATGGCGCTTCTTCAGCCTCGCGCGATACCATGCCATGATTTTTTTCATGGCGCGGGGGTGTCGGTTGTATAGTTGCGTGAGCATGTGAGGGGGTGGTAGGAGAGGAGTTTGGCATCTTTCACATCCACGGCATATGGGGTGGCTAGCTCGAACCACGCGCCGGTGTTCAGGATGGTGCGGCGGCCGTATTGCCAGCGGCCGGAGCGGTGAAAATGTCCGATGATGAAGATTTCCGTATCCGGGAGGTACCGGCGGATCCAGCGCTCGGCGCGGGCGCCGCACCTGAGCCAAGCGGTGATGATGTGCAGTGGACGCAAGGGCGGCCAGAAGCAGTGGTGCAGATCCCGCAAGAGCTTGCTTTGGGGCGTTTTGCGGGCGGTCGGCTGGGGGACGCGGCGCGAGAGCTCGCGGGTGACGCTGCGGGCGAGTTCGAGGCGGGTTTCGAGGTGAGTTTCGGCCTCCGGGTGGGCGGCGATGATGCGTTTCACTTCGTCCCGTGCGCTCATGTATTCGCGGCTCCAGGGGGAGATTTCCTTGAGAATGGCGTGCCCATGCATCGCGACAACGCGTCCGCCCCACAGGCGCAGCAGCATGGGCTCAATGTCCGGGTCGTGGTTGCCCGCCAGTTCGATGAGCCGGATGCCGCGGAGGCGGCACAGCTCGCGCAGCTTCTCGCGCAGGCGGATGCTGTGCTCGCGCTCCAGACAGGTTTCGCGCGTTTCGGCTGTGTCTCCACAAAGTACCAGAATATCAACCCCTTCCATCTCGGCTATCAAGGCCTCCGGGCTGGGGGTGCGCCCGCGCTTGTGCGCCAGATGGAGGTCGGAGAGGAAGCGGACAAGAGTGCCCGGCGGTGGGTCGATGTCGAGGATGAGGGACATGGAGCAGGGCGGGGATCAGGCGTTCGCTTGCGTGCGCTGGCGCACCGCTTCGTAGAGGCAGACTCCTGTGGCCACGGAAACATTGAGGCAGGGGGTACTGCCGGCCATGGGGATGCGCACCAGAAAATCGCAGGTTTCCTCTGTGAGGCGGCGCATGCCATCGCCCTCAGCCCCCATGACGATAGCGATACCGCCGCGCAAATCGGTGTCGTAGAGGCTGCGGTCTCCATGATCTGAGGTGCCTACGAACCAGATGCCGGCCTCCTGCATGTGCTTCATGGTGCGGGCGAGGTTGGTGACCTGGATAAAAGGCACTTTTTGAGCTGCACCCACGGAGACGCGGAGAACTGTCTCGGTGATGCCGACAGATTTGTCCCGCGGGGCAATCACGGCTGCGACACCGGCGCCATCGGCCGTGCGGAGGATGGCGCCGAGGTTGTGGGGATCCTGCACACAATCGAGCACGAGGTAGAGGCCCGCCGGCTGTTCTGCAAGAATATCTTGGAGGGCGCCTTCATCCAGCGCAGGGATGGCAATTTGGGTGGCGGAGGAGCGGCGGTCGGGCGCAGCCGCGGGGCGTGCGGTGTGCTTGTTGGCGCGCGCGGTGTGAGGGTTGTATTTCATGACTGTGAGGGAGTGGCTCCGGAGGCGGCGGCAGAGAGGATCTGCAGCGCTGCCCCCGCAGCAAAAAAGCCGAATGTGCCGGTGATATGAGTAGCAGAGCCGAAGCCGGAGGCGCAGCCGATCCGCCCGTGCTGCCCCTCTTCGCGCTCAGCGCTCACGCTGCCATCACACCGGGGGAAAACAGGCGCTTCAGTAGAGAACACGCAGGGGATGCCGATGTCCGGGCAGCGGTCCTGCAGCGGGAGCCCGTAATCCTGGCGGAGGAGCTTGCGCAGGCGGCCCAAAAGGCTGTCATGGGTGGTGCGCGCGAGATCTGCCAGGCGGATCTCGGCAGCAGAGGACCTGCCGCCGGCGCCTCCGCAGGTGACAACGGGGATGCCGCGGTGGTAACACTCGGCAATGAGGTGCGCCTTGGGACGCATGGTGTCAATGGCGTCGATAACAACAGCCGGTTGATGCTCAAAGAGAAGCTCCGGCTTAGACGCCGAGTAGAAAGCCGGCAGGGGAATCACCTCCATGGCGGGGTTAATGGCGAGAAGCCGCTGCGCCATAGCCTCCACCTTGAGCTGCCCGTATTGGCCGGCGTGGGCGTGGAGCTGGCGGTTCGTGTTGGTGATGCAGATATCATCCAAATCCATGAGCACCACAGATCCGACCCCACTGCGGGCGAGCGCCTCCGCCGCCCAAGATCCCACACCGCCGATGCCGACCACCGCCACACGCGCGCCGGCAAACTGCTCTGCTACCCCCAGCCCATAGAGGCGGGCAATTCCTCCGAAACGTTCCGTATCCATTATTTATCAACAACTAGGTTGAGAGGAGAGATCGCCGTGGCGCGGCCGGTCTCCGGGTCCACATCGACCAACACCCCATTGACCACCGCAGGCCATTTACCAATATGGAGCTTGGTGGGAAGCCCCGTCGTTTGCGTGTAGAGCACATCCGCCACACAGCGGCCGATCACCCCATCGCGGCAGCCGCACATACCCACATCCGTCATGCAGGCCGTACCGCCGGGAAGAATCCGCGCATCCGCCGTAGGCACGTGAGTGTGCGTACCAAGCACCGCGGACGCCTTACCATCCAAATGAAAAGCAAGGGCAATTTTCTCACTAGTCGCCTCGGCATGGAAATCCACCAAAATCGCGCGGGCTCCCTCGCGGCGCAAGCGCTCTACCTCCGCCAGCCCATACGTGAAAGGATTTTCCGGGCCGGTGCGCATAAAGACCCGCCCCATCAGGCACAACACTCCCACAAGCCCCTCCGGCGTGGGAAGCAATACACTACCGAAACCGGGAATGCCAGCAGGCATATTAAAGGGGCGCAGGATACGCGGGTAGTCGTTGAACTGGCGCGACAGCTCCTTCTGATCCCACGCGTGGTCACCGAGTGTAATCACACTCACCCCATTCTTAAAAAGCGTCATTGCATTGGCCACCGTCAGGCCGCGTCCACCGGCCGCATTTTCAGCATTCACCACAATAACACTCGGCGCAAACTCATCACGCCACTGACGGAGAGCATGGGAGAGCGCCTTGCGCCCCACGTCTCCGACAACATCTCCTATAAATAAAAATCTCATGCCTGAAGCTTTTTGTATTCTACTATAGACAGCGAAAACATGCAAGACGAAAGCCATCCGCCGAGGCAGCAAGCACGAGAAAACTCCTGCGAAAGCAGTGCTCACCCCTGCGAACCGGGGGCAAGTGGAAGGCCGGAAAGCAAAAAACTGCAAGAAGCGCACGAATTATACTTGACATTACATGCCGGAGAGTATAAACTGCGGCCGAGCCGTAAGGGCAAATGCGCGGGTGTCGTTCAATGGTAGGACGCGTGCTTCCCAAGCATGAGACACGGGTTCGATTCCCGTCACCCGTAGCGC
>JAFLSS010000045.1 GCA_022510805.1 Akkermansiaceae bacterium
GAGCGCCAGCTTTGGGAGCTGGATGTCGTAGGTTCGAATCCTGTCGCCCCGACTTCTTTTTGACCTGTCAGCAGGTGTCGATAGTTGTTCAAAAGCCTTTGAAAACGCGTTTTTGTGTGGCACAGCCTGCAAGCAGGCGCAAGCTCTGAGGGCTGCGAAAAAGGGACAAAGGGCAGCATGAAGCCCGGCCAAAGAGTAAGCACCCCTCCCCTCCTCGCTTTTCTGCAGAGGAGCCATTTGCGCGCAGCCAGCTCACGGCGGAAACTCTGCGGTAATTTTTATACTTGCTAAAGAGAGCAGGAGCTGGTATTCTGTGTAAAGTTGCGAGTTGACCGCTTATGAAATACCGACATCTGCTTATTCTGCCTGTGTTATTTCTTATATCTCTGTTGGCAGCCAGTTCTTTGCATGCACAAGAACCACCTGTCGGCAAGGTTGAAGAATCCAAATTTCCCACGCGCGGTGTTCGCTTTGTGATATGCTCCGCCACGGGCGAGACACTTCCCACCCCGCTTTACGCTAAAGTGGATAAGGAATATTTGCCCATCCACATTTCCTCCCGCATGCCCAGCCCGCGGCTCCAGCCGGAGAAAGACGTGATCAACCTGTACGAGACCGCGCCGAGCACCGACCCCAAAAAGGCCAAAGAGACCAAGCCGTACCTGAGCATCCCCATCCCCAAAAACCACCGCAACAAAAGCATCTGCGTGGTGCAGCCGGTCAAGGACGCCCCCACCAAGCCCAAAACATTCTTCCTCAAAGAGTCAGAGTTTTCGCTCGGCGGTGTTTATGTGGTGAATCTCTCCGCCTCCACGCTGGAGATGATCACCTACCCCTCCGGGTCGACATCCGGGGAGGAAGTCGTGACCAAAATCGCCCCGTATGACAACGCTAAGGATATCTCGCGCGATGCGCCGTATGTGTGGTCCTACAAGGGCAAAAAAGCCCGCGTACCCTTTGTGCTGAAAGCCCTGCTCCCCGGCGGCAAGAATGAGACGCGCCGCATCAAGGCCTCAGCCTTCCACGCGGTGGCACCGGCCGCTCAGGTAAGCTTCGTGATGGACCACCCCACCCTGAAAAACGCCTACCGCTTGATATCCCTTCAATACGGCAACGAAGAACTGCCCGTCGAAAGCCGCATCATGCCCCCGCCCCCGCCGGCTGGGGCGGAATGATGAGCCGCCGCCGCCCCCAAGGGCTGCATCCACTGCAACCAACGCATCACACCAACACAGCCAGACCGCGCTTGAATCATGAGTGAATTGACTGAGGGAGAAGTAGCCGAGCGCATCGCGCGCATAGGTGATCAGTTTGCCATCAATGGCGATTTTCTATATGGAGAAGAGCTGCGCAATGGCCATATCAACACCACCTACCGCGCCTGCTACCGCACGGAAGAGGGGCATCTGGACCGCTACATCCTGCAGAGGATCAATGACTATGTATTCAAGGATCCGGCGCTGGTGATGAAAAACGTGGAGAAGGTGACCCGCCACATATCGTGGAAAGTGATGCGCCGCCGCAAGAACGCCGCCGGGCAGACCCTCACACTCTACCCCGCCCGCGGGGGGCGCAGCTACATCAACCTCCCGGAAGAGGGAGGCATGTGGCGCTGCTACAACAACATCGAGGGCACGCACACGTATGATGTGGTCGAAAACACGCGCCAGGCCTACCAGGCGGGCTATGCGTTCGGCTCGTTCCAAGAGCTGGTCTCGGACATGAATCCCGACGACATCCGCGAGTCGATCCCCGATTTCCACAACACGCCCAAACGCTATGAGGCGCTGATGCAAAGCGCTGAGAAAGATGAGCTCGGCCGCGCGGCCTCTTGCCGGGAAGAGCTCGAACAGGTGCGCGCGTGGGCGCCGCAGCTGGGCAAGCTGGTGGAGATGCAGCGCGCCGGGCAACTGCCGACCCGCATCACGCACAATGACACCAAGATCAACAATGTGATGCTGGATGAGGATTCCGACAGCGCGGTGTGTGTCATTGACCTGGATACGGTGATGCCCGGCCTCTCACTCTATGATTTCGGGGACATGGTGCGCACGGCAACCTGCATGGCAGAGGAGGATGAAGCGGATCTCTCCAAGGTGCACATGCAAATGCCCTTTTTTGAGTCGCTGGCAGAGGGCTACCTGGACGCGACACACAGTTTCCTGACAAAGAACGAGATCGACCTGCTGGCCTTCTCCGGCTGGTTGATTACGGTGGAAATCGGCATGCGCTTCCTCACGGATTACCTGGACGGGGACAAATATTTCCGCATCCACTATGCAGAGCATAATCTGGTGCGCGCGCGCAATCAGTTTGCCCTGGCCAAAAGCATCCAAAGCATGCTGCCGCAAATGCAGAAACACATCCGCAAACTAGTCAACTCATACTCGGACTGATGAAGATAGCGCGGCCGCTCACAGCCCTGCTCACGGCAGGGGCTTTTCTCATGCTCAGCAGCGGCGAAAGCCCGGCTGCCGAGCAAGAGCGCCGCCTCTCGCGCCGCGCCTCCATCACGCGCTTCAATGAGGCGTTTCCCGGCGCGGTGCAGCCGGGCCCCACGCTGCGGCTCATGCGGCTGGATGACTGCAAATTCACCGCCATATGCTCCTTGGATGAAGTGCTGCTGATGGTGGTGCAAAGCGCCAAGCGCGCGCGCTGCCAAAGCGCAGCAGAGCACATGCTGAAAGCCTTTCCCACGCGGGATGCGCAGATCCTGCCCATGCAGCCGTCCAAGGACGAGTCGGCGGTGGTCATCGCGTACACGGCGACGCGCGGCGTGCCGGAGTCTCACCCGCTATATGTGCTCTACAGGAGCCACCGCGAGCTGGATGCCGGTGACTTTCAGCTCACAGAGTGGAATGGCCGCCAGCTCGCCTTCCGCGTGGAGATGAAAAACACGGACTCCAAAAAGACGGCGCCGCTGGTGGAGGTGCGTGTGGACTGCACGGAAGAGAAGCTCGGGCATGCCGAATTCCGGCTCGTGCGCGGCAAGGCCAGTGATGAGGACATCCGGGATTTCATCCTCCGCCGCATGCTGCCGGAGGAGCAGCGCATCTCCGCCTCATCCGGCGTGCCCAACAGCATCAACAAGACTCAACTGCGCAAAAAGTTCAACAACTCGGACGTGCTGCTCTACGCCCCGGTGAATGATTTTTGCATCGTAAGCAAGCGCAAGGTGTACTACGCCGGCACCTTCACGGCGGTCAAAGCGGCCTTGAGCAACAAGGGCACCCCCAAAAAACCGGAGTTCCCAAGCAAGAATCTTCCCTGGCCCGGCACCTCTGACAAACCGAGCAAGGAGGAGGAAACTCCCCACGTGCAGCCGCCGCCTGAGGCCACGCCCTCCGGCGCTGAGGAGGCACCCACCGCCCCGCCCCGGCCGCAGCCGGTCACTCCGCCCCCGGCTCCCGTGATTCACCTCACCCCGGCTGAGGCCATGGAGTCTTATCTGGAGAGCCTCCGCAGCCTGTAAAAAGCCTCCCCGGGAGGGGCGGAGCCAGCCCCCACCACCCCAAGGAGAGAGGGCGTGCCGAGCAGCGCGGCTCACGGCAGCTGCGGCTCAGCAGCGGCTTCGGCACCGCCGGGCGGGAGGCGGCGCTCATGCCCGGCCTCTTGTTTTTCATGCATAGAAGTGATGACTTTTTGCGCGAGCGGGTATCCCTGCGCGGCGGATTGGCGCCACCACTTCATCGCGGCTTCCTTGTCCACCTCCAAGCCGCTCAAGCCCATGTAGAGAAGGAAGCCGTAGCGGTATTGCGCCGCGGCATCGCCCGCCTCAGCCGACACCTGAACCCGGCGGGCAAAGTTCGCGAGCTGCCGGGCCTGATCTTCCGCAGAGAGCGGAGACTCGCCGAAAGCCAGCGTGCTTTCAGAATCCGCAGGCGCCTTGCGCTGCGCAGGCTCCGCATCCAGCCGGCGGCTGAGGTAGGGCACCATGCTGACGAGAAACAGCAGGCCAAAGAGCACATAGCTCAACCCGGATACCTTGGAGCCCCGAGGCCGCAGCAAAAACGGCCTCACATAGCGCGCGGCGCCGTCCATATAGCGCCCCTTTTGCGGGCGGCGGCGGGACTCAGCAGCCGCGCGGCGGCGCTCCTCCCCGCGCCGGGCCGACACCCGCACGCGGCGGTGCATCCCCTCCAGCTCCGGCATGGCCGAGAAGCGGCGGTGGCGCTCCAGCCACGCATCATAATCCGCGCGCTTCTCCGCATCTCCCAGCGTGCGCCAAGCCTCCACCACCAGCTTAAACCGCTCCTCTGCATCAGGATCAGCAGCATTCTTATCCGGGTGAAAGCGCTTGGCCATCCGCAGATACGCCGCGTGCAGCTCCCGGCGAGACGCCGTCGGGGGCGCATCCAAAAGCTCATAATAGTCCACGCGCATCGCGGCTGATGATACCACATAACACCAGCCATTTCAAGTCCCCATTGAGCCCGAATCCGCGCGCGCGGGTGGCAGCGCGTCTCAGCCCAGCTGCCGGCGCACAAAATCACGGAAGCTCACTTGGGGGGCCCAGCCGCAGAGGCGGCGCAGGCGCTGCGAGCTCACGCAGTAATCAGAGGCGCCGCGGCGCTGCACACGCGCCACTTCCGGCGCCGCGGGGATGCCGCTGAGCTCCTCCATCAGGGCATAAGCCTCCGCCTTGGAGAAGGACTCCCCGCACACATTGAACACACCGCTGAGGGGCGCCTGCCCCAGCGCCAGCAGCGCGTGCGCCGCATCGCTGACATGCACATAGTTGAGCATGCGCTCCGGCGCGCCCGGCAGCTGCGGCAAGCCCGCCAGATGGCGGCGCAGCAGCTCGCAACGAGATGCAGCATACAAAGCCACCAGCCGCGCCACCACACCGCCGGCGCTCAGCACCTCAGCCTCCGCATGGAGCAGCACCTCCTGCCTCGCCGAGCCGGCCGCCACCGGGCTTTCCTCCGTGACAAGCGCACCGGCGCCCACCGCATACACCGAGGTGGAAGAGCAGAACACCAGCCGCGCCTGCGGCAAAGCCTCCCGCAGCGCCTCCACCGGCTCAGCATACGCAGCGCGGTATGCCCCGGCATCCCCACCGCGCGTGGCCGCACACAAATAAACCACCTCAGGCTCGCCGTGCAGAGCCAGCGCGCGCCGCAAGGTGGGGGCATCCTGCACCCAGCCCTGCACCTCAGCCGCCGGCCCAAGATCCAGCCCGCACACAGCCGCCCCCGCCTGCCGGCACAGCTGCGCCAACCGGGCGCCCAGCAGACCGGCAGCGCCCACCACCCACACAACCCGGCAGGGCGAATCAGGGCTCTTTTGTGCGCTCAGCATGGGAAAAAATGAGTTCTGCAAGCTCCAGGTCCCCCGGCAGGGTGATCTTGAGATTGGGGCGCCCCGTCTGCACCAGGCGGGTCTGCACCCCCACGCGCTCCAGAGCCGACACCTCGTCTGTGATGACAGCCCCCTGCGCCGCCACCTCCGCATACGCGCGCCGCAGGAGCTCCACGCGGAAGATCTGCGGCGTCTCCATGGCCCACAGGCACTCGCGCGAGACCTGCTCGCGGAGCGTGAGCCCCGTATCAGGGCACGCGCGCTTGAGAGTATCCACCACCGGGTGAGCACAAGCCGCCGCCCCCGCCTCCTGCGCCGCCGCCAAGCAGGCGCGGATACCGCCCGGGGTGATGAGCGGGCGCGCCGCATCATGCACCGCCACCCACTCCGCCCCGGCGGGCAAAGCCGCCAGCCCTGCCCGCACAGAGTCCTGCCGCTCCGCGCCGCCATCCACCCGCAGCAGGGGCACCCCTGCGGCAAATTGCCAAGGGCGCAGCGCCTCCCAGCGCTCCTCCGGGCAGACCAGCACCAGCGCCTCCGCCCCGGCGCGGGCAAAGGCGCTCACGCTGCGGCAGAGCACCGGCGCGCCGCACAGCGGAGCCGCCAGCTTGTCAAACCCCGCCCGGCGCGAGCTGCCGGCAGCCACAATAATCGCGCAAAACATAGGGGGCACTCCTTATGCCAGACGCTGACTCACAAGCGCAGAGAGCAGCTTGCCGGGCGCGCGGCCCTCCGTGCGCTGCTGCATCTCCTTCATCACCCGGCCCATATCCTTCTTCGACGAAGCACCCAGCTCCGCCACCACAGCCTCCAGCAGGGGCAGGATCTCAGCCTCCGACAGCTCACGGGGCAGGAAAGCCGCCAGCACCTCCACCTCAGCCTGCTCTTTCTGAGCCAGCTCATCACGCCCGGCCTCGGTGTACATGCGGATCGAATCCTCGCGCTGCTTGATCTGCTTACGCACCACATTCAGCGCCTCAGCCTCCGGAAGCTGGTCATGCACATTGCCCTTGGCCACCTGGGCGTTTTGCAAAGCAGTCTTCAGCCCGCGCAGCGCACCCAGAGCCACAGCATCCTTGGCCAGCATCGCCGCTTTCATCTTTTGTGTCATTTGATCATATATGGCGCTCATAACGCCGCCCATTAAAGCAGCTTCTGCGCCAGATGGCAAGCCTATTCACACCCGCGCAGCGCAGGCCACCCCCCCGCCCGGCATTTGCAGAGAAAAGAGTCTCAGCCCCCGGGAGCGGCTTTCTGCCATATTTGCATTGCAATCTCCCCCGCGCTGCGGTAGAATAAACGCGTATGAAATGGCGTGTTTGCACCCCGGTTCTTTGGATGGTAGCCTCAGCCCTGCCCCTGGGCGCGCAGGCCCCGCTGCCGGCTATCGACTCCGCAGCAGAAGCTGCCGCAGCCATACCGGACGATGCCGCGGCTGTGGCGGCTGATGAGGAGGAGGGAGTCGTGGAGACCGTGCGCCTGGGCGGTGAGGACCGCCTGCCGGATCAAGCGCAGGGCGTGCAGCAAGATGAACGCGACAACCCGCTGCTGGATCCCAACTCACCGCTGCGAGTCGACGCCGTGCAGGATCCCGCCACCATGCCGGGCATAGGTGAGGGCAAGCCGATCGAGATCAACAACGACCCCTCCGTGCATGACCCCTCGCGAGTGGCCTATGCCACCACCCGGTCCAATGCCCGCACCATGTCGCTCACCATCCCCGCGCCGCGCGGCATGATCACCGACCGCGAGGGCCGCATCTACGCCTGCTCTGAGGTGGCCTACCAGCCCTCCATCGTCTACAACCAAGTCAAGGACGCCAGCGATGCGGAGGTGGTGGCCATGGGGCGCAAAGTGATAGCCGACTTTGAAGCCGCCGGATTCAAGGTGAGCGAAAAGACGGATCAGCAGCTCATCAACCACTACAAGGACCGCCGCTGGCTCGCCCTGCCGGTGGGCCCCATCGTGCGCAGCAACGAACTCACCAAAAAGAAGCGCGCAGCGGCAGAAAAAATCTCACACGGCATCCTGCAAGGAGTCTACCTGCGCAACTACCCCGCCAAGGAAAGCGCCTGCCACATCCTCGGCTACACCGGCACCCAAACCAAGCTGCCCACAGGCCCCATCAACCACAATGACCCCATCTTCGAGCAGCAGGAAGGGCGCTCCGGCCTGGAGCTCCAATTCAACAAACAGCTCATGGGGCGCCCAGGCGTGTGGCGGCTCATGTTTGACGAGCAGGGCAATAAGATACTCGATGAGCTGCAGGTCAAGCCCAGCCCCGGGCACACAGTCGTGACCACGCTGAACATGGAGTGGCAGCGCATCGCCGAGAAAACACTGCGCGAAAACACCATCGGCCGCGGCGCCTTTGTGTTGGTCGATGTGCACACGGGAGAGGTGCTCGTGCTCGCCTCCGTGCCCAACTACGACCCCAACGCCTTCATCCCCTCCATCTCCCAAAAAGACTTCGATGCCCTGCGCAACGACAAGAGCACCCCCCTGGTCTCCCGCGCATTTGCCGGCGTGTACCCCCCGGCCTCCACCTTCAAGACCATCACCATCGCGGCGGCGCTGCGCTACCGAGTCATCAGCGAGAACACCATCATCAACTGCCCGCAGAGCATCATGATCGGCACCCACCGCTTCCGCAACCACAGCTCCTACTCGGGCAATATCAACTGCGTCACCGCCATCGTCCTCTCCAACAACCCCTTCATGTACCAAGTCGCCGCCACACGCGAGCCGCGCATCGGCGCCGCCCGCCTGTGCGAGGTCGCGCGGCGCTTCGGCTACGGCTCTGTGACAGGACTCCCCCTGGCGGACAAAGCGGGCAATGTGCCGGATGACGCCTGGATGTTCCGCAACTACGGGCGCGGCTTCATGGCGGGTGATGCCGCCAACCTCTCCATCGGCCAGGGAGCCCTGCTCGCCACCCCGCTGCAAGTGGCACACGCCATCTCCGGCATTGCCAACGGCCAATACCTGCCCAAGCTTCAGCTCATCCGCCAAGTGCTCGACCCCCAGGGCAACGTGGTCTACCAATTCAACCCCACCATCCAAAACAACCTCAGTGACATGGCGCCCGCACTCGCCGTCGTTCGCCGCGGCATGCGCGCCGTGGTCGAGGGCGGCACCGGCCGCCGCGCCGCCCTGGGCTGGGTGAGCAACGCCGGCAAGACAGGCACCGCCCAGTGGGGACGCCCCTCAGATGACTGCCGTCTGGCATGGTTTGCCGGCTTCCTGCCTGCCGACAACCCGCGCTACGCCTACGCCGCCCTGTACGAGGGGCGCCCGCACCAGCGCATCTCCGGCGGGCACATGGCCGCCGCCATTGTGAACCGCTTTTTCAACAGCATCCGCCCCAGCCTTCAGGCCTCCCTCAAAGCCCCCTCCACCAAGCCCCGCCAGCCGATAGGCGCCGAGGCCTTTGCAGATGTGGTGGAGATCAGCCCTGATGACGAGGCCTCCCAGCATGAGCTCGAAGAGCGGGAAAAGCGTGAGGAAGCCACCCGCCGCCGCCACCAGCCCAGCGGCTGGAATGACGGCCGCACCCGCCACTAATCCCCCCCCTCCGCCTGCTCACCGACACCCCTTTTCTCTTGATAGCATGACACACCTGCCCCGCCTCCTCACCCCCCTTCTTCTCGCAGCCGCCCTGCTGAGCAGCTGCTCTGTGCTGCAGCAGCAAAACAAAGACCAGCAGCAAGAAGAAGAGCGCAAAACCCCCACCCCGCTCTACATGGGAGAGGTCCACCAAGTATACCCCTCGCAGAACTTCGCCCTGCTGCGCATCATCGCCCGCCCCCTCCCGCAGGCAGGAGAAACCCTCATCACCCACCCGGCAGATGGCTCCACCGCCCGCATGGGCAACCTCGTCGTGTCACCTGACACCTCACCCAACCATGACATGATCGCCGCAGACATCCGCTCCGGCACCGTGGCGAGCGGCGACCTCGTCTTCCTCTACCGCAACATCGCCCCGCCGGAGGAAAACAACGACACCCCCACCGCAGACACCCCGGCCCCCGGTGACGCCACAGCCGACACCTCCATCCCGGGCGTGCGCGTGCACGCCACGCGGGCAGACCTCCCCGCAGAAAAAACGGCCGTCACCGCAGCAGCAGCCGCAGCAGCAGCCCCTGCCCTCACCCCCACCACAGAGGAAGACACCTCCCCGGCCACCACCCCCCGGCTCCCCTCCCAGCCCATCACCCTGCCAGGCCAATCCGACACCGCCCCCAGCTACCTCAACAACATCCCGGACAACGTGAACGAGTGGAACTAAGCCCCCACCACCCACCCCGCGAAATGTGACAGCACAAAAAAAAGGCTCGCTATTGCGGGTAATTCACGTATAATACCCCCAGAGATCGAATCGGACATACGGTATGATAACGAAAAAAATCGCTGTACTCAACAAGCTTGGTATCCACGCCCGCCCGGCAGCTCAATTTGTGCGCGTAGCGAGCCGCTTTCAGGCGGATGTGACAGTAGAGAAAGATAGCGAACGAGTGGATGGGAAAAGCATCATGGGGCTCATGATGCTCGCCGTAGGATGCGGAGCAGAAATTACTGTGACAACGGATGGCGCGGATGAAGCCGAAGCCATGGCCGCTCTGGAAAAACTCGTGGCCGACAAGTTCGGCGAGGACTAAGCGCCACCCTGCCGCGCCTCGGGTGAGCCTTGCAGAGCCGCCTCTCCCCCGAAGCGCCCACTCCCGGCCCAGCCCAGCGGCAACACCTCGCGACTCTTTACCCCCCCCACCGACTCACACATGCCTGAGGGATTCGAGCAAAGACTGAAGGGGCTGCCGGTTTCCCCCGGCATCGCAGTAGGCAAACTGCGCGTCGAGGCGCGCGGCTGCTCCGCCCCCCCCATCCGCAACATCACCCCCGCAGAGATGGATGCCGAGTGGGAGCGCTTCTCCATCGCCCTCAACCGCACAGAGGGAGAGCTCTCCCAGCTGAAAAAACGAGTCGGCCTCACCTCCGGGCCGGAGGAAGCCGCCATCTTTGATGCCCACCTCCTCTTCCTGCGCGACCCCATCATCACCACGCGCATGCACCAGGAATTCCCGAAGCGCATGCACAACATTGAGGCCGTGTACTACGCCGTGGTCCAAAACTTCATCGAAATGATGAGCCGCGTGGATGATCCCTACCTGCGCTCGCGCGTGATCGACATCCGCGATGTCCTCCAGCGCGTCCTCAAAAACATGGATCCGGCCACTCTGCCCACCTCCGCCAACTCCAGCGCGGAAACCTGCATCCTGGCCGCCTATGAGCTCACCCCCAGCGACACGGCAGACCTGAACACCAACCAAGTGCTCGGCTTTGTCACCGAAGCCGGCTCCGCCGTCTCGCACACCGCCATCCTCGCGCGCTCCCTCGGCCTGCCCGCCGTAGTCGCCGTGCCCAACCTCGTCGTCGACTCACGCGCAGGCAGCCCCGCCATCTTGGATGGCTACAACGGCCTGCTCATCCTCAACCCCACCGAAGAAACACTGGAGCAATACCGCAGCCTGCGCGCCGAGCGCGACAAAGCCTACAGCGAGTATAAAGCCATGCGTGACCTGCCGGCCATCACCCGCGATGGGCACCGCATCCGCCTGGCTGCCAATGTGGAGTTTGTGCATGAGTTCGACTCCATCACCCAATCGGGGGCAGAGGGAGTCGGCCTCTTCCGCACAGAGTTCTTCCTGCTGGGCAATGGCGGCGGCGTGCCGGATGAAGAAGCCCAGTACGAGCACTACCGCAAACTGGTAGAAGCCTGCGCCCCGCATGAGGTCATCTTCCGCACCCTCGACTCCGGCGGTGACAAACTGCCCTACGAGGATCTCGACACCAAAGAAGACAACCCCTTCCTCGGCTGGCGCGGCATCCGCGTTTCCCTCAGCAGGCCTGAGATGTTCAAAGACCAGCTGTGCGCCATCCTGCGCGCCTCCGCCCACGGCAAAGTGGGGGTGATGTTTCCCATGGTCTCAGGAATCACAGAAGTCCGCGCCTCCCTTGAGCTGCTGGAGGAATGCCGCGCCGAGCTTCGCGAGCGGGGAGAGGAGTTTGACCCCCACATGCGCGTGGGCGTCATGATCGAAGTCCCCAGCGCGGCAATGATTGCCGATATCCTCGCCAAGCATGTCGACTTCTTCTCCATCGGCACCAACGACCTCACGCAATACACCATCGCCGTGGATCGCGTGAACCACCGCGTCGCCGGCATGTTCCGCCCCACCCACCCGGGAGTTGTGCGGCTCATGCACCGCGCCATGCACGCCGGCGTCCCCACCGCCATCTGCGGCGAAATGGGGGGAGACATCAGCCTCGTCCCCCTGCTGGTTGGACTCGGCGCAGCAGAAATCTCCGTCGGCACCCACCTGCTGCCACTCGTGCGCCACGCCATCCGCAGCCTCAGCTACGAAGAATGCCGCACCATGGCGCAGCAAGCCCTCCAAGCGGAAGACAGCACCACCATCCGTGAACTCTCGCGCCAGCTGGCGCTCCGGGCCTACCCCCAGCTTTTCTAACCACGCGCGCCCGGTCACTCACCACAATCTGCCACCCCCGCCGCCAGCAGCAGCACGCGCTATATCCGACACCCAGCCGCTCATTACGCCCCGCCATTTGTCCGGTTTCAGGGTTGGCGCTGCACTGCGCGGACACGCTACCCTGAAAACCCCGGCAGCACCTTGCTGCGGTGTGGCCAAAAAGCCGCTGCAAGTCAACCGGGCACGAACGCCGTGTAACCTGCCGGCTGGCTCAAGCTCATAGCTTGGGCATTTTTATTTCCACCCTAACCGGCCCCGCCATACTTTCCTCCGCGCCTGAGCCCCCTCTCGCCCTCATGAAGGGTGAAAGTGCGTAGGCCACCACACCCGCCCCACCTCCTGCCGCCCCTTCGGCAGAGGAGATTATGGCGCGCGCCGCAGAGGGGGGCACAGCACAGCCGCAGAGGAGTCATCACCTGCTGCAGTATGCCGCGCGCTCAGCCACACTGCATCACCCACCCACAACAAGTAAAAACGGGCACTCCCCACGAGGGAATACCCGTTGGCAAAACATGAACCAAACAATCGGCCCCACGCAGGGAACCCCTGCCCGAGGCACCGATGCGTTACTTAGCGCGGTAGTACTGGTAGTGCACGCGCTCGTCGATAGCGAGAGCCTCGCGAGCAGCGCGGATCACCTGAGGCTCGGCCTCGAAGGCGAAAAGCATGTACTGGCCGGATTTCTGGTGCTGGGACTCATAAGCAAACTCGCGAAGGCCCACATTGGTGACTTCCTTCACCGAGGCGCCGGCCTCCGTAAGTTTGGCAGAAATAGCGGCAACAAGCTCATCCAGAGTCTCGGAGCCTTTCATATTCAGGACGATGAGTGCTTCGTACTTTCTCATAATGTAGTTTGATTGAAAAATCCTTTCGCGCGTTGCGGTGGCATAGGATGCACCTTTTCGGCGCGGAATGCAAGCCTAAAATGTGTTCGTATGCGTTTTTATCGTGTAAGAGCCTCAAATAAGCTTCAGGCGCACGAGGTCCTGAGTGTCGATCAGCCCCACCGGACGCCGCTGAGCATCCAGCACCACAAGATCATCAATGCGGCGATCCCGCAGAGTCTTCACCGCCACGATGGCCAGCTGCTCCGCCTCCACAAACACGGGAGAAGTCGTCATCAGCTCCGCCACCGGCCGGGCCCCGCAAGCGGGATCCGCCTGGTAGGCGCGCGCAAAATCCCCATGCGTGAAAATGCCGGCCAGCGTGCCGTCTGCCTTGGTGAGCACGCAGGCGCCGGAGCGCGCACGCGACATGGCAACCAGGCAGTCCATCACGCTCGCGTCCTCAGGCAGGGTAGCGAGCTCACGGCGCATGATATCCGAGATGCGGGTGAGCAGCGCCCGCCCCAGCGAGCCGCCGGGGTGGCTGCGCGCAAAATCCTCTTTCGTGAAGCAGCGCGCCTCCAGCAGCGCCATCGCCAGCGCATCCCCCATCACCAGCATGGCGGTGGAGGAAGAAGTGGGCGCCAGATTCAGCGGATCCGCCTCACGCGCAACAGCCGTGTTGAGCACGATGTCCGAGAGCTGGCCAAGCGTCGATTGCGGCTTACCCGTCATGCCGATGATGGGCATATCATAGCGCTTGAGGAAAGGCAGCAGCGTGAGCAGCTCCGCCGTCTCCCCCGAAAACGACATGGCGATGCACGCATCCCCATCTTGCACAATACCGAGATCACCATGCATCGCATTCATCGAATCGAGCACCACCGAGGGCGCGCCGGTCGAGGTGAGCGTGGCCGCAATCTTGGAACCCACCAAACCACTCTTCCCCACGCCGACCACGATAATCTTGTGCCCGGATTCCACAGCTTTTTTCATGGCCTCCACAGCCTGACCAAAGCTGGAGTCGAGCCGCTCGCAGATATCGCGCAGAGCCTCAATTTCATCCTCAAAAACTTTTCTTCCGCGTATGGTGTGATCTATCATAGCTAGTGGTGTACAGGTTGCGGATAGTCTAGCACACCACCGCCCACCCCGCAAGGTAAAAACAAGCCCGAACACGCGAAAAACAGGTGCAGCGCGAGTTTATTTCTCAGCCGCGCAAATCATGCTTGCCAAGCACGCGTTTCTCTGCTAAAAATAACGCGCACAGCGCGCAACTGCCCTGCTGTGAAGTCCTATATCTATGAGTTTTCCTTTTTTCAGTAAATTGCGCCACAAAAAAGAGCACCTCAAGCTCATCAAGCAAGAGCTGCAGCGCGTGCGCAGCGAGATTGCTGCTCAGGTGCAAGAGTTTCAACCCCATGTGCAGCAGTACATGGAGGACATCTGCCACGGGCACGGGAAAATGATCCGCCCGGGGCTGGTGCTGCTCACCGCAGCTGCCACCGGTGGCATCAAGGATGAGCATATCACCTTTGCCGCCCTGCTGGAGATGGTGCACATGGCATCCCTAGTGCATGATGATGTTCTCGACAAGGCGGAGACCCGCCGTGACCGCCCCACCCCCAACGCCCTTTGGGGCAATGAATTAGCCGTGCTGCTCGGGGATATTCTTCTGGCGCAGGCCATGGTCATGGGCTCCCGCATCGGTGATACGCGCTTCACCCACAAGATGGCGCTCGCCACGCGCGACCTCTGCCAAGGCGAGATCGAGCAATCCACCCGCCTCTGGGATATTGAAATGAGCCGGGCGGATTATTACGAGATCATCCGCAAAAAAACCGCCACCCTCTTCGCCATGGCCATGAGCGGCGCCGCCATGCTCCAGAATCTCGAGGACACCGAAACCGCAGACCACCTGCACCGCATGGGCACCCTGCTGGGCATCTCCTACCAGATCTACGACGACTGCTTGGATCTCCTGGGCATCGATGAGGCCGCGGGCAAAACACTGGGCACCGATGCAGAAAAAGGCAAGCTCACGCTGCCGATGTTCTTCCTGCTCGAATCCAGCAGTGAGGACATCGCCGCCCAAGTGCGCGAGGCCATTGAAAACCACCGCGAGGTCAACTACGCCGCGCTGCGCCACACAGAGGGCTTCCGTGAGGCGATCCGCCTCTCGGTGAATGAGGGACTCACCCGCAACGAAGAAGCGCGCGAAGTGCTCTGGATGCTGCCCGAATCCCCTGCGCGCGAAGCGCTGGCCGAGATGACCTACCGCTTGGATGAGATGCTGCAGGACTGCTGCCGCTAAACGCGCAGCTTCCTTAGCCCCCCCCACCACCACTCCGCCGCTGCCATGAATGAGAGATGCGCCTTGCGCCCGGACAAGATGCTGCCCGCCTCCCCGGACACCCCGGATGAGGTGTGGCACAGCGTGCTCGCCGCCGCGCGCCAAGAAGCCGCCCGAGAGCCCAGCATGGCCCCCATGCTGGGCGAGATCATCCTCTCCCGCAGCAGCCTGGCCCACTCTCTCGCCACGCGGCTTTCCCAGCGCCTCAGCTGCGCTGATTTCCCGCGCCCGGAGCTCGAGAGCCTGGTACTCTCCGTGCTGGAGCACACACCCGAACTCGTGGCCGGCATGGCGGCAGATCTGCAAGCCGTCGTGCAGCGCGACCCCGCCAGCCACACCGCCCTCACCCCCCTACTCTTCTACAAAGGCTTCCACGCCCTGTGCGCCTACCGCGTGGCGCACTCCCTGTGGGAAGCCGGGCGCGAGCTGCCGGCCCTGCTGCTCCAAAGCCTGAGCAGTGAGGTCTTCGGCATCGATATCCACCCCGCAGCGCGCATGGGCTGCGGCATCATGCTCGACCACGGCACCGGCATCGTCATCGGCGAGACCGCCATCGTCGAAAACAACGTCTCCATGCTGCATGAGGTAACACTGGGCGGCACAGGCAAAGAATTTTGCGATCGGCACCCCGTGGTGCGCAGCGGCGTCCTCATCGGCGCCGGGGCCAAAGTGCTCGGCCGTGTCGAAATCGGCGAGGGCGCCAAAATCGCAGCCTCCTCCGTGGTGCTCGATGACGTGCGGCCGCACACCACAGTAGCCGGCGTGCCGGCAGTCGAGGTAGGCTCCTCTGCCGGGCAAGATGACCCGGCCTTCTGCATGCAGCAAGCCCTCCACTAACCCCTCCCTCACCCCCTCCTCACCCCATGCTCACGGAACTCAACATCCGCCTGCCCTGGCAACAGGCAGATGCCCCCGAGGCGCGCCGCCGCGAAGCAGCCCGGCAGCTGCGCCTCCCGATCCGCCGCATCAAAGGAGTGCGCCTACTCAAAGAAAGCATCGACGCGCGCCAGCGCCGCATCTTCAAACAACTCCACTGCCTCGTGGCGGTGGATGAACCCCTGCCCGCAGAACAAGCCCCCACCCCAGCCCTGCCCCCCCTGCCCGCAGGAGCACCGCGCGTCATCATCGTCGGCAGCGGCCCCGGCGGCCTATTTGCAGCACTGCGCTGCATCGAGCTCGGCCTGCAGCCGGTAGTACTGGAGCGCGGCAAAGACGTCTCGGCGCGCCGCTTTGACCTGCAGCCCATCAACTGCCGAGGCATCGTGCCGGAGGACTCCAACTACTGCTTCGGCGAGGGCGGCGCCGGCACCTTCTCGGACGGCAAACTCTTCACCCGCGCCACAAAGCGCGGCCCGGTAGCAGAGGTGTACCGCACCTTTGTCGCCCATGGCGCCGCCCCCGAAATCCTCACCGACGCCCACCCGCACATCGGCTCCAACCGCCTGCCCAACATCATCCGCTCCATCCGCCAAGCCATCATCGCCGCCGGCGGCGAAGTCCACTTCCGCACCAAAGTGACAGGCCTGCTCAAAAGCGCAGATGGCAAGCGACTCCTGGGCGTGCGCACAGCAGACGGCCGGGAGTGGCAGGCCCCGGCCACCCTCATGGCCACCGGCCACAGCGCGCGCGATGTATACCGCATGCTGCACGCCGAGGGAGTGGCGCTGGAGCGCAAAGCCTTTGCCGTGGGCGTGCGCATCGAGCACCCGCAGCCCCTCATCGACGCCGCCATGTACCACCTGCGCCCCGGAGAACACCGCCCGGAAGGCCTACCCGCCGCCCGCTACACCCTCTCCACCACCATCCGCAACCGCGGAGTACACTCATTCTGCATGTGCCCGGGCGGCTTCATCGTGCCCGCCGCCACAGAAAATGACGAAGTCGTCGTGAACGGCATGTCCCTCTCGCGCCGCAACTCACCCTTTGCCAACGCCGGCTTTGTCGTCTCCATCCACCCGGAAGACACAGACACCCTGCTGCGCGAGCACGGCGTCCTCTCCGGCATCGCGTGGCAAAAAGCGCTGGAGCAAGCCACCGCACACGCAGGCGGCGGCATGCAGAAAGCCCCCGCCCAGCGCGTGCAGGACTTTCTGGCAGGCCGCCTCAGCAGCCCCCTCCCCCGCACCAGCTACCGCCCGGGCATCACCCCATGGGACCTGACCACCCTGCTGCCACAGGGCGTAAGCGAGCGCATGAAAGAAGGCCTGCGCCTCTTTGAGCGCAACATCCCCGGCTTTGCGGGAGAAGACGCCCTACTCATCGGCTGTGAAACACGCACCAGCTCCCCGGTGCGCATCCCGCGTGAGGACACCACCCTGCAGCACCCGGAACTCGCAGGGCTGTACCCCTGCGGCGAAGGCGCCGGCTACGCCGGAGGCATCGTCTCCGCCGCGCTCGATGGCCGCCGCTGCGCCGAAGCCATCGCCGCCGCCCTCCTCCCGCACTAAAACCACCACCGCAAAACAGCCCGGCCCCCGGCCACCCCCGCATGGCAACCACAGAAAAAAGCCCGCACAACCTCCTCAAAATCAGCCTCATCATGGCAGGCATAGGATGCGTGGCAGCAGCCATAGCCCTCTACAAGTGGATATGGCCGGACACGAGCTACCTGCATACCCAAGCGGATCTGAGCACCCTCCGCATACAAAACGCCGGCAAAAACGCCACCATAAAACTGACAGAGAGCGAGCAAGCCCAACTGCGCGAGTGGATGAAAACACTGCAAGGCATGACCGCAGACCTCAACACCTACGCACCCACAGACCTAGAAATCCGGGGAGCCCACTACCACCTCCGCCTCAGCAGCACAAGCACCGTGCTCAACTTTTCCCCGGACAACGGCACCACCTGGAAACAAGTGAGCCGCCCCCACCGGCCGGAGGACCGCTGCATCGCCGAGTGGCTGCGCAGCAAATTCCCCACCGAACCATACCCCCCCACCACCCCGCCTGCCGCCTCTCCCCCCCTAACCGACACGCCCTCCCCCCCATCACCGGCAGACAGATAAAACGCCATCTCCATCCTTGTTTTTTTCCGACATCTCGACTCTGACATGAGAGAGAATAAGAGGCTGCCGCTTGGCTGCTTATATGGTGGATCCGAATAAATTTAGCCCTCAGCTTCTTATAAGAAACAGAGGGCATGTTTTGGAGTCACGCCTTTTGACACGGGAGCCGCTCTCCTACGCTTTTACCCCGCAGCGCTGGTTTTGAAGTACCCTCATTGTACACCCTCTCTCCGTGATAGCAAGATAAAAATTGGGTCTGTTTCAGTTTTGCTGGTAGAGCAACGGAGGGGTAAATGACAAAAAAAG
>JAFLSS010000046.1 GCA_022510805.1 Akkermansiaceae bacterium
GAACCTGAAACTAGCGCGTCTACCAATTCCGCCACGTGCGCGTGTGCTGAACTGCAGGGGTATTTAAGCATATTTTCTTGCGCTTGGCAAGTAAAATTTGATTTTTTTCCTGTAATTGGGCGGAAAAAAGTTGTGGGCGGGTGGTGGGCGGGTGGGGGCTTTGTGCTGCCGGGGGTGGGTGCGGGGGTGGTTAGGTGTGGTGGCGGAGGGCTTCGCGTAGGGGGGCGGGGTCGTGGACGCGGTGGAGGTCTGCCCCGTGGTTGGCGGCGATGAGGCTCAGGGCGATGGTGGGGAGGGGGCTGCTTTTGGCGAGTGCCGGGTTGTGGAAGATTTCTCCCAGGAAGCGCTTGCGCGAGAGGGCCATGAGGATGGGGAGGTTGCGCACGCGGGTGGCTTCGAGTTGGGCGATGAGGGTGAGGTTGTGCCGGGTGGTTTTGCCGAAGCCGATGCCGGGGTCAAGGCAGATGCGCCGGGGGGAGATGCCTGCTTGTTCGGCTTGGTGGATGCGTGTTTCGAAGAATTGGCGTACTTCGGCTGTTACGTTGTGGTACTGCGGGTTGTGCTGCATGGTGGCGGGGGTGCCTTGCATGTGCATGAGGATGATGCCGCAGGTGCTGGCGGCGCAGACGGCGCGCATGGCGGGGTTGCTCAGGCCGGTGATGTCGTTGATGATGTGGGCGCCGGCTTGTAGGGCGGCTTGGGCGACGGGGGCGTGGCGGGTGTCGACGGAGATGAGTTGGTGGGGCAGGGCTGCCCGCACGGCGCGGATGGTGGGGATGACGCGCTGCAGTTCTTCGTTGATGCTGATTTCGCTTGAGCCGGGGCGGGTGGATTCGCCGCCGATGTCGATGATGTGGGCGCCGCTGTGTGCGAGGTGGTGTGCCTGCGCGAGTGCTTGGTCGAGGCTGGTGTAGCGCCCGCCGTCGGAGAAGGAGTCCGGGGTGGTGTTGAGGATGCCGATGATGCCGCCTCCGGGTGGGATGGGCCAGGGGGTGTTTCCGCGCAGGTGCCAGAGTCGGGGGGGCATGTTGGGGGGCTGCGGCGGGTGGTGTTTATTCGCCGAGTACGGCGGCGGAGTTGATGTCTTCTTGGCCGTGGATGAGTTCTGCCTGCACGGGGATGCCGGTGAATTCTTCGATGAGGCGGCGGTTGGTGACGGAGGCGGCGTCCCATTCTTCGCCGATGTGGTTGAGGATGATGGCCCGGCATTGGAGGCCGCGCGCGCGGATGGCTTGGACGGTGAGGATGGTGTGGTTCACGGCGCCGAGTTTGTTGGCCACGACGAGGATGACGGGGAGGGCGAGTGCGGCGGCGAGGTCGGCCATGGTGAGTCCCGGTGCCAGGGGGGCTTCCCAGCCGCCGGCGCCTTCTACGAGGATGGGGTTGTATTGCTCGGCGAGGCGGTGGTAGGCGGCGGTGAGTTCGGTGAGTTGCAGGGGGCGCTGCTCGAGTTCTGCGGCGATGTAGGGGGCGGTGGCGGCGCGCAGGTAGATGGGGTTGATGAGGTCGAGGCTCAGGGTGGGGTCGCCCACGGCGGCGCGCATGGCGCGCGGGTCGGATCTGTCGCCGCAGGCGAGGGGTTTGAAGCCCATGGCGTTGAGTCCGCGTGCCCGGAGGTCGCGCAGCAGGGCGCAGGTGGTGTGTGTTTTGCCGATTTCGGTGTCGGTGCCGGTGATAAAGTAGTTCATGGCGGGGGCTCCGGGGGGGGCTTACTCAGGGGTGGAGAAGCGGATGTTGTTCAGATCCCACTCTTCGTTGGATACTTGCACGTAAAAGCAGTCCACCAGTACCCACACCAAGATGGCGAGTACGAGGCAGATGAGTTTGGGCTGCCAGTTACAGGTGAGGATCTGTTGTATGTTCTTCTGGAGTGTCGACATGGTGTGTGGTGTAGAGGAGTTCGTTCAGGCGTGTTTTGAGGAGGTCCATGCTGAGGTTGCGCTGCAGGTTGTTGTCTGCTGCCAGGGAGATGGTGCCTGTTTCTTCGGAGATGATGATGATGACGGCATCGGATGCTTCGGAGAGGCCGATGCCGGCGCGGTGGCGCAGGCCCATGGAGGTGTCTTTGAGTTCTTTGTTGGAGACGGGGAGGATGGCGCCGGCGGAGATGATGCGCTCGTGGTCGACGATGACGGCGCCGTCGTGCAAAAGGGTTTTGGGCATGAAGATGGTGCCGATGAGTTCGCGGCTGTAGACGGCGTCGATGGTGGTGCCGCTGGAGGCCCACTCGGAGAGTTTGTTCTGGCGGCAGATGGCGATGAGGGCGCCGAAGCGTTTGCTGACGAGGTAGGCGACGGAGTCGCACACGCGTGAGGGGAAGTCGGAGGTGAGCTCGCGCTTGAGGAAGAGTTTGCTCAGGAGGGGGTGGGTGCCGAGTTTGGCGAGGGCGGTGCGGATTTCTGTCTGGAAGAGGATGACGAGGATGGTGCCCGGGCCGATGATGGCGGTGGCGATGCGCTGCAGGACGGAGGCGTGCAGGATTTCGAGCAGGAAGACGCCCAGCAGTAGGATGATGACTAGGCCGCCCAGGATGGCGGCGGCGCGCGAGTCTTTAAAGGCGCGGTAGAGCTGGTAGAAGATGATCCAAAGGACGAGGATTTCGAATATTGCCCTCAGGGTGTGCAGGGGGTCCATATGTGTCGGATATTACTGTATTGCTGTTGGCTTGGCAAGAAAAATGACTCGCGCGCCGGCGGCGGGGCGCCGGGGTGGGCGCGCTCCGGCCGGTGGGGGTTATTTTTGGCTGTAGACGGGCAGGCGCTTGCCGTCCCACTGCACGGCGTAGATGCTGTCGGTGCCCGGGGGGCAGATGACGGTGGTGGAGTTGTGGTCTTCGTGGTTGAGGCCGCGCAGGGAGATGTGCAGGAGTTTTTTGCCTTGGCAGGCTTCGAAGGCGACGGCGTTTTGCCAGGTGTTAGCCGGGATTTCGAGTTGACCGTTGGTGATGGTGGGGCGGAAGTCGGGGCCCGGGGGGATGAGTTGGAGTTTGCGGGTGTAGATGTCGACTGTGTTGGCGGTGATGTAGTAGATGACGCGGCTTTGGGGTTTGGGGTAGCGGGAGGCGTAGCGGATGGCTTCGCGGCACATGGCTTCGGTGATGGTGAGGTGGGCGTTGGCGTAGTCGCGCACGTAGCGGTCCATGGGGACGAGTATGCCGAGTTTGACGAAGAATTCGGAGAGGTCGAGTTTGGCGGCATCGCACGCGCGCTTGAAGAAGAGGACGCGCAGCTCGCCCTGGCTGAGTTTGGTTTCGTCGGTGGTGCGGATGCTGTGGAAGATGTTGGGGTAGAAGTGTTTTTTGCCATTGGCTACGGCCATGTAGAGCTGGAGCTGCCAGAGGGGGCAGACGCTCACGAAGTGGTCGCCTGTGGTGCGGCCGGGGGCCTCGCGGTTGCCGTCATCCGGGCCGCCGTGGAATTGCCAGAGGCGGCGGCGTACGAGGGCGTTGTTGATGTAGCAGTCAAAGCGGCCGCCGATCATGCTTTGGCGCAGGGCGTTGCCGGTGCGCTCATGCTCGAGGCGCATGTTGGAGGGGTTGAGGGTGTAGTTGACCCAGGCGGAGAAGATGTTGTTGGATACTTCGGTGAGGCCGACCCAGCAGAGGCCGGGGCGGGTTTGGTTCACATGGCCGAATTCGTGTGCGATGCCCCATGCGCCTTTGCGCACGTGGTCGGGGTTGGAGAGGCCGGGGATGGTGTCTGCGTGGAAGGCGGCGCCCATGCCGTCGGCGTGCATGTAGCCGCGCCATTGGACTCGGCCGTGGATGTGGTTGCCGGCGTGGGTGTTGTCGCGGCTCCAACCGAGGATGTCTTCTTGCTCGCAGGCGATGATTTTGTCATAGAGCTTCAGGAGCTCGGGGCCGGATTGGGGGCAGCCGCGGCGCAGGCCGGCCACATCGTAGGTGAGCTGGCAGCGCTCGCCGAGGAGGTCGAGGATGTTGCACTTGGCTTGGGCGAGGAGGCGCTGCCAGGTGGCGGCGTTGTCGTGGCGGGTGAAGATGCCGTTCACGCGGCCGCCGGTGATGCTCACCTGCACTTCCGGGGCGTGGTCGGGGTCGGGGTCGCGATAGTCGAGGTAGCCCAGGCCGCGGTGGCGGATGGTGATGTTGTTGGCGCCTTCGGTGAGGGGGTATTCATCATGCGTGCCGCCTTGTTCGAAGTCATGTACGATGAGGGTGAGGGGGTGTCCCTGGGTGCCGGTGAGGGTGAGGCTGATTTGTTCTCCCTGGTCGAAGAAGATGCCCGTGGGGTTTTCAAATGAGGAGTAGCGGCCTACTTTGGCGCGCCGTGACATTTCTGCGATGGGGAGGTAGGCGCGGATGGTGCGGTGGCGGTAGGTTTGCTCGGGGTTGCCTTGGTTGAGCCGGCTGACGTCTGTGCGCGTGGGGACTCCGGCGGCTCGGCCGGGCAGGGCGGCGAGCAGGAGGAGGGCGGCAAGCAGGAGTTTTTTCATGGTGTGGCTTTTGGGGGGAAGTGGGTGGTGTGTGGGGTGGCGCCTCAGCGCAGGAGCGGGGCGATTTCGGCGTTGGCGTAGTCGGCCGCGGTGTGGCCTGAGGTATCGCGGGCGGATTTGTCGGCTCCGGCTTGCAGCAGGAGGGTCACGATGTGTGCCCGGCCGCTGCGCGTGGCGGAGATGAGCAGCGGCTCCCGCGCGAAGATTTTGTCATTGGGGTTCACGCCGGCTTGGAGCAGGGCTTGCACGATGGTGGGGTTGCCGCGCGCGATGGCCATGTTGATGGGGTAGCCGTTAGCGCCGCCATCCGGGTTGTAGCCGACTGATTTGTAGGCGGGGATGAGGCTGAGGGCGGCTTCTGTTTTGCCGCTCCAGATGGCGTCGTGGATGGCGTAGGCGCCGTTGCCCGCGCGGGCCATGGGGTCAGCGCCGGCTTGCAGGAGGGCGGGGATGAGTTCTGCGCGCCCGGCTCCGGCGGCGAGGTGCAGGAGGCTTTTGCCCCCGCGCAGGGGGAAGTTGGGGTTGGCCCCGCGCTGCAGCAGGAGGGTGGCGCATTGGGTGGCGCCGGCTTGCACGGCTTCTGCCAGCAGGGAGAGCTCGTTGTTCTCTGAGAGGGCGTTGGCGCTCAGGCCGCTGTCGAGCGCTGCCCGGAGCGTGGGGAGGTCATCTCGGCGCACGGCGGGGAAAAGCTCGATTTCTCGGCGGCGCGTGGCTTCGACTTTTTGGCAGGCGCGGCGGCATTCTGCCGTGGAGGCGACTTCGGCTGCTTTTTTGCCGGCGGCATTGGTGGCCAGCGGGTCAGCGCCGGCGGTGAGCAGGCATTGCACGGCGTCGGCGTGGCCGGCCGCGGCGGCGAGGTGCAGGGGGGTGTCTCCCTGTTCGTTGGTGCCGTTGGCGGGGTCGCCCTCGCTCAGGCGGGCTTTGAGGGTGGCGGTGTCGCCCGCGCGTGCGGCTTCATACACGGAGTAGGTGCCATTGCTGCGCTGGAACCAGCCGGTCAGGGAGGCTGGGGCTGAGAGCTGCGCAGGGGGGGTGAGCAGATCGGCAGGGACGGCAAAGCAGGTCCCTAAAGTCCACAGGGTAGGTAGGAAAATGCCCCGCCGGAGTATAGTCATCATGGTGTTCATGGCACAGAGGTTGTGGATGGGTGCCTTTCAGTCTGACATGTTTTTTGATGCATGGCAAGCACATAATAAAGTCAATAAGTCAGATTTTGTGCTTGACGCATTGACTCTGTGGGTGTAGGTTGCTAGGTATGAGCGTTCTACCATATGCAGCCTATGCGGCGGTTGCCGGTGTTGCGGGGTTGTTCAATCCTATTCCTCAGCCGGGTGAGTCAGATTTTAGCTATGAGCCCAGGAATCACCTTAGGATCATGTTTGAGAATGACTCCGCTTCCGGCCGTGATTGCAATTACACGCATGGTACGCGCATTGATTACTTGCGCACGCTCAATGACGGGCATGCCTGGGGGGTGAGCCTGGTGCAGAATATGTATACCCCGGAGGAGCACACGCGGTACAATGTGCCGGGGCAGCACCCGTACTGTGGCTACATGGCGCTGGGTGGTGCGTATATGTGGCGGGGGCAGCAGTTTGGCTGGGCGGGTGAGCTGCAGCTGGGGCTCACGGGCAAGGCGTCTTGCGCCGGCCGTTTTCAGAATGTGCTGCATGATGCTTTTAATATGCCCAACTGGGAGGGCTGGCATGACCAGATCCGCTCTGAGGCGACGATGGAGCTCACGCTGCGCCAGGAGTGGGCGCCGCCGGTTCTTCAGAGGTCGCTCGGGCGCGGCTGGGAGTTGGAATCAGCGTTTGTGCTGCGTGAGTCCGTGGGCTCGGTGCGCATCTCCGGCGGTAGCGGCCTCACGTGGCGCATCGGCCATAATCTGCCGCCCACCACTCAGGCCGCCGGCAATTCACCGACGAATTTTAATGTGGGCCTGATCACGAAGCCTCATTACAACCCCTCCCGCACGTCGTATTTCCTGCTCTTGGAGATGTATGCTGACTATGTGGCGCGGGATCTCTCGGTGGATGGCGGTATTTTCCACCATTTTGAGCGCACCTGCACGCGCACGCCCTGGCAGCTGGAGGGGCGCGCCGGGGTGGGTGTGCGCCACCAGCAGATTGATTATTATGCGGGCTTGCTGGTGTATAGCCGCACGTACAAGACGCAGGATGAGAATTCGGTGATGGGGACATTCTCCATCTCCTGGAGCTGGTAAAGGGGGCGCATGAGCGGGCTTCTGAAAGCGGCACTCATGGCGCTGGGCGCCGGCGGTGTGTTGCTGCTGGCGGGTGCGTTCCCGGTGGATGGGGTGCCGGCGGTGTACCGCAGCGGGCTGGTGCGTGTGCTGGGGCTGGTGCTGGGGCTGCTCTGCCTGTGCGGGGCGTGGCGGCTGAGCTCCGGGGCGCGGGTGCGTTTGCTGTGCGGTGCGGTGTGTGCTTTTCTGGCCTGTGCCGGGGTGGCGGCAGTGTGGTGCTTTGGGGAGATGAGCCTGGTGTTCACCGGCAGGAATGCTGCCGAGCCTGCGGGGGCGGGGGCGTATTTTGGGGTGCTGGGGTTTGTGTGCATGGGGCTGGTGGGGCTGCTGTTTGCAGCGATTTTCGGTTTTCTGACCCTGCGGCTGCTCAGCAAGCGCCTCTGGCTGGCGGGGCTGCATGGGTGGCTGGCGCTGCTGCTGGCGGGGGCTTTTGTGGATTTCCGGGCGGAGGTGGCAGCTCCGCTGCGGCTGGCTGTGGGCGCGGCCGGGGTGGAGCTTCCGCCGGTGGGCTCGCAGGCCGGGCTGACGCTGCAGGTGAAGGATTTTAAGACGCTGCGCTATGAGGGCGCGGCCGGGTATGCGCTGCTGCGCCATGAGGGGGGGCGCTGGGTGCCGGCGGAGGCTGTGCCTGAGCTGCGCGGGGATGAGGTGGTGCTCGGCGCGGAGCGCTGGCCGCTGGCGGCGCTGCAAAAGGAGCCTCAGAGCGGGCAGCGGTATCTGATGCTGCCGGGGAATCCGGCGCGTCTCTTGCTGGAGCAGCCGGCCCCGGTCAGGGAGTTCAGCGCGCTTTGTTCGCTGCGCCTGCACCGGCCGGGGGGGGATGAGCTGCGCGAGGCTACTCTGCGGGTGAATGAGCCCCTCTCCTGTGAGGGGTATCGCATCTACCTCATGAGCTACACTCCCGGCGCCTCCGCTGCGGCCCCCACGGTGGTGGATCTGCTGGTGCGCACCGCACCCGGGCGCCGGCTGGCGCTGGTGGCCATGCTGGGGGTGATTCTCTGCACGGCCGGCTGGTCCTTCGCGCCGGCGGCTCCACGCCTTTCACTCCCTGATTCCCAAGCATGAGCTCACTTGTCATCACCCTTACCGCCTGCCTGATCCTCCTCTTTGCAGGAGCCGGAGTCGCGAGCGCCTGCTGCCGCGGGGGCTCCGGCACGGCGCGGCGCCTGCTGTGGCTGGGCTGGGGCGGCGGGTGCGCGCTGCTGGTGGCTAATGCTCTGCTGGCGCAGGCGCCTCCCTTTGGCAATATGCGCCATGTGCTGTGCTTTTTCCCGCTGGTGCTGGTGCCGGCTTGGTATTACCTGCGGCGGGTGCGCGGTGTGGAGCTGGGGGGGTATTTTGCCTGGGCGGCGGCGCTGGCGCTTGTGGGCGCCATGTGTATGCCGCTGCAGGCCGGCTGGCGGCAAATGCCGGCTTTGCAGTCTCCGTGGTTTGTGCCGCATGTCACGAGCTATGTTGTTTCGTATGGCCTGCTCACGGTGGCGGCGCTGCTGGCGCTGCGCTCATATGCGGGGGAGGCGCCGGCCCGCCTGGAGGCGGCAGATGCTGTGGTGCGCCTGGCGTTCCCTTTCCTGACATTTGGTTTGTGGAGTGGCGCCCTGTGGGCAGATGCCGCCTGGGGCCGCTACTGGGCCTGGGATATTAAGGAGGTGTGGTCGCTCATCACGTGGGGGATCTACATCATCTATTTCCACTTGGATGCCGCGCGGCCGGGGTGGCGGCGCGGGCTGCTGCTGGTGGGTTTTGCGGCGGTGGTGATCACCTTTTTAGTGGTGAACCTGCTGCCCAAGATCGAGTCGCTGCACTCCTATGCTTCGTGATGGCAGGGCGCTGCTGCGCATCTTTCCGCTTCACGGGGGCTGATGCCGGCTTGTCAGGCGGGTGGATTTGTGCTAGACTCAGGCTCTGCCATGGATGCGCTTGATATGATCATCGACGAGTTTCCGCATGTGACTTTGCTGTGCTTTGTGCTGCTGGGGGCTTGCATAGGTTCGTTTCTCAACGTGGTGATCTACCGTTTGCCGCGTGGGATGAGTGTGCAGCGGCCTGCGCGCTCGATCTGCCCCCGGTGCGGGGTGCCTATTCCCTGGTATTTGAACATACCGCTGGTCAGTTGGCTGCAGCTCAGGGGGCGCAGCGCCTGCTGCGGGCAGCCTATTGCGGCGCGCTATTGGCTGGTGGAGCTGTGCTGTGCGCTGTTGTTCGGGGGGCTGGCTTATGTGTTTCTCTATGAGGGGGTGCTGCCCTTGCTGATGATGTGTGGCTGGGGCGCGTGCATGCTGGCGCTGCTGGTGATGGATTGGGAGGAGATGGTGGTGCATGTGCCGCTGGCGCTGGTGGCGGCGGGGTTTGGCTTGGCGGCGGCGGGGCTGGACCCGCTGCTGGTGGAGCCGCTGGCTCAGCAGCCCTGGGAGGGCCTGCTGTGGGGGGGCGTGGGGGCGCTGTGCGGGTATGCCTTTTTCCGGCTTGTGGCGCTGTTGGGGAGCTTGTGCCTGGGGCGGGTGAAGCGGGTGTTCTCACAGCCGGAGCCCTGGTGTGTGCGGCAGGTGGGGGAGGATATTGTGCTCTCTGTGGGGGGCAGGGAATACAAGTGGTCAGAGGTCTTTGTGGAGAGCGGGGCGCGGGTGGAGCTGGCGGAGGCCGGGGCCGAGCAGTTGGCGGAGGCGGCGCGCGGGCTTGTGCGGCTGGAGGAGGAGGCGCTGGTGCTGCCGGGGGGTGTGCGCCGCTCACTAGAGGATTTTGAGCGCCTGAGCGGCACGTGCAGCGGGGTGCGCATCTGCCGCTCGGTGATGGGCAGCGGGGATCCCTGGCTCGCCCTGGCCATCGGCTCTTTGTGCGGGTGGCAAGGGGTGCTTTTCTCGCTGGTGGCGGGGAGCTTTATCGGCCTGTTTGCGGCGCTGCTCATGCAGGTGCGGCGCGGGCAGCCCATGCCTTTTGGTCCCGCGCTGGTGGCGGCGGCTCTGGTGTGGCGCTTTTGGGGGGTGCAGCTGGTGCAGGCTTACCTGAGCTTGGTCAGTTAGTTGATGCCCTGGCGGTCATAGAGCTCTTTGTAGATGCCGCAGGTGGCGTAGAGCTCCTCGTGTGAGCCATCTCCCACCACGCGGCCTTGGTCAAAGACAAGGATGCGGTGCGCGTGGCGGATGGTGCTGAAGCGGTGTGCCACGATGAGGGTGGTGCGCCCTTGGGAGAGGGATTCGAGCTCTTGCTGAATATCGCGCTCGCTCCGGGCATCCAGCGAGGCGGTGGCTTCATCCAAGATGAGGATGGGGGCGTTCTTCACAAAGGCGCGGGCGATGGCTACACGCTGGCGCTGCCCGCCCGACAAGCCGTTGCCCCCCTCGCCGAGCATGGTGTCCATCCCCTTGGGCTGGGTGGAGAGGAAGCTCTTCACCGCGGCGGCTTCAGCGGCGGCCTGCACCTCGGCCTCTGTGGCCCAGTTGCGCCCCAGCGCGATGTTGTCGCGGATGGTGCCGGCAAAGAGCAGCGCCTGCTGCCCCACGAGGGCAAGCTGCTCGCGCAGGTCGTGCGGGCGCATGTCGCGCACGTCGATTCCATCTATCAGCAGCGCCCCCTCTGTCACATCATAGAAGCGGGGGATGAGGCTGGCAAAGGTGGTTTTGCCGGCGCCGCTCGCGCCGACAAGGCCGACAATCTGGCCGGCGGGGATGTGCAGATCCACCTCGCGGAGCACCGGCTTGCCCGGCTCGTATTCGAAGCTGACGCGGCGGAAGGTGATATCTCCCCGCAGGCGCGGGGGCAGCTGCGCCGGGCACTCCGGCACGGACATGGTATCCGGCTCCAAGAGTACTTCTTCGACACGCTGCAGCGCGGCTTGGGCCTCATTGAGGCGGTTGTAGGCATTGCCCGCCTTTTTCATGGAGTCAAAGGTGAAGAAGAGGGCTGCGGAGAGCGCCAGGAAGTCCGAGAGCTCCATGCCGCATTCGCGCCCGCGCACCAGCAGGAATGCCAGCGCGAGCGAGGTGGCCACCTCCATGAGCGGGATGAGCGCGCGCTGGTATTTGACGATCTTGATATTGTTGCGGCATACATCGCGGGCGATGCGGGAGAACTCTTGGATCTGGCGCTGCTCCATGCCGTAGGCGCGCACCTCACGCATGGTTTCGAGATTCTGCTGCACCACGGCGGTGAGCTGGCCGAGCTGGGTGAGGGCCTGGTGGGTTTTCTTGGCGACTCGCTTGCCAAAGTAGAACACCGGCCACGCCGCGAGCCCGATGAGCAGGGCATTGACCAGGAAGAGCCAGCCCTGCCCGCTGGAAAAGAGCAGGTAGAGGAACGCCGAGAGGGCGGAGACGCAGGTGATCGGCTGCTTGAAGAGGTCTTGCGCCACGTTCATGAGCACGGTCTGCACGGAGTTGGTGTCGCTCAGGACGCGGCTCATGATATCCCCCTTCTGGCGCTTCTCCAGGAAGGCGATCGGCAGGCTGAGCACCTTGCGGAAGATGGTGGTGCGCAGCGTGCTGGAGATGCGGATGCCCAGCAGGGTGACCACCTGTGAGTTGAGCCACATGGACAAGCCGCGCACAAGGAAGACCAGCGGCAGTGAGGCGCACGCCGCCATCAGCACCATGTCAGGGGAGTTCACCTGCGCTTCTCTCAGCCAGTCAACGCGCCGGAGCAGCTCGGGCACTTCGGTGCTGGTCTGCGGGTTGTAGAAGACGACGGGGAAGATGAACTTGACCATGAGCGGGATGCCCAGTCCGCTCGCTGCCGACACGATCACGCCCGTGATCAGGGCGATGGCCAGTATCCCGACATGGGGGAGAAGAAAGAGCCGCACAAAGAATAAGATGCGTCGTATCATGCCGGGTCCTCCTTTTCTTGTTGTTTTTCAGCCTGGCGCACTTGTTCGTCGTAGAGCCGGCGGTAGAGCGCGCACTGCTCGTACAGAGAGGCGTGCGTGCCGTCGGCGATGATGCGCCCCTCCTCAAACACGAGGATGCGCTGCGCCATGCGGATGGTGCTGAAGCGGTGCGCGATGATGAAGGTGGTGTGCCCCTGTGCCAGCTCCTCGAGCGCGGCTTGGATGAGGGCCTCACTCTTCATATCCAGCGCAGAGGTGGCCTCGTCCAAAATCAGGATGGGTGCGTTTTTCAGGAACGCGCGCGCGATGGAGACGCGCTGCCGCTGCCCGCCGGAAAGCCCGCCGCCGCCCTCTGCCAAGGCGTAGAGGTAACCCTCCGGGCGCGAGTCGGCAAACTCTGTCACGCGGGCGGAGTCTCCGGCCTGCCTGACTTCGTCATCTGCCGCATCCGGGCGGCCCACGCGGATGTTCTCCAGTATGCTGTCCTTAAACAAAGCTGAGAACTGCGACACGAGCCCGATGGCCCGCGTGCGATCCGCCCGCGAAAGCTGGCGCACATCCACTCCATCGATGCTCACAGAGCCTTTTTTCACATCGTAGAAGCGGCAGATGAGGTTGATAAACGTCGTTTTGCCGGAGCCGCTCGGCCCCACCAGCGCCACAATCTCGCCGGGCTTGACTCGCACGCTGATTTGGCGCAGCACAGGCTTTTTCCCGTAGGCAAAGGAAACGCGGTCAAAGCAGACCTCCCCGCGCACCGGGGTGGGCAGCGGCAGCGGCTCCTCCGGCTCCGGGGTCTCATCCTGCGCCTGCAAGATGGTATTGATGCCGCGCACCATTATTGTCATGATCCGCACCTGATTCGCCACCGCCCCCATGCGCTTGATGGGGTCATAGCAGAAGTAGAACGCCGTGGCTATGGCGGCAAACTGCTCGAGTGTCAGGCCATCCCCACAGCCCTTGTTGAGCGAGTAGGCCAGGGCAAACGCACTCACAATCTCGATGGAGGGCGCCAGAGCGCTTGTCCACGCCGCCACCTTGAGCATGAGAGAGTTGAATGAAAGAATGTGGTATTCGAGCAGGGATGCCTGGCGCTCCTCGAGGTTGAATGCCCGCACCTCGCGCTGGGCGGTGAAGGTCTCCTCCACCGTAGAGGTGATCACCTTGATCCCCGAAAGCGCCGTGCGCATGCTCTTGGCCATGGCCTTGCACATGTAGCGCACCAGGGGGATGACCATCGCCGTGATGAGCAGATTGACCAGCAGCATGGCGCTCTCCTCACTCGTGAGCGCAGCATATGCCAGGTAGCCCACAGCGGCCAGGAAAGTGAGCGGCTGGATGACAAGATCATTGAGCACATTCACCATCTGCGTTTGCAGCTGCTGGGTGTACTGCATGATGATGGTCATGATCTCCCCGCGCTTGTGGCGGTCAAAAAAGGAAAAGGAGAGCTGCTGCACGCGGCTGAATGCATCCACCCACATATCGCGCAGCATACGCGTGCCGGCAATGGTGAGCGTGAGCGAGTTGAAATAAGTAGCCACCCCGCGCAGCACCATCACCAGCGGGATAAGCAGCACCGCCGCCCACAGCTTCGCGTCCTGCAGCTCCTCCGGCTTCACATACTGCAGCACCCACTCCTCCATCCACGCCGGCAGATCCTCCGCGCCGAACACGATGGGAAACACATAGGCCACCATGAATGGCACCGCAAATGCCGCCGCCGCCGCCACTATGCCGGACAAAATGGCCGGCGCCATGAGCCACAACTGAGGCCGCAAGTAACGCCTCACCATAGGCCCTAAGATGGCCCAGGCGGACGTGTTTTCCTTGTCTTGTTTGGCGGATTCTGCGCTCATGGCTGCCCGCGCCTATTTTAGCAGACTCTGCGGCAGAATACCACACTTTTTTACACCAAAGCCGCGCAGAGAAAGCCTCGCGCCGCATTTTCAAACATTAAAAACGCCTCCCTGCCGTGAAGCAGGGAGGCGTTTCGTACTCGATGGGGGACTCGAACCCCCACGGGTCGCCCCACTAGATCCTTAGTCTAGCGCGTCTACCAATTCCGCCAACCGAGCGTAACCAGCACACGTGGTGCAGCCGCACTATACACGAATCCGTCACGCTTGGCAAGACTTTTTTTGCAGGAATGCAACTCTTTTTTCTGAAAAATGCCCCCAAACCCGCTTTTTTTGCTGCAAATGGCCTTGCGAAGCAGCTGCGGCTGCGCTAAAATGCGCTTGTATGCAGGATACTGATAAGCTGATTGCGGATAAAATGGCCCGGCATGGGCTGCCGGAGGCGGCTGTGCGCGCCTTTCTTCATGGCGTGGAGGGGCTGCGCCGCCATGCTAAGATGGTGGTGAATGAGGCGGAGATCTCGCCGGCGAGCAACCTGCCGGTGTGGGAGGAGCTCGTGGCCGCCACCCCGGCAGCCGGGGCTGAGCTGCTCTCGCAGGCGGTGCTCATCAAACTCAATGGCGGCTTGGGCACAAGCATGGGGCTTCAGCAGGCCAAGAGTCTGCTGGAAATCAAACCCGGCGTCACCTTTCTGGACCTCATCGTGCGCCAAGTCTGCGCCCTGCGCGAGCAGGCCGGCTGCCATGTGCAGCTGCTGCTCATGAACTCTTTCTCAACCTCGGAGGACACGCTGACTCACCTCCGGCGCTACGCTGATTTTGCTGATGCGGCAGAGGTGGAGCTGATGCAGAACCGCGTGCCCAAACTGGAGCAGGAGTCTCTGCGCCCGGTGGAGTTCCCCGCTCAGCCTGAGCTGGAGTGGTGCCCGCCGGGACATGGGGACATCTTCCCCGCGCTGGCCGGCTCCGGCTGGCTGGAGCGCCTTCTCGCGCGCGGTATCAAGTATGCCTTTGTGTCCAATTCTGATAATTTGGGTGCGCAGATGGATGTGCATTTCCTGCGCTGGTTTGCCGAGAGTGGGGCTCCTTTTGTCATGGAGGTGACACCGCGCACCGAGGCGGACAAAAAAGGCGGCCACCTGGCTGTGCGCCGCGAGGATGGGCAGCTCATCCTGCGTGAGGTGGCCCAGTGCCCGGAGGCAGATGTGCCCGCCTTCCAAGATATCACACGCCACCGCTTCTTCAATACGAATAATCTCTGGATCCGCCTCGACGTGCTGCGCGATTATATGGAGGCGCATGGCGGAGTGGTGCCGCTGCCGGTGATCTGCAATGCCAAGCATGTGAACCCGCGCGATGCGTCCACTCCGGCGGTGTTTCAACTGGAGACGGCCATGGGCGCTGCCATCGAGTGCTTTGCCGGCGCGCGCGCGGTGTGTGTGCCGCGCTCGCGCTTCTTCCCGGTAAAAACCTGCTCGGACCTGCTGCTGCTGCGCTCCGATGCAGTAGAGATCGACCCCGCGGGCTGCATGCAGCTTGCCCCGGAATGCGGTGGAGTGGCGCCCATCGTGTCGCTGGATCCGGCCGTGTACAAACTGGTGGACTCCCTGCGCGAGCTGGGCGTGCCCTCGCTGAAGCACGTGCGCCGCCTCATTGTGCGCGGCCCGCACAGCTTCACCCCGGGTGAACCCCTGAGCGGCGAGGTCGAGGTGAGCGGGGGCGCTGCGGCTCGTTGCTCTGAGTAAGTGTCATACCATGCGGCATCACCAACTTCTCCGGGTGTAGCCACCGGGGAGGGGGGAGGTAGCTATATACGAAGCGCCTGAGCGCACCGCCGTGCAAGTCCCCGGCGGTGGATGCGCCCCACTCCCCAATATCCCCCCCTCTCACGAGCTGTATCGAATAACGGCTCAAGATACTGAATGGGAGCAAGTTGCACCGGCTCATATTGCGATGAGCATGAGCCGCATTAAGGAGGATCAACGCCCCTCAAAAAACGCAAGCCGGAATACGCTCATGATAAACATTTTGTAAACGTGATCTTGCATAAACTCGCCAATTATGGCGTCTTAATCCCTTGCCTCTCTTCGATGTCGTGGTGAGATTCGAAAAGCACTCACGATTCTATACGCATTGCAACGCACTCAGAGGAAGCCCGAAAATGATTCCTGGATGAACAATTTTGTTTACACGAAGTAGCTCCTGTGCTAGAGTGTAGCGATAGGAAAAAGTTGTGTCATGTGAGCATCAGCAGCTAGAATAACTCAGTAAGAACATATGCTAAACCTACATGTCATCCGTGACAACGCACCACTTCAATTCCTCAGTAGTGAGCTAAAAACTGCAAGCAACTCACCCACTTGACATTTTTTAACGAAACGATTTACGAGGATGATTAAAGTTCTATTATATGGCATTTTCATCGAGTTATGCGTTTGCGCTCTTATCCTTGTTCATGCGCTGGGAAATCTTGTTCCTATCTATTGCCTTAGCGAGTCGATTCCTACTTGGGAGTCTACCCGGTGTTATCTTGATCAGGTAGATAGACAAATAATTCCTGAGCTCGAGGAGCAGCTGTCCCATATCAATGATCCGGAGTCTGCAAGGAAGAGTGTGCTGCGGTTAATGCAATTAGGTGACACTTGCTCCGACATGTATACGAAAGCAGTCTCTTATCAGGAGATTCATTCTGAATCTGATTTCGTCGATAAGGCGTATCATCTTATTCAGCAAGATGAGGCCCACGCCAAGCAAGCCTCGGCGTATGCGGATGTGCTGCGCCATTACAAACGCTTGGTAGAAACTGATTTTTATGGGGATCGTCTCTTGGAGGCTACTCTCCATTCTTATTTTTTCGGGGGCGTGGAGGATGACATTATTCCTCTTTGGTTGCCTACGGGTATGCTGCGCCACTCCCTATCTGCTCATCATCTTCGTGTCAGCAAGGATTCCATTGCAAAGCTTTTCTCGCAGGTGTACGACAAAGACACAACTCAAGATCCGCGCGAAAAAGACATATCTCTTCTATTTTTAGATTATTGCGAGCATGCAGATATTGATAGCAGCGGAGATTTCCGACTTATAGCTCCTGCAAAGCCAACCATCCGAGGCAGGGAAGCTATTTTTGACAACTGCTTCTGTCTTAACTACTGCTTCCATGACAGGGCGCCGGTGAGTCATGGCGCGGCTTCCTTGGTGGAGATGCATTCTTCTGCGCTATACAGCCTTAACAGAGAGCAAGCAAAACAATTGAAAGAATTTATCGACGAGTCACTTGACTCCAAGTCCGGGCAGGCTTTTCTCGTCTTTTCTCTCCCTCATCCTTTCCTGAGCAAATATCTCATTCTTCGTTATGATGATAATGCTCAGAATCCATCATCGATGCGGTTCTACAGCGAGAATCCATTCAAACTTGATACATGTTACAAAGAAGAAGTTGGGGAAGGCATGCAGCCCTCCCCAGCTGCTTCATCCATATCAGAAAGCAAATAGGTCTTTTCTGGAAATTACGGCGCTTCGTCCCATTGGAAGGGTTGCCCCAAATACCCCCACGAGAAGCGCCGAATACCGGGGCTAGGGGATGAATGGGAGCAAGTTGCGCCGGCTCATATTGCGATGAGCATGAGACGCATTAAGGAGGATCAACGCCCCCCCCTCAAAAAACGCAAGTCGGAATACGCTTATGATAAACGTATTGCAAGTACGGCATCGCGCAATTGTGCCATTTTGCCGTTATTCGTGTAAATATCCTACCCCACATCGGCACCCATGGTGGTGTTCGAAAATATCTTTTTAGAGCTTAAGGCTCAGAGACGACTACCCCGAGTCCTCTCTAGCGTAAATTGTTCTTGACTTCCAGATGTCGACTTCTGTACATTATGGAGTATAATACGAGCTTAACTGGTGATTCTTAAGTGATGACTCAGATTTTCAAATATATTACAGTATTTATTATAGGTGGCTTATGCTCACTGTTTATTACAATATGCGCGCATGACAATCTGTGCGAAACTATTTTTTATGAAGAAAAGGAAACGACCTATAATGAAGAGGAGCACGAATTAATCATTACATTGAAGGTGTATGATGGACATGGACAAGGAATTTTTAGTGGTGAAAACATTCATCACGCATTTTGGAACTACGAGAAGTATACAAAAGGCCATAAGAAGATCATAAAAATAGGATTATATAATTGTCGATTGGCAAAATTTAATGCTAATCTTGCCCATGCAGATAAAGATGGTAACATTATTTTGCGCATTCCTAGGGTATATATACCTTCCCTAAATGAGGTTGAGATTTCTATTAATGGTAGATCAATCTCAAGCTCATAAGGGGGGTGTTATTTCGGATTATTTATGGTTCAGTTTCAGGAAAAACATTCCATAACGTTTCTCCCAGATTATCTGTATAGTCTTTTCCCCCTAGTGGGTAATCTTTGCTCCCACATCCTAGGTCATATTCGGACTCGCCCCATCGAGTCCTCACCCCTCCGGGGCGCGTGCTTCACACACG
>JAFLSS010000047.1 GCA_022510805.1 Akkermansiaceae bacterium
GGGGGGGGGGGGGGGGGGGGGGGCCCCCGGGGGGGGGGGGCAGCGGGGCCTTGGGGCGCGGCACCATGGGCGGCGGGGGGGCCACGATGCGCGGGGGCGGAGGCGCTCCCCCTGCCCCGCGCGCGGCTGTGGCAGGCGGCACCACCGGGACGGGCGGCGGCGGCAGCGGCTCTTTGCCGGTATGGGGCACAGGGGGTGTCATCCGAGTTTTTTCCAGAAGGTGAGTTCATTGCCCTTTTCTTCCGTGAAGCGGAAGCGAGCGCGATCTACCGGGAGTTCCGGGAGTTCTTTCAAGGGAGAGAACGAGGGCGCGGGGTAGACAACGGTGAGCTCAGCTTTCTGCTCGTCGCAGTCCAGGGCGAGGCGCACAGGGATTTCCGGCGGCAGGGAGGCCAGGGCGCAGCGGGCGCAGAACTGCAGGTCACTGATGTCCGGCGGGGCGGCGAAGATGGCCTCCATGCCCTCTGCCACGAAAGCGATGGCGCGCTCTGCCTCCGAGGCGTACAGCTCTATGGAGGAGGCGTTGCTCATGCCGCCTTTGAACTCAAGGCAGAGGAGAGTGACATCCTTTTGAAGCTCAGCGTTGTTGGTGAAGGCGCGCAGGGCAGAGCGCACTTGCTGCAGCACGCCGGCCACAGAGGAGGAGGGCTGGCGCAGGACTTCTTGCAGGCGGCCCTCGCCGAAGGGAGTGTGCTCGGCATTGAGGGTGTGCACCACGCCTTCGGTGTAGAGGAAGATGCGGTCATGCGGCTCAAGCTGCAGGGTGCAGGAGTGGTAGTCAGCGTTTTTCTGCACACCCACGGGGGAGTCAGTCCGGCCGCCGAGCAGCTCATACTCACCGCCGTTGTGCTGCACGAGCGCGTGCATGAGGCCGGCGTTCACGTAGTCCAGGCTGCCGGTTTCCACATCGAGGCAGCCGTAGAAGAGCGCCATGCGCATGCCGGCTTTGTTGCCCGAGCAGAGCTCGCGGTTCACATCGCTCACGAGCGAGGCGGGGTGGGAGCCTACTTTGGCGAGGGCGCGGATGACGGAGAGCGCGCGCATCATGTACAGCGCGGCGGGGATGCCATTGGCATCCACATCTGCCACGAGGAAGTGCAGGTGCTTGTCATCCGGCATGAAGAAGTCATAAAAGTCACCGCCCACGACACGCGCTTGCAAACAGGCAGCCCGCAGGTCAAAAGAGTCGATATGCGGGTAGGCGGGGAATTTGTTGGGCATGGCGGTAGTCTGCACGCGGCGAGCGAGCTCAAGGTCACGCTGCAGGCTTTTGCGCTGTTCTTCGCCGAGGGCTTTCAGGGAGTCCACCATGAAGTTGATGCCATTGGAGAGGCGGATAAACTCCGGGCTGCCGCCCACCTCGACACGTTTTTCGAGGTTGCCCTCAGTGATTTCACGCAGGGAGGTGTTCACCTGGGAGATGCCCCGCACCACGAGGCGCTGCAGCAGGTAGGACACCACGCCGAACATGACGAGGAAGAGGACGAAGTTGCTTGCGAGCAGAGTCTGCACGGCGCGCACAGTGCTGCTGTTCACCTCACGCGCGGGGAGGGCAGCCACGAGGCGGTAGCCCCCCTCCTCTACGGCGTAGGCGTAGTAGTCTTCATCATTGACCACGATACTGCTGATCTTCTTGGCAGGCAAGGAGAGCAGCTGCGCTGAGGAGAAGCTGGGATCCGGCCGGGAGAGGAGGGCGCCGAGGCGGAAGATGAAGACGCGGCCGCCATCCCCCAAGCGCAGGTTGGTGGAGGTGCGGCTCAGGGATTCGGATTCGCGCACGGCCTGCTCCAGGCGCGTGCGGAAGCCCAGCAGCACCACACCCTTGCTGTCCAGGCGGTGCACGCCGGCGTACTGCATGGCCTGCAGGTCAGGGTCCACGGAGGAGGAGCGGATGCACAGCTCACGCCCGGGGGCTGAGATGCAGGCGAGGAAGGGCCGCGTGTCGTCACTCTGCGCCAGGTTGTACCCCACACGAGAGGCGGGCACCGCCGCGACCACGGTGCCATTCTCATCGGTGATGGCGATCTGCTCGGCGCCGAGGCGGTTGCAAATTCCCTGCAGATCTTCCTGAGAGTCATACAGGGAGGGGTTGAGGCTCACAATCTCCGCCAGCGCGCGGGTGCGGTCCAGCGTGCTGGCGTCATTCACCCGGCTCAGGTAGGAGGTGGTGCGGTCGGCATGCAGGATGAGCTCGAGCATGTCGTTAAGCCTGGTGGACATCATCTGCGCGGCGCGCTCCCCTGCGTGACGCGAGAACTGGCTGTACACCAGCACTACAGTGAGGACAAATGAAGTGCAGATGACAGCGAAGAGCCAAATGAGGAACGTACGGCGCATATTTCGAATAATACCAGTCTACTCTACCACATTTTTTTCGGATTTGCAAGTCGCTTTCCGCTTGAAATGCGTTATGTTTATCTGTAATCTGTGGATATGGATATCCTTTTGCTTGAATACCCGCCCTGCAGCACCTGCCGCAAGGCTCACGCATGGCTTGAATCTCAAGGTGTTGCCTTTGCGGCGCGCCACATCACCCTGCAGCAGCCGAGCGCGGATGAGCTGCGCGCCTGGCAGCAGGTGAGCGGGCTGCCGCTGCGCCGCTTTTTCAACACGAGCGGCATGAAATACCGCGAGCTTGGCCTGGCTTCCCGCCTGGCGGAGATGCCGGAGGCCGAGCAGCTGGAGCTGCTGGCCTCCGATGGTATGCTGGTGAAGCGGCCTCTGCTGGTGACGCCGGCGGGGGTGTTCCCCGGGTTTCGGGAGCCGGAGTGGCGGCGCTTGCTGGGGCTGTGAGGCAGCAGCCGGCGGGCGGGCCGGGACTCAGCGCAGGTAGCGGAGCAGGAATTGCGCGATGGTGTCGAAGGGGATGATGTCCTTGCGGTCGTAGAGATCCACATGGCTGGCGCCGGGGATGATGAGCAGCTCTTTATTTTCACCCTTGAGGGTTTTGAACGCATCTTCGCTGAAGTAGCGGCTGTGCGCTTTTTCGCCGTGGATGAGCAGCGCGGCGCTGCGGATCTCAGCGGCATGGGCGAGCAAGGGCATGTTCATGAACGAGAGCGGCGAGGTCACATTCCAGCCGTTGTTGGAGTTGAGCGAGCGCTTGTGGTAGCCGCGGGAGGTCTTGTAGTAGTCGTAATAGTCCTTGACAAACTCGGGCTCCTCGCCGGAGAGCTTGTCCGGCAGGCCGCCGGCAAGGGCAGGCGCGCCGTTTTTCGCATCTTCAGTGCGCTGGGCATTCAGCTTGGCTTTCAATTGGTAGCGATCCTCATCGCTCAGGCTGTCAAAATAACCATTGTGAGTCACGCGGCTCATGTCATACATCGTCATGGCCACCGTGGCTTTGATGCGTGTATCCGCAGCGGCGGCATTCAGCCCCATGCCGCCGAAGCCGCAGATGCCCACGATACCGATGCGCTCCGGGTTGGCCTCCGGCAGGAGGGAGAGGAAATCGACCGCGGCGCAGAAGTCCTCGGTGTTGATATCCGGCGAGGCCACGTAGCGGGGTTCGCCGCCGCTTTCGCCGGTGTAGGAGGGATCAAAGGCCAGGGCAGCAAAGCCGCGCTCTGCCAGCTCTTGCGCATAGAGTCCGGAGCACTGCTCTTTGACCGCGCCGAACGGCCCGCACACGGCCACGGCCGGCAGGCTCTCGCTCCCGCGCTCTTTGGGCAGGTACAAATCCCCCACGAGGCGGATGCCATAGCGGTTTTTAAAGGAGACTTTGCGCAGCTCCACCTGCTCACTCTTGGGGAAGGTCTTGTCCCACTCTGCGGCCGGGGTGGTGGCGGACTCTGCTCCGGCGGCCATCAGGCAGCAAGCGCCCAGTATGCTGAAAATTGACGCATTTTTCATGATGCGCCATCATAGCGCAGCCGCTGTGTGGGGGTCAAGTTTTTTCAAACTTCAAGTGACTTGAGGATTATTTCTCGCCGTAGACCCCGAGCACGCGTGCATCATCTGCGCTGCACACAAAGTAAAACACGCCGCCTTTTTGCTTTTCCACCGGTTCATCCCGGGAGAAGCGGACGATGTAGACGGCGCCTCAATGCCCGATTTTTTTGCACCACACGAGCAGCTGAGCGATGTCCGACGGCGTGATGCCGGGGATGCGCGCGGCCTGGCCGATGGTGGTCGGGCGCACGCGGGCAAAGCGCTGGCGCGCTTCGGTCTTGAGCGCGGGGATGGCGGCGTAGTCGATATCGGCGGGGATTTTTTTATTCTCTTGCTTTTGGAGGCGAGCCGCCGCGGCGCGCATGCGGTCGATGTGCCCCACATAGGCCACCTCGGTGGCGATGGGTTCCCAGAGTTCATCGGCGATGGGCTCGCGGAGCTCGGGGGGGAGGTGGCGCCAGTCATTTTCCGGGCGGCGCAGCCAGGTTTCCAGGCTCACGCCCTCTAGGCGGTGCGCCGCGCAGTAAGCAAGCCCCTCCTCGATGGCGCGGAGGCGATCCTCCGCGGCGCGGCCGCGCTCTGCCGGCAGCAGCCCCACACGCGCCGCGAGCGGCGAGAGGCGCAGGTCGGCATTGTCCTGCCGCAGCAGCAGGCGCATCTCCGCGCGGCTGGTAAACATGCGGTAGGGCTCATCGGTGCCGCGGGTCACGAGATCATCTACCAGCACGCCCAGGTACGCCTCATCGCGGCGCAGCACGAGCGGCTCCTCCCCGCGCACGGCGAGCATGGCATTGGCGCCGGCCAGCAGCCCCTGCCCGGCGGCTTCCTCATAACCGCTCGTGCCGTTGATCTGCCCGGCAAAGAAGAGTCCGCGCACGCGTTTTGTTTCCAGCGTGGGCAGCAATTCAGTGGGGGGCACATAGTCGTACTCCACCGCATAGCCGGGGCGGATGAGCTCAGCCTTTTCGAGGCCGGGGATGCTGTGCACGATCTGCTCCTGCACGAAGTAAGGGAGGCTTGTGGAGAGGCCGTTCACGTAGAATTCATCGGTACTGCGCCCCTCGGGCTCCAGAAAGAGCTGGTGGCGCTCCTTGTCAGCAAAGCGCACCACCTTGTCCTCGATGCTGGGGCAGTAGCGGGGGCCCACGCCCTCAATCACGCCGCCATACAGTGGGCTGTGGCTCAGGTTGGCGCGGATGATATCGTGCGTGCCGGTGTGGGTGTAGGTGATGTAGCACGGCAACTGCCGGAGCTCAAAATCCGGGTCGGCAAAGCAGTTGAGCGTGCAGTGCGGTTCCGACTCGCGGTGCAGCACGTGGCGGGACAAGCGGCTGAACAGCGGCGGGGGCTCATCCCCGGGCTGCACACCGCAGGCCTCCAGGTCGATGCTGCTGCCCTTGATGCGCGGCGAGGTGCCGGTCTTGAAGCGTGAGAGGGGGAATCCCAGGCGCGCCAGCGCAGCGGAGATGCCGCTGGGGGCGCAGCCCAAGCGCCCGCCGGGTGTGTGCTCCATGCCCACGTGCAGCAGGCCGCGCATGAAGGTGCCGCTGCAGAGCACCACGCGGCGCGCCAGCAGGCGCTGCCCCAGCGCGGTTTCCACGCCGGCCACCTGCCCCTCGGAGGCCAGCAGGTCTACGGCCTCACCCTGAAACAACTGCAGGCCGGGCGTGCGCTCCAGCAGCCACTTGATGCGGGTGCGGTAGGCCACGCGGTCACATTGGGCGCGGGGGGCGCGCACGCTGGGGCCCTTGGAGGCATTGAGCATGCGGAATTGGATGGCGGTGGCATCTGTATTGAGCGCCATGGCGCCGCCGAGGGCGTCGATCTCGCGCACGATATGCCCCTTGGCCAAGCCGCCGATGGCGGGGTTGCAGCTCATCTGGCCGAGGGTGTCGAGATTCTGCGTGAGCAGAGCCACCTGCCCGCCCAAGCGAGTGGCGGCCAAGGCGGCTTCCACCCCGGCGTGGCCGCCGCCGATCACGAGCACATCGAAAACCTGATGATGAGTAAAAGGCATGGCCGTGTCAGGAGGTGAGGAGGATGATGAGCTTGTGGAGCACATCGCGCGCGTTGGCCTGTGAGGAGACGAGCCGGCGGTCTGCCTGCGCGCAGGCGAGCAGGTGCTCCCGCGCTTTGGCCAAGCTCAGGTTGGACACGGCGCCGGCCGCCTGGTAGAAGGGGAAGGAGCTCAGGGAGCCATCCTTTTTGCGCGGGAGGAGTTTGCGCGCTTCCGGCGGCAGCTTTTGGAGGGAGGCGTCAAAGGCGCGGCTGTTGGCCATGTTGAGCGGGAAGGAGTCCAGCATGAGGCGGGCGCAGTAGCGGTTGCGCACGGTGGGCACGATGGCGGCGCGCATGATGGATACCGCCTGCTCTCCCTGCTCGAGCTGGGCATTCACGAGCCGCACGGCCGCGCGGCTGTCGCGCCGCTCGATGGCGCGGGAGATTTCGAAGATGATGCCATGGCGCGACACCGCCACCATGAGCTCCACATCTTGCTCCGTGATCACGCGGCGCTCCGGGCCCAGGTAGACATCCAGCTTATTGAGCTCGTTGACAATCTGGCGGGAGTTTTCATTCACCCGCTGCACAAAGAGAGCCAGGGCGGCGTTGTCGAACTTGAGCCCCAGCGGCGCCGCGAGGCTGAGCGTGAGGGCCGACACCTCAGTCTCCCAGCCGGGCTTGGAGATGTCAATGCGCTGGCTCTCGTGCATCTCTGCCACGGAGCTGAGCTTTTTGAAAAAAGCGCGGCGCTTGTCCACCTCTGTGGCGCTGAGCACAAAATAGGTGGCCTCCGGCAGGTGCTGCAGGCAGTCCACCAGGCGCTCCAGCGCGGCCTGCACAGCTTCGCTGCGCGCGCCGGAGGGGGAATCGCTCAGGAAGTTGGCGCCCTTGAGCCAGATCGTCTTCGGGCCGCCGAACATGCTCATCATCTGCAGGCTGGAGATGCAGCTATCCACAGCCGCCACAGCTTCATCGACCGTGGCCGCCACGCCATCCAGCACCTCATTACCCCAGCCCTCGTCACCGCCGGCAGAGGTCAGCTCGGCATACTTGGCGGCTGCGGCAGAGCCGGCGGCGCCTTCATCGCTGCCGAAATAGACAAAACTGGAGGCTTGACCCGCCATGCAACCGGCTTATTTATCACTTTTTTTCGGTCGACTTGTCGCGCAGGCCGGAGTCCTGCCCATCCGTCAGCCATTTGAGGGAGATGGGGGTGAACTTGATGGTGTTGCCGCCGTCAATCTCAAACAGCAGGCCCACATAGCCGGGCTTCAGGGGGCACATCGCCGAGTAGGCAAACTTGCCTGCACCCACACTCTTCTCCACCGGCCAGGTGGCGCCGCCGTCATAGCTCATTTTGATGATGCCGTTGTTGCGGCCGGGGCCTTTGGGGGCGGAGAAGAGGATACGGCTGCGGGAACCCAGATTTGCTTCATCTGCAAAGGAATAGCGAGTGAGGCCATTTTGGCAGCCCACGCAGGGCAGCTCACTGTGGAAGGATACCTCACCCCAGGTTTCGCCGCCATCTGCCGAGCGCACCACGCGCTTCACCGGGCCGCCGGGGCCGCCGAACTTGCGAGAGACCACCAGCACCCCGCCCTCATCGCTCTCCACAGAGGAGACTTCATTGATGCCGGCGCCATCTGCCGAGCGGCCGGAGCCGAGTTTCCATGTCTTGCCGTGGTCATCCGAATAAGCGGCGGTGACATGCCAGTTGCCGAACTTCACCGCCTCATTGAACACCACCACCTGGCGCCCGGCGTGCTCACCGCGCGTGAGCAGCACCCCGGGATTCGGGCCGCTGCAGTGGGAGGCGCAATCCGCATGGCGCGTCTCCCGGGTCACCTCCACGGGCGTGGTCCATGTTTTGCCGTTCTGCGAGAAGCAGACAAAGGTGCGCAGGGCGCGGGAATCCTGAAGATCCAGCGGCAAGCCGTCGCGCTCCTTCACCCCCTTGGGGTAGCGCTGAAAGAGGAGAGTGGTGCGCCGGGTGACAGGGTCGTAGATGAGGCAGGGGTTGTTGAACGTGGAGCCGCCGTCGGACTTGGCCGCCACGGTGGGGGCGCTCCAGGTTTTGCCGCCGTTCTTGCTCAGCGAGACAACGATGTCATTCTCCGCCTGGTCGCCGTGGCTGTAGCGCCCCTCGGCAGCGGCGATGAGCAGGCCGCCTGCATTCACAATGCAGGGGATGCGCATGCTCTTGTATGTCTTGCTCGTGGCAGAATCAAACACCACCACGGCGCTGTCATAGGGGGACGCCTGCTCCTTGGCTCCGGCGGATACCGCCAGCGCCACCAGCGCCATAGCACTTGCTATAAAATTCATTTTCATAAGATGTTACGCGTTTTTCTTGGGAAGGAAGAAGAAGAACAGGCCGCAGATGACCATGAGAACACCCGCGATGCTGAGCGGCACCCCCAGCGCTATACCCGCATCTTTCAGGTAACCGCCCAACCACGAAATGAGCGCCCCGGCAGAGACAGAGGTGAGGTTCAACAGTCCATAGCCTGTGGCAGAGAAGCGCTCATCTATGTGCGAGCGCAGCACCGGCATGAGCGTGGCATCCAGCGAGCCCTGCGCTACGCCCTGCATGGACACCAGCGCCACCGTGGCTACCAGCCCCAAGCCCAGCGGCACCCCCAGCGCGGGCAGCATGGCGATGATGACACAGGGCCCCGCCAGGCAGAAGCAGATGCCCGGCACATAGGCGCGGGCGTGGCGGTTCTTGCGGTACCACATATCCGCCACCACTGCCGCGAGCAGCACCGAGGCGTATTTGGCGATGTTCACCCACAGGGTAGCCGTGGGTCCGGCCTCGGCCTCGCTCAGGCCGAACATGTCCTGCAGCAAGCGCGGATACCAGCCCATGAGGAACCAGTTGGCAAAGCCCGCAAAGGCGTACATGATCAGCAGCATGGCCATCGCCCGCCCGGTGAACAGGCTCCGCAGCACCTGACCGATGCTAAAACTCGGCGCCGACTCAGCCGCTGCGGGTGCGGCATCGGGCTTCGCCTCAGCGCCACCCTCAGCGTCCTCTGCCGGCTTCGGGTCGTGCAAGAAGAAGATGACAACGAAGGCATAAGCCACGCCGATGAAGCCGAAGGTCTCGAAGGTGAGACGCCAGCCGAGCGCGCAAGAGGGGTCGTTGGCGATCCACGCGCCGTAGCCGGCGAGAATCTGCCCGGCATAGATGCCGCTCATGTGCAGGCCTGTGGCCATGGAGCGGGTGGAGCCTCGGTGGTAATCAGAGATGAGGGCGAGGGCGGCGGGGATGTAGAAAGCCTCACTCACGCCCATGGCGCCGCGCCAGAAAATCAGCTCCTCATAGGTCTGCGCGGTGCCTGTCATCCACGTGACAGCGGACCACACGACCAACGAGCAGAGGATGATGAACTTGCGGCTGAAGCGGTCTGCCAGATACCCGCCCACCGGGCTAAGCGCGGCATACACGATGAGGAAGGCCGAGGTCACCATGCCGAACTGCGCCTGAGTCATGGCAATGCCGTTCTCCCCGCCATTGGTGATGGAGGAGTTCAGCACGGCCAGCAGCTGGCGGTCAAAGTAATTGAGCATCACCACCACCCACAGCACCGCCACGGCGATCCACGCCCACTTGCCGGGGCCACCCTGCGGCGCGGCAGCGGGCAGCGGCTTGGAGCGGAGCCCCTGCTTCAACGCGAACAGCACCGCCACCACGGCCACCACGAAGGCCACCGCCAGCGTGGAAGGCGAGAGGTCGCTGAACCATTTCATCATTCCGCCGAAAAACTCGGCGAACATTGCCATGAGGAGAGATGTTTCTTGCACAGTAATCTAAGAAGCAGGAGTTTATTTTCTGATATCAATCAAGAAGTGATACGGAGTGCGGATGCCGGGATGCGTCTCACCGGAGATTGTTTCTAACAAATGGGGCGCGATCGGCACTATGGGGAAGGTGGCTACGCCTATCGGCAGCTCACCCAGCTTCTTCCACTCCCCGGTAGCGGGGGTGTAGGAGTAGACATCCCTGCTCTGGCCGGGGTGCTCAGCAGGCGCATTGCCCGCCAGCGAGGCGCGGTAGTAGTTGCCGGGGTCGCCGCCCACCACGTAAAGTTTGGAGTCCACCGCCGGGAGGGGATTCGCCATGCCCACATTCGTCTCCGGCATCTCGGTGCCCACCTTGGCCCAGGTGTTAGACCCGGGGTCATAGCACAGCACATCCTTCAGATACGTGCGCCGGGCATTCCCCTGCTCATCCGGCGCCAGGGAGCACCCTCCCATCACATACACCACGCCATTCACCACACCGGCCGCCGCCAGCATGCGCCCGGCAGGCATGGGAGCCACCTCCTTCCACCCGGCATTCACATCATCCAGATTGAGCATGAAGCAGCTATTGAGGCACGTGGTGGAGTCTGCCTTCTCCTGCCCGCCCATCACGTAGACTTTATCGCCCACCACGGCAAAGGCCGGGTAGGCAAGCGTGCGCGGCAGATCCGGCAGGGCTTCCACACGCAGCTCATCATCCACCAGATCCACGCGGCTCACCTTGGCAGTGTGCCCCTCGGCATTGCAGCCGCCCGCTATGAGCATCCCCTTGTCCGTGGGCACAAAAGCCGCGTAGGCTATGGGGCGGGGCAGGTTCACGGACAAGCCGTACACCTTTTCCATCTTATCCTGATGTTTGTCACCTGTCGCGATGGTGCCGGCCACTCGCACATCGCTGTAAAACACCTTCTCGCCGCGCTCCTCGGGAGTCTTCGCGCCGGGCTTGGCATGGGGGAAATTGGCCCCGCCCCCCTCAAGCAGAAGACCGGGGCGCGCCTCTGTCTCCGGCAGCAGCACTGCCACCATACCCGCACGCCCCACGCTGTCCGGCCCCGTCATCGTCTCCACAAATTCGCGCTCAAGGCTCGTCCCACAGACATAGACCGGCTCCTGCTCCGCAAACGATGCTGAGACAAGGGAAATCACAAGAGAAAGAAAGGCGGAAGTTTTCATAGTATCACGGGGTGGGTCAAGGATTTATGAGATGGCGGCGATGCCCCAAACCTCGTTGGAGCGTTTTCCCGGGCGTTGTTCCCCGTTCACAATCACAGCTTTACCATGCCACATAGCGCAGGGCAGCACGGCGCGTGCCGCCGCCACTTCTCCCGCCTCAGCCCAGGCATCTGCCGCTGTGTCGTAGCACAGGCTGGCGCTGTGGAAGCCCGGGTGGTTCTGCGGGGCATAGCCCTTCACCGTGGCGTCATCCCCACCGAGCAGGTAAATCTTACCGCCGCACACAGGCGCAGGTGTGGGCGCCGCCGCGCAGAAGCGGGGCAGATCCGCCAGGGGCTTCCAGCCCTCGGACTCGCTGTAGCACCATGCCTCGGTGAGCATATCGCGCGCTTGGCGACCATCCTCACCGGGCCTTAAACCTATGCCGCCCAGCACATAAAGCGTATCACCCACCACTGCCATCTGGTGCAGGAAACGCCCGCGACCCGGCAAGGGCGCGCCCTCGCTCCAAGCATCTGCGGCGGGGTCGTACACCCACATGCGGCACTCGGCATCCTGCTCCCCGGCGGCCAAGCTGCCGCCCTGCACATACACGCGCCCGCCCATGAGCACAGCGGCATGGCCGGTGAGGGGCACCGGCAAGGGAGCCAGCGGCTTGCACACTACTGCATCCTCCTCGCACACAAGCAAATAGCAATCACCCAGCGCACCCTCGGCATTGCAGCCGCCGATGAGCATCACCCCCTGCGGCAAACTCACTGCCGCGCCGTAGCCCAGCGGCTTCGGCAAGCGCCCCGGCTCCTGCCACGCAGCGTCCTCTGCCGCAAGCACAAAGACGCGATCCGTCCAGCGCTTGGGGCCACCCTCCCAGAGGGGTTTTTCCGGGAAATTCGCCCCGCCCGCCACCAGCAAGCAGCCGCCGTGCACCCCGGCATATGAGCCGGCAAAGCCCTCAGCATCCGGCAGAGGCGGCAGAGCTTCCCAAACGAACTGAGCGTGCAAATCATTCATTCTTCCCTAAGGTCTACCCGAAAACGCAGGGCATGTCAAGTAAATAATTCACGCGCGCGCGAAGAGCGCGCGAAGAGGCACACAGCGCAGCGGATTTGAGCTTGCAATTTGCAGCGCATGTGAGATAATGGCGCAAGCCACTTATGCAGGAAGACTCGGAGGTATATGACAAAGAGCCCACCAGGAAAGAGTGGGTAAGCTTCTGGACTCTGGTCGTCGTACAGGCTCAGAATGCTTTCAACGAGAAAGCGGTGCAGTTCTTGCTGATCCCGCTTGGGGTGTGGCTGTGGGGTGCATCGGGCAGCATGCTCGAGTACGGCTTGGGGGCCATCTATGTGCTGCCCTACATTCTATTTTCGCCGCTGGTGGGGTGGCTGGCGGACTGCTTTTGCAAGACGCGCATCATTCAGGTGATGAGCATAGTGCAGCTTTTCGTGATGAGCTGCATGCTCTTCTGCTTCTACCAGCATGACATGTATGCGGCCATCATCTGGTTCTCCATCTTTGCCATTCAGGCCACCATCCTCAGCCCGGCAAAGAAGGGCATCGTCAAAGACCTGCTGGGCTCCCGGCAGCTCAGCTACGGCTCCGGGATCATCGAGATCAGCATGGTGCTGGTGCTGCTGCTGGCGCAGATCGGCGTCTTCTTCCTCTTCAGCTACCTACTGGACTACTATACGGCAACTCAGGGAGCCATGGCCGAACTGGAAGCCGGCTGGAGCGCCGTGCAGCTTCCCACGTGGATATTCATCTCCCTGGCGGTGGTGGTGGCGCTGGCGTCCTTTGTGCTGCCCTGCTACCCGGCCAGGCAAACCCGCCGCTTCAGCTGGAGCCTGTTCTACGAGCATTTCGCCCAGGTCAAGTACCTGTGGCGCGACCGCCAGCTCCGCCTCAGCGAGCTGGGTATCAGCTACTTCTGGTGCCTGGCCGGCAGTTTGTTCCTCATCCTTATTCAGATCGCCAAGGATATGCAGACAGCCAACCAGCTCTCGGATGCGGATTTCAGCCTGCAGTGCGGCATCCTCATGGCCTGGTTGGGCGGCGGTGTGGTGATCGGCGGCGGTGTTGCCTCGCAGCTGTGCAAGGGCAAGAATGAGCTGGGGCTTATCCCGCTCGGCGCCATCGGGGTGACCATCAGCACCCTCATGCTCACTCTGCTGGATGTGGAGACGACGGCCAGCCACATCTTCCTCACGCTCACAGGCGCTTTCGGCGCGGCTTATCTGGTGCCGCTCAATGCCTTTTTGCAGGACAACTGCGACCCCGCCAACCGCGGCAACATCATCGCCGCGGGCAATCTCATCGACAACCTCATGGGCCTGGGCGCCGTGGGGCTCATGTGGGTGATGCACGAGTACGGCGCCAAGCCGCAGGATCAGTATCTGGTGCTCTTCCTGCTCAGCCTCTTTATCATGGTGTGCGCGCTGCGCCTCATCCCGCGGGAGTTCATCCGCATGGTGGGAATCTGGCTCATGAAGCTCATCTACCGCCCGCGAGTCATCCACCCGGAGCGCCTGCCCGTGCGCGGCGGCGCCCTGCTCGTGTGCAACCATGTCACCTACGCGGACGCCCTTTTCCTCACCATGGTCAGCCCGCGGCCCGTGCGCTTTGTCGTGGCGGAGGAATTCATGGTCACGCGCCTGCTGGGCTGGGTGCTGGAGATATTCAACTCCCTGCCGATCTCGAGCAAAAACCCGCGCAGCGCCATCCTGAACACCGCCAAGGGGCTCGAGCACGGGGATCTCATCTGCATCTTCCCCGAGGGGCAGCTCACCCGCACGGGCTGTCTCTCCCCCATCCGCCGCGGCATGGAAACCATCGCTCAGCGCACGCAGGCGCCCATCATCCCCGTGTACATGGACGGCCTGTGGGGCAGCATCTTCTCCTACTTCCGCAGCCGCTTTTTCTGGAAGCTGCCGCGGCGCCTGGTGTACCCCTTTACCGTGGCCGTGGGTGAGCCGCTCGACCCGCAGGAGGCCAACAGCGCCGCCGTGTTGCAAGCCTTCCGTGAGCTGTCCGCCCAATGCCTCGAATCCTCTGATTCCGAGGGGCGGGAAGCCCTCATCCGCACGCTCGAAAACATCGGCGCCCGCCCGCTTGTCTTCTTCAAAGGCGGCACGCTCACCGGCTTTCAGATCGCCGGCGCTGTCATTGCTCGGCAGGCGCCGGATCACTACCCGCCACAGGCGCGTGAGTGGCTACGGATTCTCATCGACCTCGCCGGCAATCTGGAAACCCTGCACCGCGCGTGGATGAACGCCTCGCAGGTGCACCGCGTCAACGCCCTCAAGGAGGGACGCCACGCTCTGCTCACCACAGTGGGCCACCATGAGCCCCATGAGCCAGTGCTGGCCGTGCTCTGGCCCATCCTCTCCCACACAGCCGTGCACCTCATCGACAGCGTGGACGAGGAGGTGGATCCCTGCATCTCGCAAATTGTCGGCAGCGCGCACATGCGCAGCATCCTGCTCAAGGTGATCCCGCCGCGGCAGATTCCCTTCTATGACTTCAGCCTGGGGGCGGACATCTCCATCCCCAACATCCTGTGGCGCCCCTGCTGCGCCTCGCCGGAGGGCACCATCATCTCCATGAGCATGCTCACGAGCGTCATCATCATGAGCGATGGCACCAAGCAGCTCGGCACCCGCCCGCGCACGATCGGCCTGCTGCTGCCCGGCTTTACTGTATGCGAGGGAGAGCCCCCCTCCATCGCCGGACCCAGCTTTGAAAAACCCTACCCGCTGCCCATGAAGATCTATATCGACGAATGCGGCTTCCTCGCCCGTCTTTCCTGAGCACACGCCACCCATGCCACGGGAGGCGCTTCATGGCGGGTGCGGTGTCAGCGCGGGGAGCGCCAGCCATTTATGATAAAATCCTTGTAATCACCACGTGGCTGCACCACGCCGCCGGCGCTGCGAGTCGGCTTTGCATGGATGGGGGCGCCTTTTCCCGCCCGGAGGTCATGGTCACCTACCTCATAGCCGGAAGGAATGCTTATATCAAAGTCCACCCCCCACTCAGGATGGCGGTACACCTTTAAGTGACAATGGTAGTTTCCGGGGCGTGCTTTGTGGATCACATATGGCAGTTTGCAATAAACGGGAGAATGCGGTTTGAGCTCCACCTTTTCCCCGGAACGGCTGTTTGTGCAGATACCATCGGACAAGAACAAGGCCTCCGGCTGATCACTCTCTATCGTGAACGAGCGCGAGGACGGAAGCGAGCTGAGAAACGAGTCCAGATAGATGGCGGCATTTGTCTTATTTTCAATACGCAGCGGCACCCACAACGTATTTGTCCCGGTTTCCACCTCGGCAGCGCCAACAAGCCGGACAGCCAGGCACTCCTTCTTTTTCAACGAGGAGCAGGAAGCGCAGATCACGCTCACTCCACATGCTAGGAATAAAACTTTCTGAAACATCTTCAAACAGTGGTTGGTGGGATGGGAAGAACGCGTGCGCCTTTTTTACTCCCGGCGCGCGGATCATCAGTTAGATGCACCCTGCGGCCGCTGTGTTCAATTTTTCCCGGTGACCTCTCCGGCCCCCCACGCGCCATGCACGCCGCGCAGAAGCAGCGCGGGCGCATGATGCTTCAGGCTTGGCTGGACACAGCAGGCGAAATGTGCTAGGATGCCCGCGGTATGAGGCCGGTCATTTATCAACTCTTCGTCAGGCATTTTTCCAACCCCACCCAAGGATCCACCCCATGGGGCACGCGTGAGCAGAACGGCTGCGGCACCTTTGCCGGCATCAATGACGCAGCGCTGGCGCAGCTGGCGCGGCTGGGCACCACGCACCTGTGGCTCACGGGAGTGCTGCGCCACGCCACGCAAACACCCCACCCCGGCCTGCCGGCACACCCGGCCTGTGTGGTGAAAGGCAGAGCGGGCAGCCCCTATGCAGTGGTGGATTATTTTGACGTGGACCCGGATCTGGCAGAGCAGCCGGAGCAGCGGCTCGAGGAATTCCGCGCGCTGCTGGCGCGCTGCCGCCGGCACGGCATGATCCCTATGCTCGACTTTGTGCCCAACCATGTGTCGCGCTGCTATGCTTCGACAGTGGCGCCGCAGCATGAGTTCGGCCTCCACGACCGCAAGGATGTCTTTTTCGACCGGCACAACACCTTTTATTATTTGGAAAAAAACACGGGAGACGGGCGGCTCATCCTGCCGGACGGCGAGTTTGAGCCGGAGCGCGGGCAGGCGCGGGTGACGGGAAATAATGCGGCGCTCTGGCAGCTCTCGGCCTATGATTGGTATGAGACCGTGAAGCTCAACTACGGCAGCGACTACCGCCACGGCTCCTACGCCGCCGATGCCCTGCCCGGCGTCCTCGCGCCGGATGAAGCCGTGCCCCGCACCTGGCGCTTGCTGGATGAGGTGCTGGCGTGGTGGCAGGAGATGGGAGTGGGGGGCTTCCGCTGCGATATGGCACACCTGGTGCCCCTGCCCTTCTGGCGCCGCGCGATAGCCAACGCCCGCCTGCGCGACCCGGAGACGCTGTTCATCGCAGAGGCGTACAATGACACGATGAAACTCATCGAGGGCGATGTGCACACAGCTCTGCTGGCGGCGGGATTCGACGGCGTCTACGATGCCTCGGCCTACCAAGCCCTGCGCTCCATGTACGAAAGTAACACATGGGCCAATGATCTGGACCACCTCCACCGCCCCGATGCCCCCCTCTACTGCGGCGGCGTGCGCTATTTGGAGAACCACGATGAGCCGCGGCTCGCCTCCCCGCTGTACTGGAATGCCTGCGGCGAAAAAGCCGCGTGCGCCCTCATGGCCGCCCAGTATGCCACCACCTGCGGACCTGTGCTCTTCTACAATGGCCAGAGCGTGGGCGAGCGCGCAGAGGGACCCGGCGGCTTCGGCGGGGACAACGGCCGCACCAGCATCTTCGACTACACCCACCTGCCCCGCCTTCAGCGCTGGGCCAACAGCGGCCGCTACGATGGCGCGCTTCTCACGGCGGCCGAGAGCGCCCGGCTCGATTTCTGCGGCAGACTCCTGCGCGCCCTTCAGCACCCCGCCCTCTCCAAAGGTGAGTTCTACGGCCTCAACTGGGCCAACCAACAAACCCTCGACTACGGCCGCGAGCCCGGTGAGACCACCTCCGGCCACCGCGTGTACGCCTTCTTGCGCTACGATTCCGCGGCGCGCGCAGCCGTGCTGGTGGTGTGCAACTTCTCGCCGGAGCGCCCCGCGCGAGTGCGGGTGCATATACCGCGCCAGGCGCAGGAGTGGGCCCGCAAACTCGGCAGCAGCTTCCGCTTCTGCGACCTGCTCTACCCCGAGCAGCAAGCCCCCATCCCCGCCACGCCCGAGCTGCTGAGCACCGAGGGCCTGCCGCTCGAGCTCCCCGCCGGCGGAGCTCGCCTGCTCGTGTGGGAATAAGCCCCAACTGCGGCAAAACGCCGCGGCAAAATGCCATCCCTGCGGCAAAACGCCGCGGCATTTTGCCGCAGTTAAAAAGAGCGACAAGCAGAGATCATTGATATTCAGCGGAATAAAAACGAAGAAAAGTTGGCACGTGATTTGCACATAAGGAAGTGAACAAGAACCGATGCAACATCGGCCCCCATATTTCTAAACAACCAACAATAGAAAGACACACCCATATGAGCAAAATCCTCGGAATCGACTTGGGAACCACCAATTCCTGCATGGCCGTCATGGAGGGCGGACAAGCCACCGTGCTGGAGAACAGCGAAGGCGCCCGCACCACCCCGTCCATCGTGGCCTTCACGAAGAACGGCGAACGCATCGTGGGCCAAGCAGCCAAGCGCCAAGCCGTCACCAACCCCCGCAACACCATCTTCTCGGCCAAGCGCCTCATCGGCCGCAAATACGCCGAGCTGACGGAGGAAGACAAGAAAGTGCCCTACGCCATCGTCGAAGCGCCGAATGGAGACGCCCACATCCAAGTAGAAGTGGGCGGCGAGACCAAGGTGTACTCCCCGCAGGAGATCAGCGCCATGGTGCTGG
>JAFLSS010000048.1 GCA_022510805.1 Akkermansiaceae bacterium
GGCTCCGGGGCAGGCGCCGGCACAGGACGCGGCTGCGGCTGCGGGCGGGGGGCCACCGGCGCCGGCCTCACAGGGGCGGCATACCGCGGCGGCGCCGCCGGGGCCTCGCGCGGGCGCTCCACACGCTCATCACTCGGGCGCGGCGTCTCGCGGCGGGTGTAGTCATCCCGCCAGCTCATCGGGCTCTCCTGCTGAGGAGCGGCCACGCGCCCTGCCGCCTGCAAATCCGGCTCACCATAAAGCATCAGCTCCGGCTCCTCCTCCGCAGGCGGGCGCCCCGCCCCGGCCTCATCCGGGAAAGACTTCTGCCAATCATAATCCGCCGCATCCCCCCCCTCGCGCGCCCGGCGGCGGCGCTCCATCCAGCGGCTCCATAAATCCACCACATCCCGCTTCTCCACGCGGTAAATCTCAGCAGGAGTCAGGCGCGCAAAGTAGATCATGCCCACCGCATGCGCCAGCAGCAGCCCACACAGCGCCCACACAGCGCCCAAAATAGCCTCCACCACACACACCCCCACCCAGTAACCCAGAGCCCCGCCGGCTGAGGCCAAACTCAGCTCCGCCGCCCAGCGGAGCAGCAGCCAGGGCTGCACCGCCAGCAGCGCGCAGGCCACAAGCAGCATCACCAGCATAGCCACCACCTGGTTCCGCCGCGCCACCTCCGGGTGCAGCAGCATACCCACCCCCGGCACCAGCAGCAGCAGCGCCCCATACACAGCCCCCGCCCCCAGCAGCTTGTAGAGCAAGCCCGCCAGGTACATGCCAAGGACACCCAGCCAGTTCGAGCAGGGGATCCCTGCCGCCTGCTCATGACCGGCCGGATTCAGAAAACTCCAGCTTACTTCCTGCGGGTGGTAGCTGAGCAAGCAGGCAAGCAGCAGCAGCGCCGCCAGCACAAGCCCGCCCCCTCCCAAGCGTCTTCGCCAGGGAGTCGGCGGCGGTGCATCATACTCATCCTCCATCATGCTGTCCGGCATCATCTTCATTCCGTGCTGCAATTCGGGGAGCATCATACCCCACTTCGCGGCAAAAATCAAGGGAAACATGAGCCGCTGCCGTGCTGATGCATGAGAACGCCGAACCTCATAGCTACAAATGGCGAACAGAATGACCGGCCGGCTCCGCTTGCGGGAGTTATTTGTGGCATGGTCGCGCGCGCGGGGAACAAGCAAGCCGCCGCACCCACAAGCGGGCGCGGCGGCGCATGTTCAAAAACCTCAGCAGGGCGGAGCCCCCGCCTCATGAGGGGCTAGCCCCCCCACCTCATCAGAGCTTGCGGCAGAACTCCTCCAGGCGGTCCAAGCCCTCCTTGAGCACATCCAGAGAGGTGCAGTAGGAGATGCGGATCGCCTTGTCATTGCCAAAGGCAATACCCGGCACCGCCGCCACCTTGTAGCGCTCCAGCAGGCGCTCACACAGCGTCAGAGAATCCAGCCCCGTCTCGCTCATATCCAGGAAGAAATAGAACGCGCCCTTGGGCTCGACCACCTTGACCTTGGGCATGGAGCACAGGCGCTCGTAGACATACTGGCGGCGGAAGTCATACTCCTCACGCAGGTCGGAGATGAACGACTGGTCGCCATTGAGCGCCTCGATGGCGCCGTACTGGCAGAAAGTCGTCGCGTTGGAAGCCGTGTGATCCTGAATCAGCTTGATGTACTTGGCAATCGGAGCCGGAGCCGCAGAGTAGCCGAGGCGCCAGCCCGTCATGGCGTAGCTCTTGGAGAAGCCGTTGATGGTGATGGTCAGGTCATACAACTCCGGGCTCAGGGATGCGATGGACACATGCTTTTCCTCACCATAGATGAGGTGCTCATAAATCTCATCCGCCAAGATGAGGATATCCTCATCCACCGCCACCTCGCCGATGGCGCGCAGCTCATCCTCAGAGTACACAGCGCCCGTGGGGTTGTGCGGCGTAGTCAGGATGATCATCTTCGTGCGCGGAGTCATGGCATTGGCAAACTCCTCAGCCGTGATCTTCCAGCCATTCTCCGCCTTTGTCTCCACAAACACAGGCGTGCCGCCGCAGAGCTGCACCATGGAGGGGTAGCTCACCCAGTAGGGGGAGGGAATGATCACCTCATCACCCTCGCCGATCGTGGCGCGCAGCGCGCTGTATACGGCAGGTTTCGCGCCGGAGCACACACAAATCTGGTCGGCGGAGTAGTCGAGGTTATTATCGCGCTTGAGCTTGTCGCTGATAGCTTGGCGCAAGGCGGGCAAACCAACGGAGGGAGTGTACTTGGTGGCACCCTCCTCCAGCGCACGGATGGCGGCTTTCTTGATGTTCTCCGGAGTATCCTTATCCGGCTCGCCGCCAGCCAGGCCGTATACTTGTTCTCCCTTGGCTTTCATCTCCTTGGCGCGGTTGGTCACAGCGAGCGTCAGGGAGGGGGCAAGCGAGGATACAGGTGAGGAAATAAAGTCCATGGCAGGGGATGTGTAAAAGTGAAAAAACGAGGAAGCGGCACGAGTCAGCCTATCCCCGAAGGATGGTACTCTCATTGCCTCGCAAATGCAAGAAAAAAAGTCCGCAAATCTGTTTCGGGGAAGCGGCGGCGGCCCGCGCTGCACCCCACCCGGCAGACTTTATTCTTGAATGCCGCATGCTCGCGCGCTATGATACAGCGCAGGAGATTCACCATGCCAGAGCCCACTACCCCCCCCTCGCCCGGTCACGCCGCCAATCCTGAATCAGTGGCAGAGTTCACTGATGTGCAGTCCGTTTTTGTGCGGCAGCGCAACTGCCTGCTGCTCCAGGCAGACTTCTCGCCCATCTTTGTGGGCTATTACCTGCACCTCATGCAGCAGCGCCTCAAAATCAGCGAGTCCTCAGCCGAAACACTCAAGCCGCTCATGGCGTTTTTCACGCTGCACCTCGTCTCCCGCCCCTGGCAAGAGAGCCACGCGTGGACTCTGCATGTGCAGCACCGGCCGCAGCCGGTCAATATCTTCTTGGCCGGCTCCTCCACGGCCGAGGAAGTGGTGGGCCGCGTGTGGCCCCGGGAAAAGGACGCCGCTGAGGCCAATATGCTGTATGCGCAGATTGTCGCCCAAAACAAAGAGCCGCAGACCTCAGTCATCCCGCTGAGCGCTGCCGCCTCCCCCGCCGCCTGGGTGGAGGAGTTCTACAGGCAGAGTGAGCAGCGACTCGCCCGCGCCTTTGACCTCGGCGGGGACTCCTACGCGCTGATCACGGCTGAGCCGGGGGCTGATGAGGAGTGGCTCCGCAGCCTGACTCCTGAGCAAGTGGCTGAGCTGGCCTCAACCGAGCAGCTCAAAACCCTCGAAACCCGCCGCTTCACCTTCCGCTGCGGCTGCACGGTGGAGCGCCTTTTGCCCACGCTGCGCTCCATGAGGGCCAATTTTGAAGACCTGCTTGACAAGCAAGGCTTTATTGAAATTTCCTGTCCCCGCTGCGAAGCGCAATACATCATCACCTCCCAGATGCTGGCAGACGCAGCGCCTGCTGCCGAGAGCTGATCACCCCCCGCGCACGCGCCGCTTTTCCCCTGCGCCCCTCCCCCGGGCGCGCAGCCGCAGGGGCGGGCACGCGCACCCACCCCCGCACAGGCGGCCGGCTTAGCCCTTCGTCTCCTCCGCCGCTGCGGCAGCGGGTTTCTCACTCTCACGCGGAATCACCCACAACTGCAGGGCGCCATCCGCGTATGCGCCGTAGATCGAATTGGGATCAATGTTGCGGATTTCCGTATAAATCGCGCGCATTCTGTGCACCGCGGCATTCTTGCGGCGCATATGCCCGGCCAGAGCCACCAGAATCATCTGCCGCTCAATGAGGGTGAACTTGCCATTGGCAATGAGGCTGCGCACATGCGCATTGGCCGTGACAATATCCATGAGCTGCAGCTTCTCGCCCAGCCCATTGTTCGCCGGGTCAAACGTGCCGTGGCCGGGCACATTGACACGGCTGATATTGAGCGCCTCCTGCATCAACTCCTGGCTCTTGTTCCCCTTGGAATTGCCGGCGCGCTCCAGCAGCTTCTGCTGCTTGCGGAAATCCTCCAAAAGAACGCTGAGCGCCTCTGCCGCTTTCTCCGGTGACTCAAAATCCTCCCCGCTCTGCACCGCACCGCGGAAATTGCCCTTGCCATCCAGCACCGCCAGGCAGGGGTAGCTCCAGATACCGCCCGGCACACCGCGCCGGCCGCTCATCACCTTCTCAAACTCCTTGCGCTGATTATCCGTGGGTTGCTGGTAGACAGGCACCACGAGAAACACCTCACGCTTCACCATGCGGCTCAGGGGCGTATTGCGCTTGATAAACTTCTCATACACCTGCTCGCTGTACTGATCATAGTTCGCGCCGTAGCAGAACATCACAAACGGCTTGTCATCTCCGGCGCGCTTGAGGCCATCATTGAACGAGTGAACCTGCGCCGCCTGAAGAGGGAGGAGAGCCACCCATGCCACAGCCAACCATGAGAAGAGAAATTTGTGCATAGTTATCTCGGTAGGTAAAGGAGTTTAGCTTTTGCGCGGCTTGCCGTACACATAGAAGCCGATGATGCTGCCGGAGTCCCACTTATCACCCTCGCGCAAGAGGCGGATAAAGCGCCCGCTGGCCTGCGCATCCTTCAAGTCGAAGCGCATGGTGGAGCCCTCAATCTGAGCTTTGCCGGGGATATTGCTCCAGTTCTGCCCATCCTCAGAAGATTGCAGGTAGAACGGGCGGTCATTCTTGATGGTGCAGCCGAAGAGGGCGATGACACCCGTCAGGTCATTCACATCTTCCAGCTTCACCACAATGCCGCTATTGCCCTCAAACTTGATGGGGATGCTGCCGCCGGTCTTCTGCAGCACGCCCCAGTGCAGGCAGGACTGCTTCACTCCATTGGCATCCAGCGTGGTGGCGGTGGTGATGAGGCCTTTCGCAGAGACCACCTTGCCCTTGAACGGGCGGAACTTGAAGCGGTGCTTGGGGAAGTGCTCCTTGCACTTGCGCATAGCGAGCTTGCCGATGGCTTGGAAGGTGCGCGTGTCGCCATTCTTGGCAGCGGTGTCAATGGCCTCACCCAAGCCGGCCCAGGTGGCGTCATTGTCCTTCTTGCCGGCGCGCAGGCGCTTCATGGAGTTCATGATGATCTTGGAGAACTCCTCTTGGAGCTGAGTTTCCTTGGCGATGGCGGCCTCACTCACCTTGCCGTCATCCGCCGCCGTGTCGGACATGTTATTCACAGTGTTGAGCCCCCATGCCAGCACCGCGCCGGAGAATGCCGGCTTGGTGAGCAAGTGCGGCAGCACCTCTTTCATGAAGGAGAGCTTGTCCTTATCCGTGGTGCAGCCGGCGAGCTGCGCATCCAGCAGAGGCGCCACATCCCACGTGTGCACACCGTAGTCCTTGCACTTTTTGAAGAAAGCCACATACAGCTTGTTGCGCTCTTTCAAATCCGGCATGAGAGGAAGCAGCTGCGGGTAGATGTAGCGGGCCTGCAGCGTGGCGGCGGCATTGTGGAACTTGTCGGCCAGCGTGGCTGTGACCCGCTCGCTGAGCTCCTTCCAGCGGGCTTTATTATCCTTGCCCTTCTGCGCCAGGTAGCCGGCATATGCCAGCCACACCGGCCAGTTGAGCGGCTGGCAGGTCAGCGAGGCGTCATAGCATTGGATGGCGGAGGAGGTCATGCGGCGCGCAGCGAGGAATTCGGCCGCGGCGCTCAGCTGGTCAGCCGCCAGGGTCTTGTAGGTGTCGGTGTAGAGATCCTGCATGAGGATGAGGAACTCCCAGTCATGCATGCCCCAGAATGTCTTGTGCATGCTGTGCTGCCAGTAGATGGAGTAGCCCTTGCGCCAGTCATTGCCGATGCGCACCGTGTAGGCGCAGTGGCCGGGCTCACCCATGGTCATGGCCGGCAGGCCGGAGGCCAGCGCACCGTAGGCCCCGTAGTGCGAGCACGCGCCGCACACGCCGCCGATGTCGCGGTGAGCGCGGGCGGTGACATTGCCGCGCGCTTTCAGGTAGGGCGCCAAGTAGTCATTGGAGAACACCGAATCGCCCGCCACGTTGCGCAGGCGGTACACGAGCTGGCCGCTCGCGCCCAAATAGCCCTCCACCGGGAGGCGCACATTGTCACGCTGCCACGCGAGGGACTGCGGGCTCCCCCAGCCGCTGTAGCCGCGATTCCCCGTCACGAGACGCGTCTCCCAGTACTGAAGCGTGTCGAAAATCTTGTTGAGCTTGCCCTCGCGGTAGCTGGTGTAATAGTAGGCAAAGCGCTCCATCATGTTCTGCTCCGGCCAGCCTTCACGGGCAAACTCCATGGCCGTGGTGGCGGCGATGCGGCGCACGACGATATCTCCCATATCCTCAGAGTAGCGCGCGTAGATGGAGGAGAGGTACTTCAGGCCGCGATCCAGCCGATCCGTGGGGCCGGAGTAGAGAATATTGCTCAGCCAGTCCAGATCTGAGCTGAGAAGCGCCAGCAGCGAGGGGCCCATGCGGGTCTCCGCCACCTCGGTGATCCCCCGCACAGTGGCTTTGCGGATCAGCATATAGCGCGCCAAATCCAGGCGGTTGGCAGGGTCCTCCAGGAACTCACACACCGTGCGCGGCGTGGGCTTGCTGCCCAGCTTGCTCATCATGCGCCCGGCAAGCTTCAGGTAAATATCCCCCGGGTTTTTCCAATCCGGCTCCAGGAACTCATCATTGGTGTAGGGCTTGCGCCGGGGCTTGTTGTAATCTGAGGTGAGAGTGCGCTCCAGCTTGCGGGAGGCGCTGAGCATCTCATTGCGCGCGGCGCTGTCCGGCACCGCCGGCACCACATCCGTCTGCTTCGCCACCTCCTGCGCGTCCTTATCCTCGGTGATGCCGTAGAGCTTGGCCGCCACATCCCCCACCATAAAGGAGGAGGAGTCCGCAAAGCCATTGCCATCATCCACCGTATCATCCAAATACCCGGAGGAGGTGAGGCTGCCGTCATCCCCATCATCCGCCTGCGTGTCATCAAAGCCCACATCCCAATCATCGCCCACGCTTTCATCCACAATGGTGACAGCATTGCGCTTGCTCTCCTCCGCCAACTGTTTGCGGTAATTCGCCAGCGCCGCGCGCCGCTCTGCCAACTTGCGATCATATTCAGCCTTCTCGGCATTTACCGCCGCAATCATGTCGTCATGCATGCGGAAAATACCCACCACCATACCGCCCACAAGGCCGGTGGGGTGGCACAGATAGCCCACGAAAATAGCCACCACCACGGTGACCAGGAGTTTGATGAGGTTGGATGACATAGCAGAAGATGGATAGTGGATATATATACGCCTCAATGAGGTGATCCCCCATGACATGTGCATTTTAGCGCATTTCGGGGGGTAATTGCAAGCAAAGAATCTGACAGAGTATCAAAGCCGGGCATGCTTTATCAGTGACTGATAGGCAGAGGCGCCTCCGGCAGGAGGGGCTGCGCCGGCGTTATGAGAGCTGCCGAGGGTTCATTGAAGAAATAACCTTGCGACATATTCTCGGGCGGCATACCGGCGTAGGGCGGCGCAGGGTAGGTGCTTCCCTCTCCGCCGAAAGCCGCCATCATCGCATCGCTGTATGAGCGGGCAGAGCGGTGGGTCACCGTGGTGCGCACAGCCGCCCCCGCCACAGCTTCTGCCGGCATGAGCGGCTGCGTGATCTCCTCACTCCGGTAGGCACTCGCCATGCGGGCCTCAGCCGGCCGCAGCCCCGGAGACACCTCCTGCTGCCACACCAGCACCCCCAGCGCCACAGCACACGCGCTCACCGACGCCGCACCCCATGCCAGCCGCCGGCGCCCCAGGTTATCAATGATCAGGGAAATATGCTCCCAGAGCAGCACTCGGGCAGGGCGGCACACGGCCTCGCGCGCCATGCGCTCACGAAAATCAGTCATGAAGCGCTCTTCAAAATCAGCTTCAGGTGTGGCCTCCAGGCGCATCTCGCGCAGCAAGATGGAAATCTCGGTTATCTCTAGCTGCTTATGGGCTGTATTGTTCGGCATAAATGAATCGGGAGGATAGCTGTTCTTATGTAGGCTCGGAAATATAGACACCTGTTGTTTCCTATCTGTTCAAAAAAAATTGAAAAAAATTTTCACGTCTCCTCCCGGCGGGGTATCCGCTCCCCCAGCAGGGCCTCCTCATGCTCCGCTTTCCACGCGGTGATCAGCCGCCGCCCCTCCTGCACCGCCGCCCGGCGCTGCGCACGCGTCTGCTCTGTCTGCGCCTGCAGAGTATCAATATCATGCAGCGTGACACCGGGCAGCGCCCCGCACGCCGGGTCCACATTGCGCGGCACGGAGAGGTCGATGATCATCAGCGGCTCCCCCTTGCGCTCCGGCAGCACTTTTTGCAGCACATCCGGAGTCACCACATAGACCGGCGCCGCCGTGGACACGATGACGATATGGATTTTTTCCAAATAGGGCTGCCACTCCGCAAAGCGGATGACCCTGCCCCCCACCTGCTCCGCCAGCTCCACCGCCCGGTCATAGGACCTATTGGCCACAAAAATACTCTCCGCCCCGCGTGAGCGCAAGCTCTGCGCCGTGGTGCGCGCCACCTCCCCCGCCCCCACCACCAGCACATTGGGCTTGTGCAGCCGGTCCAGCAAATCATGCGCCTGCTGCACCGCCGCCGCCCCCACAGAAGTGGGCCCACTCGTCACCGCCGTAGAGCTGCGCACTTTTTTGCCGATGGTGAAGACACTCTGAAAAATGCGGTGCAAGCGCCCGCCCAGAGTGCCGGCCTCCTGCGCCGCGCGGTAAGCGTCCTTCACCTGGCCGAAAATCTCCGTCTCGCCGATCACCATCGACTCCAGCCCGGCCGCCACCAGCGCCAAATGCTCCAGTGCCTCCGCGCCCCGGTAGTGGTAAAAGGCCTTGAGGAGGTCTACCTGTTCGCCGAGGAAATAATGCAGGATCTCCCGCGCTGCCAGCTCCGGCTCAGCGGCTGTATAATACACCTCCGTGCGGTTGCAGGTAGAGAGCACAACACACTGCCCCACCCCCGGCAGAGCCGCCACCCGCGCCGCCGCCGCCGGCAGCTCGCGCTTGGGCACAGCAAAGAGCTCACGCACCGCCACAGAGGCCGTGAGGTGGTTGATGCCCAGGCAGCAGAAGATATCTGTTTGATTCGCTGACATGCTGACCAGATGAATAGGGGGGGGAGGAAAAAAGTCTCAATGCGCCAGAAGAGTTTGAATCGCCTGCACCAGACTGGGGATCGTGTGCAGCTCCGCCTCAACCGAAGGCGGCATCCCGTACTCGCGAAGCGTGGCGCTAGTCACCGGCCCCATGCTGGCAATGCGGCAGCCCTCCGGCACCACAAGCCCCATCTCCGCAAAAAAGCGCGCCGTGCTCGAGCTGGTAAAGGTAATCAAGTCCACCCCCTGCTCCAAGAGAGCTTGGGCACCCTCTGCCGGAGCGGGCTCCACATCATACGCGATGCATTCATCCACAATCGCCTTGCGCTTCATGAGCTCATCATAGATCGTGCGCCGCGCCTGCTGCGCATGCACCCAGAGCATAGTCATGTGCTCCACGCCGCCCACCTCTGCCGCCTTGCGGTCAAACTCTGCGATAAGCGCCTCCGCCACCGCCTTGCGCGGCATCACATCTGCCATGAGGCCGTACTTCTTGAGCTCCGCCGCCGTGCCGGGCCCCAGCGCCGCGATGCGCGCCCCGCCCAGCTCCCGTATATCCTCATACACCGAGAAGAAGGCGTCAAAAAAGCGTTTCACGCCATTCGGGCTGGAGAAGATCAGCCAATCATAATGCCGGCTATCCACCACCGCCGCCGCAAACTCCGCGCGATTCTCCGGCGGCACCACCCGGATCGTCGGCAGCTCCACCACCTCAGCCCCCAGCTCACGCAGCGCCCCGGTCAGCTCACCCGCCTGCTCGCGCGTGCGCGTCACCACAATACGCCGCCCGGCCAGGGGGAGTCGGCAGCGCCAATCCAGCGCCGGCGCCAGCTCCACCACACGGCCAATCACCACCACAGCCGGCGCACCCAAGCCTGCGGCCTCTGCCGCATCGGCCAGCGTCTCCACCGTCGCGCGCACACTACGCTGCCGCGCCGTGGTCGCCCACTGCACCGCCGCCGCAGGCGTATCCCCCGCCTGCCCGGCCGCCACCAGCGCCCGGAGCGTCTCGCGCAAGCGCGCCATGCCCATGAGGATAATCTTGGTGCCCTGAGCCGCAGCAATGCCGGGAATATCCAGCGCGCCGGCCTCTTTGGACAGCGCCTCATGCCCCGTAAAAATCGTCAGCTGCGAGCAGCAATCGCGGTGCGTCACCGGTATCCCCGCATACGCCGGCCCGGCAATGGCCGAGCTGATACCCGGCACCACCTCAAACGCCACCCCTGCCTCCGCCAGCGCCTGCGCCTCCTCGCCCCCGCGGCCGAAGATATAGGGATCCCCCCCCTTCAGCCGCACCACCAGCGCATGCCTCCGGGCACACTCCACCAAAAGCTTATTGATCTCATGCTGAGGCAGCGTGTGATGCGCCGCGCGCTTGCCCACATCCACCAGTTCACAGCCCTCCTTGCACCAGCTGAGCATCTGCCGCGGCACCAGCGCATCATACACCACACACTCCGCACGCTCCACCAGCTCGCGCCCGCGGAGCGTCATCAGGCCGAGATCTCCCGGCCCTGCGCCCACCAGGTAAACTGTCCCTTTCGCCTTGTCGCTCATCCGTTGACAAGTTCAGAATTCACCTCAGGAGAAACCGGCTCCTCAGGAGCAGGCGCACCGGGCGCCTCGGCAGCAGCTGCTGCCGGCGCCGGTGTCACCTCTGCCGCAGCAGGCCCCGGCGCCGCAGCGGCAGGATCCGCGCTCACCAGGGGTGACTCCGGCGTGCCTGCGGATGCCGCCACCCCCTGCACACGCGCCGCGCGGCGGCCCATCGCAACGAGTTCCGACACCGTCACCAGCGTAAACCCGCGCCTCTGCAGCCCCGCTACCACACCCTCCACCGCCGCCACCGTGGAGGCGTGAATATCATGCAGCAAGATAATGCTGCCACTCTGCGCCCGATCCACCGCGCGGTGGATCACCACACTCACCCCCGGGTGGCGCCAGTCCTGAGTATCAACACTCCACATGATGGAGGGCATGCCATAGCGGCTCATCACCAAATCCGTCACATTTTTATTCGTCGCACCATAGGGCGGGCGCATCACCGCCGGGCGGCGCCCCGTCGCTTCTTGGATGACAGCCGCCGTGCGGTCCAGCTGTGAGATAATCTCCGCCTGGCTCATCTTGGTCAGCTGCGGGTGACTCCAGGTGTGAGAGCCAATCTCATGCCCCTCAGCCGCCGCCCGCGCCACCACGTCCTTATGGCGCGCCGCATTCTCACCCAGCACAAAGAAAGTCGCCTTCGCGCCATAGCGCTTCAAAATATCAAGCACCCTGGGAGTAGTGGCCGGATTGGGGCCATCATCAAACGTGAGAGCCACATAAGGCCCGGGCACACTCACCTGCGCAATACGCACCCCCGGCGCCTTGGGTATGAACACCTGAGGCGGCTGCACCTCACCCCCCACCGGATGCGGAGCAGGAGGAGTAAGCACCCCCTGCTGCTCGGGCCGAACCAGCGGCTTCACAGCGCTGCCGGGCTGCTTCACAACCTTCTGATGCGGCGGCTTCACAGGCGAATCCGACTCCTGCTCACGGGCATCTTTCTGGTGTGAGCCCGCCCCCGTACAAGCCGCCATCATCACAGCACAAGCGGCCACGAAACCTATTTTTGTTTTTTGGAGCAACATCATTGCAGCGCCGATTATACGCCGCCACCCGGCATTTGGCAATTCCTTTTTATCACCCCTTTTTCGCCCGCCCTCATCCACCCCCAAAAAAGCACAAAATGCACACAAGGCATTGCCAGCCGCCCCGAAGTATGCTACAATCTCCCCGCTGTGGATACACTAACACCCTATATGAAGAACATATCGCCGTGAGTACTAGTGCGTTTCTGCCGCAGGAGCAAGGTCTGTATCATCCTCAATATGAACACGACGCCTGCGGTGTCGGCATGGTGGTCGATACAAAAGCCATGCCCTCCCATAGCATCGTTGAAAAAGGCATCACCATCTTGGAGCGTCTGCTGCATCGGGGCGCCACCGGTAGCGACCCGGAAACGGGTGATGGCGCCGGTATGCTGCTGCAGATCCCCCATGAGTTCTTCAGCGCCGTGCTCCCCTTTGAGCTGCCGGAGCCGGGGCAATACGCCGTGGGCATGTTCTTCTTACCCAAGGAAGAAGAACTCAGCGCCACCTGCCGGGCAGAGGTAGAGGCCGCCGCTGCGGCCGAAGGGGTGCGCCTGCTGGGCCGCCGCGAAGTGCCGGTCGATGAGCTCTCCATCGGCCGCACTGCACGCGCCTGCGCCCCGCGCATCGAGCAATTCTTCTTCGCCCTGAGCGGCGATGCCGCCACTGACCCCGCCGCCGCCGAGCGCCGGCTCTACCTCCTGCGCCGCGTCGCAGAAAAACGAGTCGCCACCGCCCTGCCGCAGCTCAAAGACCGCTTCTACATCCCCTCCCTCTCCGCGCGCACCATCGTCTACAAAGGCCTCCTCATGGCCCCCCAGCTGCCGCGCTTTTACCGCGACCTGGCCGACCCGCGCTTCAAAAGCTGCCTCGCCATCGTCCACCAGCGCTACAGCACCAACACCTTCCCCAGCTGGCCCCTCGCGCACCCCTTCCGCTACATGGCCCACAATGGTGAAGTGAACACCCTGCGCGGCAACCTGAACCAAATGAGCGCCCTGGAGGACAACCTCGAAAGCCCGCTCTTCGGCGAGGATATCAAAAAACTCCTCCCCGTCATCCCCGCCGGGCAGAGTGACTCCGCCAGCCTGGACAACGCGCTCGAGCTCCTGCTCACCGCCGGGCGCAGCCTGCCGCACAGCATCATGATGCTCATCCCCCAAGCCTTTGGGGACCGCTACTTCATCGGCGAGGATCTGCGCGGCTTCTATGATTTCCACTCCGGCTTCATGGCTCCGTGGGATGGCCCTGCCGCCGTCTGCTTCAGCAATGGCCTGGGCGCCGGCGCCATCCTCGACCGCAACGGCCTGCGCCCCGCGCGCTATGAAGTGCATGACGATGGGCTCTTCATCCTCGCCAGCGAGGCCGGCGTGCTCGACACCGACCCGGCGCACGTGGTGAAGCGCGGCTGCCTCAAGCCCGGCGAAATTGTCTGGATCGACTTCGCCACCAAGCGCATCTCCTACAACGCAGAGACCAAAACCAAGGTTGCGCGCCGCCGCCCCTACCGCCGCTGGTGCCAAGAAAACCGCATCAAAATCCACGGCATCTTCGACAGCGTGAACGCCCCGCGCATCGACTCGCAGCACATCCTCAACAGCCAAACCCTCTTCGGCTACACACAAGATGAGCTCGAGCACTTCATCATCCCCATGGCCAACACCGCCCACGATGCCGTGTACGCCATGGGCAATGACGCCGCGCTCGCCGTGCTCTCCGAGCGCCCGCAACTCTTGTTCAACTACTTCAAACAGCAGTTCGCCCAGGTCACCAACCCGCCCATTGACCCCATCCGCGAGCAGCTCGTCATGTCGCTCACCACCTTCATCGGCAACCCCTCCAACATCTTGGACGAAACGCCGCAGATGGCGCGCCTCATCAAACTCCCACGCCCCATCCTCACCCTCAGCGACCTCGAAGCCCTCAAGAGCAACAAAGAGCAAGACTTCCGCTGCATCACCCTCTCCACCGGCTTCTCCTCCCTCTCCCCGGCTGGCCTCCAAGAAGCACTCGCCGAACTCGAGCGCGAAACCGAGCAAGCCATCCGCCAGGGCTTCCGCATCATCATCCTCTCCGACCGCGAACTCTCCGGCAACGAAGCCCCCATACCCAGCCTCCTCGCCGTCGCAGCCGTGAATGCCAAACTGCGCCAAATGGGCGTGCGCACCGGCACCGGCGTCATCGCCGAAACCGGCGAAGCCCGCCAGGTCATGCACTTCGCCCTGCTGCTCGGCTATGGCGCCACCGCCGTGTGCCCCTGGCTCGCCATGAGCACCCTCGTCCACCTCGCCAAAGAAAACCGCCTCAGCGAGTCCATCTCCGCCACCAAGGCCATGGAGAACTACCTCGAAGCCGTCGACTTCGGCCTGCTCAAAACCATGTCCAAAATGGGCATCTCCACCCTCCGCTCCTACCGCGGCGCGCAGATCTTCGAAGCCATCGGCCTGGGGGATGACGTCGTCTCCCGCTTCTTCCCCGGCACCGCCTCCCGCATCGGCGGCATCAGCCTGGCCGACATCGCCCGCGAAGCCGTCGCGCGACTCCGCCGCGCCAAGGGGCTCCTCTTCGACCCGCAGGACTCCCTCGAAAACGCCGGCCTCTACAAGTGGAAAAAAGGCGGTGAAAAACACATCTGGACCTCCAAAATCATCGGCCAATTCCAAAAATCCCTGCGCAACGACAGCTACGCGCAATTCAAGGTCTTCTCCGAAATGGTCAACGAAAGCGCAGAAACCCTCTGCACCCTGCGCGGCCTTTTCGAATTCTCCCCCACACAGCCCATCCCCTTGGATGACGTAGAAAGCGAAGAGAGCATCATGCGCCGCTTCGTCTCCGGCGCCATGAGCTTCGGCGCCATCTCCAAGGAAGCGCATGAGATGATCGCCATCGCCATGAACCGCATCGGCGCTGCCAGCAACTGCGGCGAAGGCGGCGAAGACCCCGCCCGCTACACCCCGCGCGATAATGGTGACAACCCCTGCTCCGCCGTCAAGCAAATCGCCAGCGGCCGCTTCGGTGTCACCGCCGAATACCTCGCCCACGCCCGCGAGCTGCAAATCAAAGTAGCCCAAGGCGCCAAACCCGGCGAAGGCGGCCAACTCCCCGGCGGCAAAGTGGATGACGAAATCGCCCGCGTCCGGCACTCCACTCCCGGCGTCACCCTCATCTCCCCGCCTCCCCATCACGATATCTACTCCATCGAGGACCTCGCAGAACTCATCTTCGACCTCAAAAACGCCAACCCCCACGCCCGCGTCAGCGTCAAACTCGTCTCCGAAGTCGGCGTCGGCACCGTGGCGGCAGGCGTCGCCAAAGGCGGGGCGGACATGGTCCTCATCTCCGGCCACGATGGCGGCACCGGCGCCTCCCCCCTCACCTCCGTCAAATACGCCGGCATGCCCTGGGAACTCGGCGTGGCTGAGGCTCACCAAACCCTCGTCCTCAACGGCCTGCGTGAAAAAGTGCGCCTCCAGGCAGACGGCCTCATGACCAACGGGCGCGACGTCGTCATCGCCACCCTCCTCGGCGCCGAGGAATACGGCTTTGCCACCTCCATCCTCATCGCCCTCGGCTGCATCATGGCACGCGTGTGCAACAAAAACACCTGCCCCGTCGGCGTCGCCACCCAGGACCCCGAACTGCGCAAACGCCTCCGCGGCAAACCGGAGCACATCATCTCCTTCATGCGCTTCGTCGCGCGCGAAGTCCGCGAGCACCTCGCCGCCCTCGGCCTGCGCAGCCTCGATGCCGCCGTCGGCCGCGCCGACCTCCTGCGCGTCAACAAAGCCATCGACTTCTGGAAAGCCGCGCACCTCGACCTCTCGCGCATCCTGCGCCCGGAAGCCCTGCCTGTCAACGCCTCCCGGCACCGGCCGGAGCCCATCGCCACTTACGATGACACCCTGCTCCCCGCCGCACGCCCCGCCCTTGAAAGCGGACACCCCGTCACCATCAGCGGCACCATCGGCAACACCCAGCGCGCCGTCGGCACCCGCCTCTCCTACCACATCGCCTCCCAATACGGCCACAGCGGCCTGCCGGATGACACCCTCACCATCTCCCTCACCGGCACCGCAGGCCAAAGCTTCGGCGCCTTCCTCGCGCGCGGCATCACCCTGCGCCTCCAAGGCCAGGCCAATGACTACGTAGGCAAAGGCCTCTCCGGCGGCAAAATCATCATCACCCCCTTTGCCGACAGCGCAGAAAACTACATCCCGGGGGACAACGTCATCGCCGGCAACGTCCTCCTCTACGGCGCCACCGGCGGCAAAGTCTTCATCCGCGGCCAAGTCGGCGAGCGCTTCGCCGTGCGCAACTCCGGCGCCAGCGCCGTGGTCGAAGGCACTGGTGACCACTGCTGTGAATACATGACCGGCGGCTGCGTCGTCATCCTCGGCCCCACAGGACACAACTTCGGCGCCGGCATGAGCGGCGGCTACGCCTACGTATGGGACGAACAACACCTCTTCGACCGCTACTGCAACCTCGACATGATCGACCTCGACCCCGTCACTGACCCGGCCGACATCGAGCGCCTGCGCAGCCTCCTCGAAGAACACGCCCGCTACACCGGCTCCGCCCGCGCGCGCCGCATCCTGGATGACTTTGAAAACAGCCTCCCCAACTTCGTCAAAGTCTTCCCCATGGAATACCGCCGCGTCCTCGGCCAAATGACCAGCGCCGACGCCGCCATCAAACGCGCCGAAACCCACTCATAACTCAGCCCGGCAGGCACCAAGCCCCGCCTACACACCAGCCTCCGGTTATCCCCCCAGCGCGCGATAACCGGAGGCGCGCCGCGCACCCCACCCCACCATGAAAGCCGCCATCAGCAGCCTCATCGCCCTCACCATACTCAGCGCCGCCGTAACCGCCTGCCGGAGCCCCCAAGCCCCCCACTCCTCCCCCTACTGGATCCAGAAAAAAACCGGCAAAACACACAACTCCCACTGCCGCTACTACTACAATTGCAAAGGCTACCCCGCCCTCCAACCCACAAACAACAACTGCAAAAAATGCGGCGGCGCCACCCGCTTCAAATACACGCCGGAAAAAGCCTCCCCCGGAAGCCACTCGCATAAACGATCCGGATAGTCATTATGTGAAAGATTGCCGAATAGTTCAGAAAATAAGACACTATAGGCACATGATACCCAAGGGATCTGCAAGGGCGAATAAAGCGCCCTTAAGCCCCACCTCATTCCCCGGCAGGTGTAGAACAAATCGCCTGAAAGATAAAATAATCTGATCACGAAACACTTACATCAGACTACATCCATCACCTCATAATAACACTTATATAAAAATATCCTTCCTGACCTTCGTGTATGGAAAAATCATATTCCCTTTTTCCGTTTTTCCATATAAACCCTGTTTCCTTATGCTTAGTAAAATAATGCTCATATCCCTTTATATAGGGCAAGTATTCTGAGCTCACATTGGCGGATACTTCATGCCACCCCATCACTTCTCCCGCGTCGTGTCGGAATGCAGTGGCGTCAGATGGATCTTCTATGTATATCAAGTAGTCGCGCACTTTTTGGTTAAACCTATGATTCCCGGGATCCCCACCACTCAATATCTTTACACTTTTCAGATAAGGGAATCGCTCCGAAAGAAATACCTCCTCCCATTTTGGAGGATCTTTCGGTACATACCTGTCCATATTGCTTATAACAATACTCCCTGCAATATACAAAAAAATATAACACACCCACACCACCAACAACCATCCTGCCGCGGTTAGGACGACCCGTATGATACCCTTCACCCTATTTCCTTTACGCACCTGCAGGATTCTCTTGCCTGTATTTTTTAGAAACAACCACACTACCGACAAGAAACACACCAGCAGCACCACTAGCACTGCCATCTTCATCAATTCAAGAAACATGCACGTTACTCCTCCGGCTGCTTTTTATTATATTCCTGAACAAACTCTTCGAAATTGTGAAAAGAAGGGTTGTTGTAAAAGCTGTGTTCCTTGGGATTCTGCTTGAGCTCCTCATGGCTACATGCAAGAGGATACAGTCGCGCGAGGAGATTATCGAAATAATCTTTGTAAA
>JAFLSS010000049.1 GCA_022510805.1 Akkermansiaceae bacterium
CGGGGGTGGGGATGTAGCTGTCCACAGCATCCATGAGGTCGAGGATGGACTGCACGGCGTCGGCATCGCCCTCGAGAGCCTTCACAGCGGAGCCCTTCACGATGGGGATGTCATCACCCGGGAAGTCATAAGAGGAAAGGAGGTCACGGATCTCCATCTCCACGAGCTCGGCGAGCTCCGGATCAGCAAGGTCCATCTTGTTCATGTACACCACGATGTAGGGCACGCCCACCTGACGAGCAAGCAGGATGTGCTCACGGGTCTGAGGCATGGGGCCATCAGCAGCGGACACCACGAGGATAGCGCCGTCCATCTGAGCCGCACCGGTGATCATGTTCTTCACATAGTCGGCGTGGCCGGGGCAGTCCACGTGAGCATAGTGGCGGCTGTCGGTCTGGTACTCCACGTGAGCGGTAGAGATCGTGATACCACGCTCACGCTCCTCGGGAGCGCCGTCGATCTGGTCATAAGCCTTGAACTCTGCCTTACCCTGATCTGCAAGAACCTTGGTAATTGCAGCAGTGAGGGAAGTCTTGCCATGGTCAACGTGACCGATAGTCCCCACGTTCACATGGGGTTTGGTGCGCTGAAACGTTTCTTTTGCCATAATTAGTTGGAGTTTGGTTTAAGCTGCTTATTCTTGCATGAGCATCAAAGCTTCTGGCGGGATTTGAACCCGCGACCTCATCCTTACCAAGGATGCGCTCTACCACTGAGCTACAGAAGCAAATGAGACGCTCCAGAGACGCCACTATGGGCGATAAAGCGGGCGCATGATACCAGAAGTTCGAACAAAGGTCAACAACAAAGTGAATTTTTTTCGTCTTTTTTTAATTTTTTTCGTCGGCAGCCTTGCTAAAGGATGGAAATTTAGGTTGAAACATGGGGTGGGTAGGTGCATTCTGGAGCCCTATGAAGACATTTGCACTAATGACTGCTGTTGCGCTCGGCGGCTTCCTGGCCATGGGCGCGGATACGACGAGCACCACGACTCCCACTGATTCTACGACTCCGGGCATCACCTGCCAGAAGGGCGGCAAGGGGGTTTCCTGTGATGGCACTTACTGGATCGACGTGGATACGCTCACCCTCGCTGCGGCGAATGGCGATCCCATCGCCCAGTACGCTGTTGCCTACATCACCGAAAATGGCATCAACGGCTCGCCCAAGGACCCGGAAAAAGCCCAGAGTCTCTACTCCCAGGCTCTTCCCGGGCTGAAGAGCGCTGCCGATGAGGGCAACCCCACGGCCTGCCGCGCGCTGGCTCACATGTATGCCCACGGCAAGGGTGTGAGCAAGGATGAGGCCAAGTCCCGCGAGTTCATGCAGAAATGCAAGGACGCCACGGATAAGAAGGATGACAAGAACGACTCGGACGCCTCCGGGAACAAGATGTAATCCCCCTCCCCTACTCTGCGCCGCTATTTCTCAGCCTGCGCCCGGCCCCGCGCCGAGCGCGGGCTTTTTTTCTGCGCGGATCCGCCCCACAGGCGGGTTTGCGGCCGCACCCGCCTCCATGCACACTTTCACCCACTTGTCAAGCGTAAAATACGGCATCCAGGTACAACCCCTCTGCCGGGGCGCAGTAGCGCGTGGGCACTTCCGGCGGGGCGGAGAGGGCGCTGTGCAGCTCTGCCAGCGGCATGCGCCCCGTGGCCACGCGGCACGCCGCGCCCACGAGCAGGCGCACCATGCGGTACATGAAGCCGCTGCCGTGGAAGCGCAGCGCCAAGAGGGCATCCCCCTGCTGCTCGCAGGTGGCGCTGTAGATGGTGCGGGTGTAGAAATCGGCCGGGGGCACGGCGGGTTCGTTGCCGCGGCGGGCGGCAAAGTGCCGGAAATCATGGGTGCCGCAGTAGGCGGCGAGCGCCCGGCGCAGCAGGTCGAGCTCCAACGCGTGCGGGTGGTGCCACGCGCGGTGCACCCAATGCGGCGGCAGCACGGGCGCATGCCAGATGAGGTATTCGTATACCTTGCCGGTGGCGTTGAAGCGGGCGTGGAAGTCGCTCGCGACGCGTTCTGCGCTGTAGATGCGGATGCTGGCGGGCAGCTGTGCGTTGAGCGCTGCGACCCACGCGCCGGGGGTCATGCGGCAGGTCTCAGGGATATCGGCATGGAAGCGCTGGGCGCGGGCGTGGACACCGGCATCTGTGCGGCCGGCGGAGGAGATACGCAACGATTGCTTCAGGATGCGCTCAAAGACGCTCTCGAGGCAGTCCTGCACCGTCTTGCCGCAAGGTTGGCTCTGCCAGCCGCGCCAAGGCGTGCCATCATACGCACAGGTGAAGAGGAGGCGCGCCATGGTCGGCTGTCAAAAAACACGCGCCGCACCGGCTTTCGCGCGAGGTGCGGCGGCGTGGAGGGAGGGAAAGGAGATTATAACTCGTCCAGATCATCACCCAGACTGCTGTCCGAGTCCTCATCGGCAGATCCGGAGTCCTCATCGTCCGCAGGCTCCGGCGCGGCGTCATCCGAAGCGGGGGCAGACTCATCGGATTCCTCGGACGCAGGAGAAGAAGACTCCTCCCGGGCTTCGCCAACTGCGGGCACAGCCGGCACATCTTCGTCGCCATCGAACTTGAAGCTCGAGGAGTCAGCCAGGTTGGCGGTGTAGGAGAGAGCCTCACGCAGCGCATCACAGCCGTAATACTCCGGGAAATTGCCGGGGGTTTCATGAGCGCCGGTTTCATCATGCATGTATTCCTCACCATACTCTTTGCAGGCGGCGCCGGTCTTGCCGGCCACAGCGCCGATGGCGATGAGCAGGCGCTCGCGGTTCACGCTGTTGCCGCCGTCATCCCCACCGGGGAAGCTGGCGCGCACGCGGCCCATCTCGCGGGCGAGGTTCTTGAGAGCCACGGCGTAATCCTCACCCTGATGATCGTCATCATCGTTGGCGCCGCGCGCAAGAGAGGTGTCATTGAGGGCCAGCACGCGCACGCTGGCATCCTGAAAGCGCTTGTTGAGCACAGCCACGCGCTTGGCATGAGCATTGGCCGAGGCGGGATCCACGATCTGCTGAAGCTCAGCTGTCAGCTCATCTGCGAGCTGCACAATGTTTTTGTCCTCCTTCTGGCAAGAGCTAAGCAGCCCGGAGACCAGAAGTACACACGATGCGACAAGGAGAGAACGTTTCATGAATAGAGGGAAAAGAGGCTTGTATCCGCACTTTAGCAAGATTTGCGGGGTGTGTCAAGGTTAAGAGTAAGGATTTGCAAAAAAACTAATCTTTTATTTCCGGTAAGATATCCTCGTACAAGCCGGGTGTGGAGTCGGGGATGTCTGTGGCACCGGCCACTTTTTTGTAAAATTCGGCAGGTCCTACGCCGCCGATGATGGCATAGGCATACCCCAGGGCGCGCATCTGCTCCAGCGCTGCGAGCAGCACTGCCGCGCCCACTCCCAGCCCGCGTGCATCGCGCGCCACGCCCATCGGCCCGACAAAGCCGCGCGCCGTGGTGTCATAGCAGGCAAAGCCGAGAATGCGCCCCTGCTGCGTGGCCACCATGCAGCCGGGTGGTGTGTGGCTCATGGCGATGCGGGTTTCGCTCACCCAGCGGGCGCTGAAGTGCTCCCCGACCCAGCGCTCGAGGATATGCGCTTCATATGGTCTGCAGGGGCGGATGCGTATCCCCTGCTCTGACAGGTGGCGGAGGCGCGCCGCGGAGTCCGGCAGGCGGTAGAGGCGCACCAGCATGTCGTGCATCATGGTCGTGCTGCGTATGGGAAAAAACGGGTGGATAAAAGAAAAGAGGCGGGTGAGAATACGGTTTTCTCACCCGCCCGAGAGCTTGAGTTTACTTCTTTGCTTCAGCAGATTTCTTGCCTTTCTGCGCATTGAAGAAGAACGATGCAGCCTTGCGGATGTTGTCGTCCTTGCAATCCGGCTCAAAGATGTTTTGGATCATGTATGCCAGAGACACCGCCTCACGGAAGTCGATGGGGGCGGACTCCCAGACCTTTTTGTCCATTTTCTTGGCCGTATTGGAGTAGGATTTCACGCCCGGCATGGCCCACATGATGGCAAAGGCGCGCTTCATGGCATCCAGCGGCAGCTCCATATCGCGGCCGCGGGTCGCCATGGCCGCCTCGCAGAGGGCGTCCACCGCCTGAGTTGCGGCGGCAGCCTTGGCTTCCGGGATGCCGTTCTTGAGCATGTCTTCCGTGAAAGCGCCGGACGCAGCGCGCGCCTGGGCGTACTTGATCCATGCGTAAGCGGTGGGGGTGAGGCGCTTTTTATTGGAGGAATTGCCCAGGAATGCCTCGACCTCTTTTTGGCGGCTAGCCGCCGTCGTGGGGTCATCACTCACGTGGCTGAGGATGCGGGCGGCCTCCAAGACCAGCCTGTCCTGGGAGCTCAGGAACTCCGCGCCGGGGAAAGCGGCGGCCAATTTACCCAGGCCGGCCCAGTCCTGCAGGCGGGCGTAGCAGTTGAGCTCCATCCACGCTGCTTTTTGGGTGGGGTTGTCAGGCAGCGCCACAAAGGGCATGTACTTGCTGCGCACAGAGCCCAGCTGGCGGGCAGCCGTGCTCAGGCTGCCATCCGCATAGGCGCGGGCCGCCACCACAAGCTCGGGAGGCGTGGTCACCAAGAACACCTTGAATTCCTTGGTCGATCTCTCGACGGGTTGCTCAGGGTTGTCGCTCGTGATGTAGGCAAACACACCTTTGGCCATGTTGGTGGGGGGCACAAGAGTGAGCGCCGACAATTTGTTGCTCTTGGAGTTCTTGAGCTGCACGACCGCAGAGAGGCGCGGCCCGGCGGGCTGCTCTGTCTGCTGAGCGGAAGCGAGAGTGAACACCCCGGCAGCAGCGCTGAAGAGAAGAGCGGTTACATTCGTCAATTTCATTGTCGTAGGAAATTAGGGGTTCGTAGTGATTAGCGCTTGAGTTGAGACTGGAACTTCTGCCCTTCTCGGGATTCTTCCTGCACGGCGCGGTCCTTGGAGTACTGGGAGAGCAGCACCACCACTTCGTTGTACAAGTCACGCTCGGCAGGCGTCATCTTGGCGACAATGCCCGATTTTTGGAGTTGGTTCACATAACTCTGCCCGGTATCGCAGGCAATCCAGCGGTCGGAGTGCTTGAAGTCGCCCTTGAGGCGGTCACCCGTGGCGGGGTTATTGCGCTTCCAGTATTGTTCCATCATGGCTTTGCAAGCCGGAGCAGAGTAGGTGATGTTGCCGCGGTGCTGCACATAGAGGTTCATGTAGGTCTGGAGGCCTTCCTTCACGTTGCCGGACTCGCAATACGCCTGTCCGAGCTTGAGAAGCATGCCGAGGCGTGCTTGCTGAGTGCCCGCGCCGCGCATGTTGATATACCGATTGGCGGACTCCACGGCTTCCTTGTACTTCTTCACGTTGAGGTACAGGTCAGTCAAGCCCATGAGCGCCGGCCCTGCGATGGAGGGATCCCGATCCGAAGCCAGCTGGGAGAAGAGCCCCTGAGCCTCCTGGTGCTGAGCGGCATTTTCAGAGAGCGCCAGCGCATTCGCCTTGCCCAGAGTCGCCTCGCGGACCATGTCCTTACCTTTGGAGAGCACCTGGTCGAAGTAAGCGAGGGCCATGGCTACCTCCGTCTGGCGGTCAGCGCTGCCGGCAGGCAGGCGGCGCGCGTAGTCCACCTCGTAGTTACCCAGCTGCACGCAGATGAAGTTGGTGAGATCAGCCGGTTTGAACGAGTCGCGCATCTGGCGGAAGCTGCGGGCGATATCGCGCTCCAACTCGAGGGCACGGGCGTCATCTCCGGCACGCTTGGCGGTCAGCATAGCCTCATTCATGGAGGTGAGCAGAGCCATGTGCAAGATGGCGTTGGTGTACTTGTCGTTCTTCTGGATGCCCGGGAAGTTCTTGAGGTGGTCCATCTTCTCTTCCAGGGTGAGATCCTTGCCGTGGAACTTCTTTTCACCCTTCACGTAGGAGTCGACGTAGGTGTTGAGCGCCGGCTCAAGCTCAGGATCATGGGTATCCTTGCTGAAGGCATAGTTCGCCTCGCGAGAAATGATCTTCTGCGCGTTGCTCAGGGCAAACTCGTAGGAGGCCTTCTCATTCTCCTTGCCGGAGAGAGAGCGCATGAGCTGCAAGCCGGCCATCTGCAAGGAGAAGTTGTTGCCCTCATAGTCTGCCTCTTTCCAGAAGCGGTCAAAATAGCCGGCCACGCGCACTGCCACATCGGCCGCGCTCTCGTCCTCCTGCGGGAAATCAGGAGCGTAGCTCGCGAGCAGGAACAGCGCATGGGAGGCCACGCTCTTGCCCTTGCCTTCCGGCTGCTTCAGGGCGGCGTTGACACATTCCTCGAGGATGGGGATCCCCTTCGTTTTCTCCTCTTCTTCTCCGGTCTCGATGATAATGTTGGCAGCATTCAGACGCGTGAGCGGGAAGAGGTCATGCTCCGGCCAGTTGCGGGCAATGACATCGCAGTAGTGCAGCGCTTTGTCGAGGTCTTTCTTATCGTCCTCAGCCTTGCCGTGGCCGCGGCGCTTGAGGAGCACGGCGATGGCATCGTAGTACACATTCGGCGCCATGGGGTTGTCCGCCAGGTTCACGGAGCGGTGCTTCTTCATGAACTCCTCAGCCAGAGCGAGGGCTTTGTCCAGCATGGCGGGATCCGTGGCAGAAAGATCCTTGGCGGAGTCTACCACGAAGAAATACGCCTGCGTGTCGTAATCATTCACCTGCTTTTCAGTGAGAGCGCCGGGCTGCAGCATGCCGGAGTTGATCAGCTCCTCACCCACTTTCAGCGTATCCTCATGGCGGTGCAGCATGTAGAGAGCCGCCAGCTTGCTGAAGTTCGCGCTCACGTAGTTGGCAGAGCCCTTCTCATCGCTGAGCTCGCGCAGCGCCTCATCCGCCACGGGGACCACTTCCTCCCATTTCTTCTCTTTCACGAGGCGAGCCATCTTGTTGAGGATCACCGCATGCTTGTTGCCATCACCCACCTTTGTCGGGTCCACCATCTTCTCGTACTGCGTCGCCAACTCCTCATCACCGGTCAGGCGGCAGAGCTGAGAATACTGCAGGTAGTTGATATCACGCAGGGAGGCATACGAGGTGCCGGAGTCGTCCTTCTTGGCTTGCTGCATGTCCGGGTAGAGATCCATGAGCATCTTGTACCCGGCCTTGGCCAAGCGCTTGGAGCCCATCTGCGAGGCCGTGTTGGCCATCGTCATCAGGATGTAGGCCTCAGGCTCAGTATGGTTGGTGACAAAGTCACTATACTGAGTCAAAAGCTTCTTGCTGATAGCGGGGGTGTAGGTCACGCCGAGATTCTTGTCCGGCACAGCGCCGGCCGCGCCGCCGATGTTCTTGAGCTGATCCTCCAGCGCCTCCACAGTCTCCGCAGAGCCATACGAGATGCCAAAGAGGCTGTATGTCGTGCGCGCAGCATCCACAGCCTGCTTCATGTTGTCAGCCTCCAGCGCCTTGGTCCACAGCTTAGCCGCATTGAAGCCAAAATTGGTCATCTGCGCACTGTGGGGCGCCATGCGATCTACAGGCAAGTGGTAGCTGCCAGGGCTGGCGCTGATCATCTTTTCACCCCACTCCACGTATTCCGGCTTCTCCAGCGCGATGGAAAGCACTGTCTTAAGGCCGGAGATCACCAGGTCATCCGGCAGGGCAGCCTTGGACTTGCGGCCCTTTTCCACATATTGCCCGGCCTTGACAAAATCCGGCTGCGGCTTGAGCAAGTAGGCCTGCATCAGCATGAAACACACCTTGCCATCCAGTTTCCAGCTTTTCTCTTGCTTGGTGGCCGCCCCGCTCTCGTAGTACTTCAGGTACTCCTCCATGAGCTTGATGGCCTCATCAAACTTAGTGGTGTCACCGCTCTTGCCATCTTTGCCGACAGCCTGCTGGTAGCGGATGTTGCCCATCTGGAAAAGCGCTGCAGAAACAAGCGGCGCAAAGCCCTCACTCTTCCAGCCCGGCAGCTCCTTGGAGCGGTTCACCAGGCTCTTATCCTTGAAGGTGGGGTTGGTGTAGAGCTCGTTAAAGGCTTCATACGCCTTGTCCAGCTCGCCCATGGCGGTGAGGATCTCACCTTTTTGCCAATGGTAGAAAGGGGTGAGATGCACGAACTGCTTGGCCACACGCGAATTGGGGTTGCCATACACCTTGAGCACTTGCTCGACCAGCTTCAGGGCATCAGCGTTGTTGTTTCTCTGCCGCAGAGAGGCGACAGTTTTATACGTCTCAATCGGATCCTGCGCATGGCTGACGAGGGGAGCCCCGGCCGCCAGCATGGCCAGAATCGCCGCAAATGAGGTATGCGTCTTCATATCAAAGTATCGAGTTAAGTTGGAAATGGGTTGTCTGAAAATAAAAAGAGAGGAGCTGTAGCATGATTTCTATACCCAACCCCTCCCGTCATCAAGCGGATATTTCAGTGATGCAGAATCTCGCTCAGCAGTATTACTCGGGGTCAGCGGTGTTGATGCCGATCGAATGAATACGAGCCTCAGCCAAAGCAGCCATCACATCGACAATGCGCTGGTGCGGCGTGTTGGGAGCGCCGGAGAGCATGACAATGGGCTCCGTCTGCACGGATTCGGCCATATTCCTGAGCTGGGTGAGCTGCTCGACGAGCTGATCCAAGCGGCGCTGAGCGCGGTACTCAGCCGTGCCGGGCTTGGCATCAGGGTTGAACGCCTCTGCCACGACCAGGTCATCATTCCAGGCCACACTACCATCGGTTTTCACCGTGATGCGGCCGGGATCCACCGGCGGCTTCTGGTTGGAGCTCTCCGGCGTTTGCGCCGGGATGGAGATATCCAGCTTTTTCTCACTCACGAGAGAAGTTGCCACCAAGAAGTAGATGAGCAGCAGGAAGCAGCAGTCGATCATGGAGGAGATTTCCATCTCCGGCTCCCCCTGCTCTTCTGTCTTAATTTGCTTGTGTCTTGCCATTGTGTAAAGATAGGTAAATGGGTGAGGTTGCGGGCTTTATTTGGCCGGCAGTGTACCGAACACAATATTGGTGACACTGGCAGCAGCTGCGCTGCGGATAGCCGCAGTCGAGCGCTCCCAGGGGGTGTCCTGATCACCGCGCAGGTAGATGCGGATCATCTTGCGGTCAATATTGCGAGACTCCATGAGCTCACGCTGTTTCTTGATGAAATCAGCGAGATCCTGAGTCTGGTTGATCGCATAGCCGATGGAAGCCCCATTCACATCTGTTACACCGAACACGGTGCCGGGATACTTGCTGTACGCTTTGTAGTACTTTTCACGCGCCTTATCGTTCATCTTTTCCGGATCGGCAAAGACATTCACCACGATGCAGCCCTTGGCATCCTTCAGATCTGTGCACGAAACAGCGCTGGGCATTTTCACGCTCGGGTCCTTGGATACGGTGATCTGCGTGGCATTCACCACGAAGAAAATCAGGAGCAGGAAGCAGCAGTCGATCATGGGCGAGAGGTTGACCTTGCCGTCCACCTCATCATTAGCTCTTGCATTCTTTTTTGCCATAAAAAAACGGTATTATTAAATGTACAGAGAGAATTAATAAGCCATGCACCCAAGCGCGGCGAAGCAGCCATCATGCCATGGCGGCTTCGCCCTGCCGGGAGCGCCATTACGCCTCTTCTGCCCCTTCGATCACTTCCTCCTCATCACCGCCGTCCAGACCCTCGGGGATACGAGCGAGCTGAGCCTCGGCATTGATGACATTGATGGAGGTGTTGACCATTTCCGCGATGGTGTTCACGCAGTCAGCCTCCAGGCTCTGAGCGTGCTTCTTGAGGAAGAAGAAAGCGGGAATGGCGATGATGGAGATGATGAGGCCCCAGAAAGTAGTAAGAAGTGCCACTGAAATGGAGCTTGCCAGCTGAGTGGGATCTGCCTGACCGGATTCAGCGAGGATGGCGAATGCGCCCACCATGCCCTGCACCGTACCGAACAGACCGATGGAGGGAGCCAGGGAGCCGATCAGCGCGAGGATGTCCACAAACTTCATGGTCTGCGGGCGCTCGTTGGCGGTGAAATCTGCAATAGCGTCTTCGATGCTGTCCTTACCCAGATCATCGGGGCGGTTGGCATCAATATTGGGCAGCGCATAAGCCACGAGGCGGCCGAGGTAGGTGGGGCTCTGCGTCGCAAGCTGAATGGCGGACTGCACGCGGCACTCGCTCATGAGAGCAAGCAGCTGAGAGCGCAGATCCTCCGGGCAGAACTTCTCCTTCGTCAGGGACATGAGGCAGAGCACCAGCAGGAAGATGGCCGCCGCCAGCAGAATCACAAGCGGAATCATGGTCCAGCCACCATCGAGGACCCACTTGTCGAGCATGGTCTTCTGAACATTCTCTGTGCTTTCCTGAGCAAAAGCAGCAGGCATCATGAACACGGCAGCCATTCCAAGGGAAAGAGCACGGTAACCTAAGCGCGTAATGATCGTTTTCATAGTAGTAAAACTAGTGTCTATGCGGATTTGACAGTTCCTTATTTAACCAAAAAATGAGGGTTTGGCAAGAAAGATTTGCAGTTTTGCCGTATTTTTTTCAAAAAAAAAGAAGCCGCTGTCTGATTGCAGCGGCTTCCGGTCGGGAAATAATTTTGCAGCCGTGGGATGTGAGGCGAACTCGCATCCTGCTGTCCCTGCTTGCTTACTTGCACTTCTGCCGGAACACTTTCACAGGCTCCGAGTACACAGGAGGCGTGTCTTTGATCAGGTTCTTGGGCATGGGGCGCAGCGGCGGCATGGACTGCGACTGGCAGCAGCAGGAGTTCAGTGCGACGGCGCCGACAAGGATGGTGATGAGAGTGACTGCTTTCATGGTATGAAAAGGTTGCTCATCTGTATTGAAGCATAATAGCGCCTCTTAGTCAACTATGAATTTCCTATTTTGAACTTTTTTTGTCCTGATTGAGCGCATCCTGCGCAGAAAAGCCTCCTCCCGCAGCCGCAAGAGGCGTCTTTGCTCAGTTTTCGCTTGAAATGAGGGAGGGCTATATGGTAATAAAGAAAGCGTCATGGCTCGCCGAAAACGCGCATCTTTCCGCTCCAAACAAACACCCCTCTCCCTCCGTGGGCACATGCGGCGCGTTGCCGTGTGGCTCGCGGTGGCGCTGGGCGCGCTTCTGCTCTGCGGCGTGGGGGGCTGGCTCTACCTGCTCTCCTGGATTCAGGGGGAGGGCTTCCGCCATTATCTGGAGAACAATCTCCGCCAGGTCACGCAGGCGCAGAAGGTAAGTATCCCTCACAATCTGGAGCTCAACGGGCGGCACATGACCCTGCCCGGCGCCACGCTCAGCCAGGCGGGCCCGCTGCGCGAGCTGAGCATCCGCAAGCTGCACGTGGAGATTGACCGCTCGGCTCTGCTGCGCCGCGTGCTGCGCCTGCAGCGCTTCTCAGCAGAGGAGATGCAGATCACCCTTGCCCCGGAGAATCTGCAGTCCCGCCCGCGGGTCAGCGCCGGGCAAAGCGCCTCTGCGGCGGCGCAAAAGCAGCGCCACCAGCCCACCCCGCCCCAGCCGAAGGCGCCCCGCGCATCAAGCCAGGCACAGCGGCCGCAAGCCGCCGAGAGCGCGGGATTCACCACTTCCGGCTCCTTCTTCAAGGAGATTCACGCCAAGGCGTTCAAGTGCCACTACACGGATACGACTCTCATGCTCGGTGAGAATGAATACCGGCTTGAGGGCTACCAGCTCACGGCCACACCCCGCTCCGGCCGCGGCAAGGAGGCGTGGTGTGTGCAGCTGGAGAATGGCCGCATCCGCACGCCTTTCCCCCAGCTGCGCGAGACGGGAGTCAAGACCGCCACCCTGCTTTTCAACGACACGGGCGCGCAGCTCACAGACTGCCGCGTGCTGCTCACTCCCGGGCAGCTGAGCGCCAAGGGCAGTTACCGCCTCAGCACCGGCCGCTGGCAGGCGCGGGCGGAGGTGGAGCATGCGGATGTGGCGCGCATCTTGGCTGATGACTGGCGCAAGCGGCTCACGGGCGAGCTCTCGGGCTCCCTTGACATGGCCGGCAATGCGACCACCGGCGAGTGGGAGGCGCGTGGCGAGCTGCGCCTGATCCGCGGGCTCCTGGAGGGCCTGCCTATCTTGTCCGACCTCAAGATCGACAACACCTACCCCTACCGCCACCTCACGCTCGAACGCGCCGTCTGCGATGTCTCATACCCCTACTCGGCGCCTGAGCACGGCATCATCAACGCGTGGCTGTGGGATAACATCGACATCCGCACGAGTGATGGCAGCCTGCTCATCCGCGGGCGCGTCATCACCGGCACAGACGGCTCGCTCTCGGGCTCCATCGCCCTGGGCATCCCGAGCAAGACGCTGGCTGCAATAGGGCTCAGCGACACCAGCCTCGCGCAGCGGCTGTTCAACGCCCGCATCTCCATGCCGGGCTATGTGTGGGTGCAGGTGAACCTGAGCGGCACCCTCTCTGACCCGCAAGAGGATTTCTCCGTGCGCCTCTCCACCATCTTGCCCGAAAGCCTGCCGGAACTCGCCGAGGGCGCCGTCAAATCCCTCGGCGGCGTCTTGGGGGCCTTCCTGCCACCCGGCATGCAGCCCAAGCCGGCAGACCAAGCGCCCTCCGCCGCCCCCGGCACCCCTGCCCAGCCGGTGGAGCCGCGCCGCATCCCCGGGCAGGACAAGGTCAAAGACATCATCAACTCCGGGCTCAACATGTTCCTCTGATCCCCTCCCTCATGAGCACCACTTCCTCCTATCCCTCGCAGTTCATCAACACGGAGTGCACCGTGCAGGAGCGCTTTGCGCCCACGGCCTACCGCGCCACCCTGCCCAACGGCAAGCCCACCGTGGCATTCGTGCAGAAAAAAGAGGCCTACCTGCTCGACATCCTCCGGCCGGGGGACCGCGTCAGCGTCACCATCTGCCCGGCAGATTTTGAGCGCGCCCGCATCCGCAGCAAAATGGAGCCCAGCTGAGCGCCCCCCGCCCCTTTGAGACATGTTCAACCTCGTTCTCTACCACCCGGAAATCCCGCACAACGCAGGCGCTGCCGGCCGCCTGGCGGTGGCGACAGATACGCGCCTGCACCTCATCCGCCCGCTCGGCTTCAGCCTCGATGAAAAGCACCTGCGCCGCACAGGGCTGGACTACTGGCCGCATGTAGACCTGCACCTCTGGGACAGCATGGAGGAGCTCCGAGCCGCTGCTGACCCGAGCGCGCATTTCTGGCTGCTTTCCACCAAGGCGGAGCACAGCCTGTGGGAGCCGGAGCTCCCCCTCTCCCCGGGAGATTATTTTGTGTTCGGGCCGGAGTCCAAAGGCCTGCCCGAGAGCTGGCTCCGGGCGCAGCCGGACTCCGCCCTGCGCATCCCCATGCCCGGGCAGCACTCCCGCTCCCTCAACCTCTCCACGGCCGTCGCCATCGTGCTCTACGAGGCCATGCGCCGCCACCTCCCACCCACCCTCGCATGAAAAACATCGTATACTTCGACCTCGAAACCCGCCGCTCGGCAGCCCAGGTAGGCGGCTGGGACAAGCCGGACAAGATGGGAGTTTCCGTAGCCGTCACCTTTTCCACCAAGGACAACGCCTACCACATCTACACCGAAGATCAGGCAGATGAGCTCATCGCAGAATTACGCGCGGCGGATCTCGTGGTGGGGTACAACCACATCGGCTTCGATTACGGGGTGCTGCAGGCTTTCACCTTCTGGAATATTGCGGATGTGACGCGCAATCTCGACCTCTGCACCTACCTCACCGAAAAGCTCGGCCACCGCCTCAAACTGGACTCTGTGGCCAAGGTCACACTGGGCGGCAACTCCAAGACGGCAGATGGCACCGATGCCCTCAAATGGTGGGCTGAGTACGAGCGGACGCAAAATCCCCAGCTCATGCTCGACATTGCCAAATACTGCTGCTTCGATGTGAAAGTGACCATGGAGGTGCATAAATTCGGCATCGAGCATGGCTACGTGCTCTACGAAGACCGCCAGGGCAACGAAGTGCGCATTGATGTCGACTGGGCGCTCGACTGAAAGCCGCCCCTGCCCCACGCATCGAGGCGGCGGAACTAAGGGAGAGCGGGGAGAAAGCCGCCCTCCATCTCAGCGCGGCTCAGCAGCAGCGCGGTGAGCCCACAGCGCGGGCGCTCAGCCCTCGTAGAGCTCTTTGATGCGCTCAATGAGGGCAAACGCATTGCTGACCATGGCGCGCGTCTCATTGAGGAGCGTGAGGTAGAGAATCCCGGTGCGCATCCCGCTTTCATCCATCGCATTTTGAGTGAGGTGGCGGGTGATGCACTCAGCAAAATCCTCCGTAAGCTGCTCCGCGCCCTCAAGGAGGCTATTGATGCCGGCGTAATTCCCGGCCTTGAGCATATCAATGAGGTGCGGGTAAAAACGGCCGATCTTGCCGGTGAGCGCCAGCAGGTCCTTCGCCTGCGCCTCGTTGAGGCCGGTGTGGTTGTTGTCGATGTGATTGTAGCTGGCCTTGACCAAAGCCAACAAGCACTCGCACGTGCTGAGTGACAGCTCGGTGATGCGGAAGACAAGCTGCCCGCGATCCGCCAGCTCCTTGGAGATGGTGGGCAAGCTGGGCAGCACCTCATTTTCTTTGACCAGCTTAATATCCTGCTTGATCGAGCGCGCTTTCTTGCGCAGGCGCTTCAGCGCATCGCGATCCTCCACCAGCAGCGCTTTCACCATGGCATTATAGATCCCCACCATGCGCCCCAAGCGCCCGGCCGCCGCCGCGCCGTACTCATGCACCTGCGCATCCTTGCTCACATCGAGCATCTTGTACTCGCGCTTATCCCCGTGCGTCAGGAAGGTGGAGCGCACCAGCAGCCCCGCGGCCAGAAGGATCATGCCCCATACTGCCCATGTGCCGAAAAATGCCAGCACCAAGGCCACCAAAAACGACGCCGTGCACGCGCCAATAGCCGTCAGGAACCAGCCACCCGTCACGGTGAGCACACCGGTGATGCGGTACACCGCGCTGTCGCGCCCCCACGCGCGATCCGCCAAGCTGGAGCCCATGGCCACCATGAAGGTGACATAGGTGGTCGAGAGCGGCAAGTGCCACGACGTGGCGATGGAGATGAGCAGAGCCGCCGTCGTCAAATTCACCGATCCGCGCACCAAATCATAGTTGGCGCCGGTTTCCTCCTCCGGAGAGAGGGGGGCAAAACGCTTGCCCACAAACTCCGCCACCGGGCGCGGTGTCACCCGCTCCAGCCAGCGGGAGGTATTGAGCGCATAACGCACCAGCACACGCGCCGCCAGGCTGGAGCCAAAGCGCTCCTTACCCGTGTTGGAAGAAGAGAGCTTGAGCTCCGTCTCCGTGACCTTGCGCGCATTTTTAGAGAAGAACAACGCCGCCACCATGATGAGCCCCGCCACGATCAAATACACCGGATTCGCCTGAATGGCGCCCTTGGCCAAGCCATCCATCATCATGCCGGACACATCTCCCCCCGTCCAGGACTGCGCCAGATCCATGGAGGTCTGCGCCGCCATGAACACGCCGATAAAGTTCACCAAATCATTGCCCGCAAAAGCCAGCGCCAGCGCGCACGAGCCGCTCAACACCGCCACCCGCAGCGTATTCACGCGGCAGACATACTGCAAAAACGCCATGACAATGACCCAGAAAACAAAGCTGAGCGGCAGCAGGATGAGCAGATCCGTGTTCAGCAACTCGCGGATTTCCGGGGAGATCATCGAGCTGTCCTTGAGGCCTTTGAAGACGGCGAAATAGGAGATCGCCGTGAGGGCTGCGCCGCACCACAAGGGGCCGATGTAGCGGTAGGACTCCTTGTAGCGGAAGCTGAAGAGCAGCCGCGCAAACCACATCACCGTGCACCCGAGGCTGAACGCGATGACAACGGAGATGAAGATGGCCGCGACAATGAGGAAAGCATTGCTCGTGTTGATATAGTCCGCCAGCGCCGCATCCGGGTGGTAGCTGCTGCTATACACCGCCATACCCAGCGCCGAGCCCAGCAAGGCAAACACCAGCGAGATAGTCGTAGAAGTCGGCAGCCCCAGCGTGTTGTACACATCCAGCAAGATGACGTTGGAAATCATCACAGCCAGGAAAAGCAGCATCACCTCGTGGAAGGTGAACATCGACGGATTATACACGCCGCTGCGCGCCACCTCCATCATGCCGCTCGAAAAAGACGCACCCAGCAGCACACCCACAGACGCCACGATAAGGACCGTGTAGAATGACCCGGCGCGGCAGCCCAAAGAGGAATTAAGGAAATTGGCAGCATCATTGCTCACACCCACCTTCAACCCAAAAATAGAAAGCACCAGCAGGACGGCGTATATAACGTAGTAAATTGTATCCATGTGTTCGGCTCCTCCATATCATGAGATCGCTCCATTATCAAGAAAAATATGACAACAAAATGATTCTTCCCTGCCGCCGCCCCCCTGCCCCCAAAAACCGGCGCCCCCGCTACACGCGCGCTGAATAGAAAAAAAGGGGCGCCCCCGGAGGAGCGCCCCGTGTGAGAAAAAGAAGATCACAGCACCTCGGGCGCCAGCGACACAATCCTCATGAAGCCTTTCTCGCGAAGCTCGCGAGCCACAGGCCCGAAGATGCGGGTACCACGGGGGTTGTTATCCTTATCAATGCAGACCACGGCGTTGGAGTCAAAGCGCAGCACCGAGCCGTCATCGCGGCGGATGGGGGCCGAAGTGCGCACCACCACAGCCTTCACCACAGAGCCCTTCTTCACCGAAGCGGTGGGGATAGACTCGCGGATGTGGCAGGTGATGATATCGCCGACATGAGCCTGGTCGGTAGCCTTGCCGATCACGCCGATCATTTTGGCAGTGCGGGCGCCGGTATTGTCGGCCACCTGCACGAGGGATTCCATCTGAAGCATAGTAGGTAAGTTCCTTTCCGATTTGGGTTAGATGATTTCCACCAGCTCCCAGCGCTTCAACGCAGAGAGAGGACGCGTCTCGCGGATACGCACGGTATCCCCAACCTTGGCGCTCTCATTCTCATCATGCGCGTAGTACTTCTTGCTGCGCTTGACAATCTTCTTGAACACCGGGTGAGGAACGCGTGCCACATACTCCACAACGATGGTCTTGGACATCTTCGTGGAAACAACAACGCCCACGCGGGTCTTGCGCAGACCCTGCGGCTTGGTTGTAGTAGTTTCTTCGCTCATATTAAGTGATTCGTTTAGTGTGTGGTTTATTTATCCTCAGAAGCAGCAACGACGGGCACAACACCCTCGCCCTGCACCGTCAGCGCACGCGCAAGCTCCTTGCGCACCAAGCGCAACTGCTGGTTGTTCTCCAGCGCGCCGGAACCGTGCTTAAGACGCAGGTCAAAAAGCTCCTTGCGGAGGCTGCTGATGTGGGCGGCAAGCTCCTTGTCGCTCATCCCACGGAAGTCTTTGGCTTTCTTTACAGGCATAATTGACTAAATGGTTTGTAGATAGTTGATGATTAAGCCTGGGGAGCAACACCCTGGCGGTACACGAAACGCGTGCGGATACCCAGCTTGTTGGAGGCCAAGCGCAGAGCTTCGCGAGCGGCGGACTCTGTCACACCACCCACCTCGAACATGATGTTGCCGGGGCGGCAGACGGCCACCCAGCCCTCCACAGCGCCTTTACCCTTACCCATACGGGTGTCCGGCGGACGCTTGGTAAAGGACTTCTGCGGGAAGATGCGGATGTACACGCGACCGCGACGACGCAGGTAGCGGTTGA
>JAFLSS010000005.1 GCA_022510805.1 Akkermansiaceae bacterium
CTGTGATGGGTTCGCGATCCTGCTGCGCGGATTGACGCTCTGCCGGGCGTCCGAGCGCATCGTAGGTGTAGCTGCGGCGGGTGAGCTCGTTCTCGCCGTGGCTATAGAGCATGTCGGTGAGCAGGTTGCGCTTTGCCTCGTAGCTCTGTGTGAGCGTCACGCCATTGGGCTGCGTGAGGGTTTGCAGCAAGTTGCTGCCGGGCAGGTAGGTGTAGGTAAATTTCTGCTCGCTGCCCTCGGTATCCATGAAGGAGGCTTTGTTGATGCGACCATCTGCCGCATAATCGGTGGCGACGAGTTGCAGCAACTCCACGCCGCGGATCAGCGAGTAGCCGATGCTGCGTCCATAGGCATCCGTGAGTTCATAACGAGTCACTTGTGACTCCCCTTCGCCCAGCTTCTCATCCATCAGACTGCCGAACTTATCATAGCTGAATGTGCGGATCCCCGCTGCATCTTCCGCTTGAATGAGTTGCCCGAGGAAGTCGTAAGTGAACTGCTGACGGGTGGTGTCCTCTGCCGAGAAGTCGATAGCCGTGAGCCGCCCGGTCTTTTCATTATAGGTGTAGCTTGTGATAATACCGCGTGCACTCGTCTCTGTCGCGAGCTGATTGGCAGCATTGTATGTCTTCGTTGAGCCTTCGCCGTTGGCATAGGTGATGCCCAGCTCCAGCCCGGTGGCATCATCGTATGTCCACGTCGTCGTGTCGCCACCGGTAAGCCCACGCGGGTCGGTGGTGATGGTCTGCTGCCCCATGCGCCATGTGGTCAGAGAGATCATACGATTCGCATCATCATAGGCAAAGACGGCGGGCTGTACTCCGGTGCCGTACTCTGCCACCTTGCGCCCGCGCACATCGTAAGCGTAGTTGGTGGTGTTGCCCAGCGCATCAATGATGAGAGCAGGATTATTACTCGCCGGGTCGTAGGAGGTGCGAGTGGTGTAGCCGGCGGCGTCTATTACCTTAATCGTGCGCCCGGCTATGTCCGTAAGCGTGGTCGTGGTGTTGCCTCGGCCATCCGTAGAGGTCTGCTCTATGCCGTTCTCCAAATAGCGGCGTGAGGCCGTGGTGATGATGCCTACGTTATCGGTCCGGCTCGTTGTAAAGCCATCAATAACAGTAGCTTCCGCTACAATGTCTGAGGTGGGGATCTTCTGATAGCTCTTGCGCGCTGTGCCCTCGCCGTACTCTGTCCAAGATGTAGAGGTATTGCCTCGTGCATCTGTGTTGATTTGCTTGTTCTCCATCGTGGGGGAGAGCTGGCTGACGAGCGTCTTCTGCGCACTTGTGAGCCACTCGCCCTCCGCATTGTTGCGCTCGCCGGTTACCACTTGGTATACGCCATCGTCCAGCTTCCGGTAGCTCTGCGACTGCTTCACGATGACATTCTTCGTGGCATCATCCGGATTCGCCGCATCCAGCAGCTGCACCTGCTGAGCCTGATTGCCCATGCTGTCATAGGCATAGGTGGTGGGTGCGAGCTGCCCTTGCTGCGTGCGCGTGAGCTGCCCTTTGTTGTTGAATGTACTCGCCGTATCCAAGCTTCCCCCCTTGGTAGAGGTAGCCACGGCAGAGAGAATCGTCTCGCCGAAGCCATTTTCCACCGTGCGCAAGATCATCTCTCCGCTGCTGAGGATCTGCAGCGTGGTGCGCAGGCCATTGGCATAGTCATACACATAGCGGAGGCCTCGCTGGCCATCGCCACTGAGTTCTATCACACTTCCGGCAAGGTTATTCACCGTGATCAGCTGTGCCCCGGCGGGGGTGGTGACGGTTTTCTTCAGCCCGGTTTCACTGTATGCCGTCTGCGTGACCCGCCCCAGCTCATCCGTGCTCTGTACCACGCGCCCCTGCAAGTCGTACTCCACGCTCGACACGCGCTTCATCGCCCCGATGCATTCCTCTGTCACCACAGCGCGTCCCTCAGCATCGCGCGTGTAGGCCGTTACTGTTTCCGGCGTGGTGGGCGTGGCGCTGCGGATGGTTTCGATGAGCTGACGCGCGCTGTCGTAGGAATACGTTGTGCACACGCCGTCTTCATTTACCTCCCTCAGCGGTTGTCCTTGGCAGGTGACGGCGCGGCAGCTGCTGCGCCCGTTGTCCATTTGTGTGGAAACCTGGCGATTGTTGACATCGAAGCCATGCGTTTCGCCATTCGTCATCGCCCACTCGCCGTTCGCGAGCAGCACATAGCTCTCCGCGCGCAGCGTATTGCCCTCTGCGCTGATGAAGCTCACCTTGCGCGTGCTCTGCCCGGGCACCGCCGCGCCGTTCACGCGCGTTTCCTCCGTCACTGTATACAATGCACCATGGGCAGAAGTGTCTGCATACTCATACCAGGTCTGCACGCCGTTCTCCGCCTGCGACATACGCTTCCGCCCACGCGCTCGTGCATTGGGGGTGTCTTGCGTGTACACCTCCTCAATGCGGGTTCGCGTGCCGGGCGCGCCTACAGCAGTGCTGGTAATGGTGGTGCGCTCCACCCCCGCTTGCGGTTTGCTGTATGCGTATTGCTCCGTCAGCAGAGTCACCATGGAGCTGCCCCCCGGCAAGATAAGCTTGCGCTCCAGCGTCTTCAACTCGCTGTTGTGCTTCTCGGTGCTGCTGTATGCATATTTGCGGTCTGTCGTCAGGATGGAAGCCCCATCCTTCCACGGCTCGCGCTGCTTAGTGACGCGGGAGAACTCATCATACCACGTTTCTTCCCAGTATCCATCCGAGCGGGAAAGCGCAATTTGGTTCCCTGCGGCATCGTAGCTGTATGTGGTGGTGATGGCTCCTTCTTCGCCATAGCCCTCCACCCGCGTGAGGCACAGCCAGCCCTGCGCAGCGATCTGGAACACTTCACATGTGCGGGAGGCCACCTTTCCACCCTTGCTCATCTCGGTGACAAGTTGAATGATGTCCGTGGCCACCTCCTTGGCTACGCAGGCTTGGATGACCGCTTCCTCTCCCACACCGCGCTCAAAGAGCCATGCGCGCTCAGCCTTATCCTGCACCCAGCGGTAGACGAGATCTGCGCGCCCCGGCGTATGGCTTGTGATATGCAGAGTGCTTTCCGCTGCATCGTAAGCCACATCGAAGCTCATGAAGGCCTCGGCGTTGTCGATGAGCTCATACACCCCCTCCACACTGATTCCCTGCACTTGAGAAGCCGTGTAGAGCGCCATGCGATACCCCTCTGCCGTGGCATCCTCCACCTGCAGCAGCCCGTCCCAATAACTCCATATCTGCGCAATGGCTCCGCTCTCATCGCGGCGCACCTGCAAATATGCACCCACATCCGTCACCTTCACACCATTCGCCCCCACATACTCCAGCAGGCTGCCATTCTCCAAGCTGAAAATCCACTTCTGCCCCTCATTATCTTGCCATTGCAGTTTCGTATTACTCGCCAAGAGAGTAGCTTGCCCCTCCCCTGTGTCGACCCCCACAGCCACAACACGCCCATTCGCATAAGAACGCAGCGCAATCACCCGCGCCCCCCGCATGATCTCTACCCGATCCCCTAACTTGAATGTGCCGTTTTCGGGCAATTTGAGGTAGGCAGCCATGGGGTGGTTAAACAATAGACCGCTCGGCGAGGCGCACGCCTCTGTGAGTTCCTTATACCTGAGCTCCACCTTGCCGCTCAGAGTCGTGCCAAGCCCGCGCAACACACCAAAGCTGCAATTCCAGCGCATTTCCTCTTCCTCCAATGAAGCATTCACGGCACTACCTGCAGAACTTGTCTTATATTTGGGCAGTTCCGCCCCCATCCCTCTTGTTTTAGGGGGCTCCCCTCCCTCATTCGAGCAAGTCCCATTGCAACCACACCCCCCATCATCCCTACCCCCGTCTTCCTCCCATGCCGCTGTAAGACGCACATCGCAGATAGAGACGTTGTAACTTTCATGCGGAATATTCACATTCGTCGATTCATAACTCAACGTGTGCATACCGGACTTCAAGGGAATGCTATCACTACCTGTCCACTCCGTATGCCCACCGTGTTGACCTCCGGGCTCAACATCCGGCGACAAATCCACCTCCTTTTTCCCATCTATTGACACGCTGCCCCAATCATCTACCGTCAGCGTGACCGTGCAGTTGGCTGTCAGCACGACCTGTTCACCTGTCTTCTTATTCCTGCCAAAAGGAATCTCAAACGGCACCTCATCGCTGAAACCTCCCCCATTGACACCTTCTTTCCTATTGAGGATATTCAGATCCGGCAATTCGCCTTCAATCTCAATATCATCATCTTCGGAAACAATGGACAAAATCCGCCCCACTTTGCCTCTAGGTGTATAGGCAGGTGTGGCGTTGAGGTACTTGGAAAGTTGAGGAATAATCCTAGTTTTCATGGGCAGGAATATGGGTTATTAATGATCACCCTCTAAATACGACATTTTCACACACATTGCAAGAAAAAAATAAGGATTTGGCTTTAGCATTGACCTTAGCATATGTTATTTTCAATGCGACAGAGCCGGCCATTTTGACCGCGGAGGGCGCGGAAGATATTCAGCATTGACAGGCCGGGGGCGCTGTGGCATCATGGCAGGCGCTATGTTAAAAGGAATCTCGCCTGTCATCTCCCCCGAATTGCTGAAAGTACTGGCCGAAATGGGCCACGGGGACGAAATTGTCATCTCTGATGCCCACTTCCCCGGCCACACGTTCAATGACCGCGTGCTGCGGGCAGACGGTGTGGGCGCTGAGGCGCTGCTGGCCGGCATCATCCCCCTCTTTGAGCTGGATGCCTACGCCACGCCGGTGATTATGATGGCGGCGGTGCCCGGAGATGAGCTCGACCCCGCCGTGGAGGCTAAATACCGCGCAGCCCTCGGCTACTCCGGCGAGATTGAGCGCACCGAGCGCTATGCGTTCTACGAGCGCGCCAAGCAGGCCTACGCCGTGGTCATCTCCGGCGAGACTGCCAAATACGGCAATATCATCCTCAAAAAAGGCGTCACACCGCTCAGCTGAGCCGCCATGTACCGCATCTGCAAAACCATCGAGCTGGAGAGCGGGCACTTGCTCTCCAAGCACCCCGGCAGTTGCCAATTCCCGCATGGGCACACGCGCAGCGTGGAGCTCGTGTTTGCCGCCGACTCGTTGGATGAGAATGACATGGTCATGGATTTCAAGGCCATCAAGGAGATGCTGGGGGAGTTCCTGGAGCAGTTTGACCACGCGCTGTGCATGAATACGGATGACGCGCACTACGCCACCTTCCGCGAGGTGTATGGTGAGCGCATCATCCCCTTTCACCACAGTGACCCCACCAGCGAGGCCATGGCGGCTACGGTGTTTCACCACGCCCGCGAGGCGCTGGCGCGCGCCGCAGCCGGAGGCATTTCCTACCCTGTGCGCAGCTGTGTGCGCCTGGAGCGAGTGCGCGTGTGGGAGACCAGCTCCTCCTGGGCCGAATACAGCGAATCCTGACCGCGAGCCATGAACCGCACCTGGCTTACACAGCGCGGCGCGCCCGATGTGGTGATCATCATGCTCGGCTGGGCGGCCACCCCCCAAGCGGTGATGCACCTGCAGCTGCCGGGCTGTGATGTGCTGGCCGTGCACCACTATACGGACGGGCTCGAGCCGCTGCGCGCGGCGGAGTTCGCCGCCTACCGGCGCGTGTACCTCGTGGCGTGGTCTTATGGCGTGTGGGCCGCAGAGCAATGCTGCCGCGAGCTGCCGCTGCACCGCGCCATCGCGTTCAACGGCACCCCATTCCCGGCAGATGAGCGCTACGGCATGCGCCTGCGAGCCTCCCTGCGCGCCATGCAAGCCGCCGCACACGGCAGCCTCCCCACCCCGGCAGAGCTGCCGGGGCCCTACCCGGAACCCACTCCGGCAGAGAAACTGGCCGAGCTCACGCGCCTGGCAGAGTGGAGCCGCTGTGACTCCGCCGCCCACCTGCGCTGGCATGCCGCCTACATCGCGGATCAGGATGAGATCTTCCCCCCGGCGCGCATGCGGGCTTATTGGCAGAGCGTGGGGCTGGGCACAGAATACAGCGGCCGCCACTACCCCTTTGCGGACCCCGCCCTCCTGCTGCGCGCCCTCGACTTGGAGGAGGAAGCGCTGCCCACAGCCCATGCCTGACCCGGCACATGCTGCGGCGCGCGAGCCCTCTCCCGACCGCGCGGGAGGCTCTATTGAAGTCAAAACAATGCCAAATCGGGCAGAAAATTGAGCAGAAAGCGCTGAAATCAGAAAAAAAGATTGCAATGCCCGAAAAATGGGGTATTCTGAGAATGCTTCGCGACATTGTTTGATATGGATGAAAGCTCACAAGACGCACCGCTGACATTTGATCTCTCTGAATTGGCAGGTTTTCAATTTGGCCCGAACTGGGCGAGAGAGCGCACTAAGGCTTCGGACTACTCCGCTGTGCCGGAGCGCCCCGCCTCCCCCCGCCGGAGAGAGCGCGGTGATGCCCCCCGCCGCGACCGCGAACCCCGGCAAGACCGCCAGGACCGCCCGCGCCGCGGCGCCCCCCGCCAGCAGCAGCGCCGCGAGCCCGTGCGCCGCGAGCTCCCCGCCCCGGCAGAGGGGCTGCGTGTTGAGCTGCGCCCGAGCAACAACATCCTCACCGTCTTCTCCACCGAGATCCAACGCCAGAAGCGCGCGCACTCCCTGCTGGATCTGGCGCGTGTCGTCATGAAGCAAAAAGACCGCTACGACATCGTCTTCATGAAACAAGAGGGCGGGCCCTCCCTCATCCACTCCCTCAAGGAAGATGGCGCATGCTGGCTGAGTGAGGCAGAGGCCATGGCCTACCTGCACAAGGCTCCCTGGTTCAGTGAGCTCTACAGCATCGAACAGGTGGAAGCCGAGGCCCCCAAAGGCACCTTCACCGGCATTGCCGAGTGTTCGCTGGGCGGAGAACTCATCGGCCCGGTGAACTGGCACGGCTACCAGCCGGCTGTGGCAGTCCTTTACAAATCAAAATATTCCCACATGGACATGGGCGCATTCCGCGCCGCTATCCGCGTGAACAAGTCTGAAGAAGCTGTGCAGGCCTGGCTGCAGCAAGCCTCTGCCCGCACGGTGTGGCGCCCCACCCGCGAAGGAGCACAGGACACAGAGCTCCCCTCCCTGCGCGCCGTGGAAGAGGACTTCCGCGAGCACCACTTTGCAGAGGTGTACGAGACAGTCGATAAGGTGTTTGTGAACGGAAGCACCCCCTTTGACCGCCTCTCGTCCGGCTTGGCGGCACATGTCTCCATCCTCTCCGGGCGCCACCGCCACACCCCGCAGATCCTCATCCCCAACCTCTGCCACGGTTTGGCGCGCCACCGCATGCCCATCTTCCGCTGGCACACGCGCCACTACACCGGGCCGAGCCGCATCCGCACCGTGCCGGAGGATCTCGTGCTGGCAGACCGCATGGTTGCCATCCTGGAATGGAGCAAGCAGAACTCCGGCAAGAAGGTGGAGGCCATGTATGCTGAGCTGAGCGGCGTGCCTGCCGGCGCAGATGACGAGGGCAAGAAAGCCGCCGCTGAGGCCTATGATCCCTACACGGCGGATATGATCTGGCTCATCGACCAAGGCTTTATCCTGGTGACCAATGACAACTCCATCTGGTACCCCAAGGGTGAAGCAGCGCCGAAAGCCTGATCCGCGCGCTCCCCGGCCGGTCTCCGGCTAAGCCTGCGCCCCCTGCTGCCCACTCTGCGGCCGCAGGGGGTGCCTGCTTTGTGAGGGGGGGGATTATGATTCGCGCAGGAGGCGCATCAGCGCATCATACGCGCGGGACTCCCCCCGCGCCGCCGCCTTGCGGAACCAATAGGCCGCCAGCTCCACGCTGCGGGGAGCGCCCACCCCGCGCTCAAAACACTCACCCAAGCGCAGCGCGGCCGATGCGTGCCCGCGGCGCGCTGCCAGCTCCCAACAAGACACGCCGCCCTCGGGATCCTTGGCACAGCCCACGCCCTTCAGGTAACACTTGCCGAGCAGGTAGAGCGCCTCAACATCCCCGGCGCGCGCCGCCGTATCAAAAAACTGCAACGCCTGCTCATAATTGCGCGCCACCCCGCGCCCGCGCAGCAGCTTGCGGCCAAGAATCACGCAGGCGCGCGCATCACCCGCAGCGGCTTGTTGGTAAAGATCAGCAGTATCCATACACGCGCAAGAGAAGCCCGGCTCTAAAACTCCTTGTTGGCAAAGATCCACGATGCCGCCAGCAAATGCAGCAGCATGTATGCCAAGGCAATGAGCGCCAGCCCACCCAGCAGCGGCCCGCTCAGCTCTGCCCCGGCTGAGGCGGCATCTGTGATACTAAAGAGGCTGAAATCCGGCAGCAGGATGGAAACCACACGCTCTGTCCACAGCAGCGTCACCCCCTCGCCACCCCCCTGAGCCGCCACCATCGAGTGGAACAACTGCCCCTGAAACATGCCGATAAAGTACGCGCCGAGCGCAAAGAGCATGCTCACAATCGTGCCGCTCGTCATGCAGGACAAGAAGAGCGTAAAAGTCGTCAACACCCCGAAGCCCAGGAACATGGCCACAATACTGCGCTGCAAATTCCAAGAATTACCCGCCTCAGCCACCTGCTGCAAATAGGGCTGCATATCAGCCGCACTCCACCCGCGGTCAGTCAGAACCAGCCGCACCTCCTCCTCGATAACCGCCTCACGCAGGTGCAGCAGCAGCGCCAGCAGACCATCCATGACCAGCAGCATGAGCCCCATCAGCAGCAGCACCCCCAGCGCCTTGCCCGCCAGATACGCAAAGCGCGGCACCGGCTTGCACAGGATCGTGTAGAGAATGCGGTCCTCCGTGTCCTTGGGGATGAGCAGCGCCGCCGCCGCCACACAGAACAGCATGCAGAAGAGGCGCATGCAGCCCAGGGCTATGTCCTTCATGAGCTGCAGCTGCCCCACCCCTTGGAACTCCACCCCGAGATTTTGCTGATACGGCACAAACTGCAGCGCCAAAAAGCCGATGCCCACCACCGCCAGCGCCGCAAAAAGGCGCATGCGCATCAACTGAATAAAGGTGACACCCGCCACCGCCGCGATGCGCGCCGGCATGTGCCAGAGGAAGCTGAAAAAAGCCGGCATTTACTTACGCGCAGCGTGTTCACCCTCATCAATAAGGCGCCAGAATGAGCGGGACTCGCCCAAGCGCTGATCCTCTGAGCCACTGCCCATGCCGGAGCGGAAGAGGAAATCTTTCAGCGAGTCCGCATGCAGCACGCGCTGCACCACCACCTTGCCGTCCTCCATGGTGAAGTAGATGCGGTAATCCTTGGAGCGGTAGCGGTATATCTTGCGGCCGGCGCGCTCTACCACGCCGAACTGGGAGTCCTCGCCGTTGAGGCTATCCTCATCCACGCGAAAATGGCTCACCAGCTCCAGCTGATCCAGAGTGGGGATAGCCGACAACTCGGCTGCACTGATTTCATTGAAAACGATCTGATGCACGTGTGCATTGTATGCCAAGCTCTCCGGGCTTGCAAGCTAAATTCTCCATAGCCGGTAAAGAAGTTAGCCTTTTGTCCTGTCACTATCTCATTGACAGCATGGGCTCAGCTGTGCTATAGATGGGGACTATGACCCTTTCCCCTATCCTGTCTACACTCAGTCTGCTAGCCTTGGCGGCATGGGCTCCGGCCTCCGCTCTCCGCGCGGCAGAATCCGCCCCTGCAGCCGCACCCGCCGCGCAGCAAGCCCCCGGCAAAGTCGCGCAAGCGCTCGCGCAGCTCCCCACATTCAACGGCCGCCCGGCCGCTGATGCTCAGTATTACATCTACCTGCAATCCGCCAGCTGGTGCGGGCCCTGCTGCGCGGAGATGCCCGAGATTGCGCGCCTGTATCCCGAGATGCGGAAAGCCAAGGTGGAGTTGATCCTCATCGGCTGCGATGCCTCGCCCGAAGCCGACCTGGCGTTCCTCCAAAAGTACCACGCGGCCTTCCCCGGCGTGCATTACCAGGAAGAAGCCCTCAGCACCCTGCCCGGCTACACCCCGGCACAGGGTATCCCGGATGCCACCTTTGTGGACCGCGAGGGCAAGGTCATCCTCCGCTCGCACGGCTCGGCCATCAAATACTGGCGCCGCATCATTGACAAATACGAGGCGGAGCTCACCCAGCCCACCCCCGAAGCGCCATAAGCCGCCGCCGCGCACACCTCCGGCGAGAAAAAGCCTTGACTCCGCCCGGCGAGTGTGGCACAATGGCTGTGCCGCCGGGGCCCCCGGAGGTGCGGCTGGAAAACCCCGCCAGGACCGAGAGGTAGCAACGGTATTCAGACCACACTTGTCGGGTCAGCCTCGGCGGTTTTTTTGTCAGATGGATATACTTGTACTCGCCGCCGCTAAGCCCTCACTCCCCTACGCGAGGTCGGGGGTGGAGCTCTATTGCGAGCGGCTCCGGCCGCTGGGCAAGGTGGAGCTGCGCTATGTGCGCGATGGCGGGCGCGATGAGGTATCGGCCCGGCTGCTCAAGGCCAGCGAGGGCTGCCTGCGCGTGGCGCTCGATGAACGCGGGCAGAACCTGACCACGCGCGAGCTGGAGGCCAAGTGGCGCCAGTGGCAGCTGCGGGCGGTCAAGCGCGTGGCTTTCCTCATCGGCGCGGCAGAGGGGCACAATGAGGCCCTGCGCCGGGAGGCCGAGCTGGTGCTCTGCCTGGGCCGGCACACCATGCAGCATGAGCTGGCTCTCGTGGTGCTGCTGGAGCAGATCTACCGCATCCACACTCTACTGGCAGGCTCTCCCTACCACCGGGATTAAGCCAAGCCCAGGCAAGCCTCCAACTGCGCGGGAGAGCTCACCAGCGGCGCGCCATACTGCGCCAGCTCCTCGGTGCGCGCGTACCCCCAATCCACCAGCGCCAGGCGGCACCCGGCGGCCTGCGCTGTCCGCGCATCATACGTGGAATCCCCCACCAGCAGCACCTCCCGGCACGGCACTCCCCACACCTGCGCCAGGTGCAGCAGCGCATCCGGCGCGGGCTTGCGGGGGAATTGCCCTGTGTAGCCCATGATAAAGTCAAACGCCACCTCGGGGAACACCGCCTGCACCAGCGGCAGGGTGACCTCATGCGGCTTATTTGAGAGCACCGCCATGTGTCCGCCCGCGGCAGCCAGCCGCGCCAGCAGCTCGGGGATCCCCGGGAAGGGAGTCGTGCCCGCCCCCTGCCAGCAAGTCGGGTACTCGCGGCTGAAGTGCTCATGCAGCTCATCCATGAGAGACAGCGGCGCGTGCTGCACCCCCTCATACCCCAGCGCACGCGCGCAGAGGTGCTTGCTGCCGAGGCCGATCATGCCGCGCACCTCATGTGCGGGGGGCACGCGGCGGCCCATGCGCTCCAGCGCGCGGCACACAGCCAGGGCAATGCCGGGGAGGGAGTCCACCAGCGTGCCATCCAGATCAAAGACAAAATGGCGGCCAGTCGGCATCAGTGAGTATAGCCGCGCTCGGATTCACGAAGAAAGCGGAGGAGCTGCTCCACCCGCGCATTCTTCCCGTACTTCTCATCCTGGAGGATCGTCTGAACCGCCTCCTGAACATTGCACCCCTTTTGCAGGAACAGCTTGCGGTAGGCAAACTTGATGGCGCGGACATCTTCATCACTAAAGCCGCGGCGCTGCATGCCGATGCTGTTGACCGCGCGCACGGCGGCGGGAGAGCCCTCCACAATCATGAACGGCGGCACATCCTGCGACACGCGCGCGCAGCCGCCCACCATGGAGTGCTCACCCACGCGCACAAACTGGTGCAGCGCGGCAAAACCGCTCACGATGGCCCAGTCCCCGATGTGGCAATGCCCCGCCACCCCCGCATAGCCGGAGAGGATGCAGTGATTGCCCACCACACACTCGTGCCCGCAGTGCGAGTTGATGAGGAAATGATTGTGCGAGCCGATGATCGTCTTCGTCTCGGGCGAGGTCGAGCGGTTGATATTGCAATTCTCACGGAACACATTATAATCACCGACTTCGAGGAACGTAGGCTCGCCCCTGTACTTGAGATCCTGCGATTTCAGGCCAATCACAGCAAAGGGGAAAAACTCATTCCCCTCGCCGAATGTTGAGGGACCCTCCAGCACCACATGGCTGTGCAGCACACAGCCCTTGCCCAATTTCACATGCGGCCCTACCACACAATAAGGCCCGATCTTCACATCCTCCGCCAGTTCAGCTGTGGAGTCAATAATAGCTGTTGGGTGTATTTCCGCCATATGTGCATTCTAGCCTGTTCGGCGCGGGGCATCAAGAAAAAAGTTGGGCAAAGCTGAGCATGCGTACCGGGGGCGGAATCGGCATGCAGAGGTCAGAGACACTCTTGAGCACACGCGTTGTTTGTGTTAAAGGCATCGGCATGCAAGATAATGCACAAATACTCGGATTTACCGCCGGCGAGCTCAGCCCCTGGCTCGCCACCCGCCACGATCTTCAGGCCTACCAGCGCGGCGCCTCCCGACTGGAGAACTTCCTGGTGCAGCCCTACGGCGGCTTGAGGCGCCGGCGCGGCACGCGCTACGTGGCAGATGCCGGGGTGCAGGGCACCGTGCGCCTGGTGCCCTTCAGCTTCTCGGAGTCAGATGTGCTGATGCTGGAGTTCTACCCCTCCGGCGTGCGGGTGTATCGCGATGGCAAGCTGCTCTACAAGGATGGCAAGCCCTATGAGATCAGCACCCCTTGGGACACGGACGAGATGGTGAAAGAACTGCGCTGGATGCAGGTCAATGATATTGTCTATGTGCTCTCCCCCACGTTTCAGACAGTCATGCTCATGCGCCACGGCGACACCGATTGGGAAGTCGCCGGCCTGGATCCCAACCCCTTCCCGCGCGAAACCTACCTCAACCAAGAGGTCAGCCTCAAGGTCAGCATGGACTCCAAGGGCACCTACGCCAGCTTGGAGCTGGAAAAAGGCTCCTTTTTCGACCCGAATATGGCGCTGGATGAATACCTCATTGCCGATGCGCCCATCTCCTCCAGCACGCTTTTCCTCAATGAGAGCTACTCCATCTCCAGCTCTGCCAAGCCGGATCTCTCCAAACTGGCCGTCGCGGTGAACACCGTCTTCCACGAGACCAACAGCGCCACCGGCATGTATGAGTACTACACCTGCATCCGCGCCTACCTGCCGGCCAATTACAACGGCAGCAACCACGCCAAGGACTACCCGCACCACTTCATGCCCGGCGTCATGCGCCTCAACAGCAACAACCAACCCTATGAGGTGTATGGTGATTGGGAGCTGCGCACCACAGGTGAGTGGAATGGTATCTGGGAGCTCTGGCGCTCATACAACACGCTCAATGACACCGTTTTCTTCCGCGAGTGGGATTGGACCTGCATCAAATCCTTCGGGCAAGATGCCTACTCCACGCGCCAGAATTACGCGTTCTCCGGCTCAGAGGACATCCCCTGCCGCATGGTGATTGTCTGCCGCGCGTTCAAGGGCACCAGCGTGGGCGCCATCATGTATTTCCGCATGATGGGGCATGACCGCGAGCAGCGCTACCTCATCACCAAAGTCTCCTCCCCCACCCAAGCCACCGGCTACCCCACGATCCGCTACTGCGACTCCCAGCCCACCTTCACCACCAAAAAATGGAGTTTCGGCGCTTTCGGCTGGCGCAATGGCTACCCCCGCTTCGCCGGCATGCACCAGGGGCGGCTCTGGCTGGGCGGCACCGCCGGCAGGCCCACCACTCTCTACGCCAGCAGTGTGGGGGATTACAATGACTTCCGGGTGCGCGCGGCAGATGACGCCGCTCTGCACCTCACCCTCGCCACCGATGATCAAAGCCGCATCTGCTGGATCTGCCCCATGCGCAACCTGCTTGTGGGCACCTCCGAAAGTGAGTGGACACTGGCCGCGCCCGATGGCGGGAGTCTCACGGCCACCAACGCCGCCTTCAGCAAGCAATCTGCCGTGGGCAGCGAGAACAAGGTGGCCTATGGTGTGGAGAACACGGTGTTCTATGTGCAGCGCGGCGGCAAGCGCATGCGCGAGATTTCCTACAAGCTGGAGGCCGATGGCTACACCTCCACCGATGCGAGCATCCTCGCAGAGCACCTCTTTACCGCCGGAGTGAAAGAGTGGGTGGTGCAGCGCGGGAATTGTGTGCACCTGTGGACGCTGATGAATGACGGCAGTCTCGCGGTGCTCACCACCAACCCGGAGCAGCAGGTGGCCGCCTGGCAGCGCGCCTCATTCCCCGGCCGCCGCGTGCTGGGCATGGCGGCGCTCGCCTCTGTGGGCAGCAGCGAGGATGAAATATGGTTTATCATGCAAAACGAGCTCACGCAGCATATCTCCCTAGAGCGCCTCACCGAGGAGAATGACTATGTGGACGGCTGTGTGGAGCTCACCCCCGATAGCGGAGTGGAGGTGAGCGCCGGGCTTCACTTGGCCGGGCTGCAGGCCCTGGTGTACCCCAAGGGCGAGCCGGAGAAGGCGCAGCGCGTGCAGATCAATGCCCGGGGGTGCCTCGACATCCCGGGCTTCACCCCCGGCGTCACCTACTGTGTGGGCGCTGAATTCGAGTCGGAGATGGAGACGATGCCCTTTGAGCACGAGACTAACTTCAACTCAGTGCAGCAGCTCGGGCGGGTCAAGCTGCGCCTGCGCAACAGCACCCCCGGCTTTGCCTACAAAGGGCAGCACGCCGCCCGCTGGGAGACGTATGACCCCGCGCGCGACCACCTCACCTCGCCCTACACCGGCGCTATCCGCATCTCGCAGATTCCCTCACCCGGCGTGGGGCAAGGCTTCTGCCTGCGGGCCGACGGCGCGCAAGACTTCGCCCTCGTGTCGCTCACCATCGAGGTCGACTTCCACGGCAAATAACCCTCACGCCAGGCGGCAGGGCACCCCGGGCTCCGGCAGCAGCACAGGCACGCCGGGCAGCTGCTCCTGCAGCAAAGCACGCATCTCATGCAAGGCGTCCTCGTCCCCATGCACCAGCACAATCTGCCTGGGGGCGAGCCGCTTGGCATAATCCAGCAGCGCCGCGCGCGAGGCATGGCCGGAGAAATCAAAGCACTCCACCCGGCAAGCGCAAGGGTATGCCTGCCCGCGCTCCGGGTTCTCCCCCAGGCGCACCAAGTCCCCGCGCTGTGCGGCGCGGATGCGCCCGGCCGGTGAATCCGGGTCACTATAGCCCACAATAAACAGCCCGTCCTTCTCCCGCGGCAGCACCTGCGCGGCCAAGCGGTTGGAGAGTGTGTGCGGGCTCATCATGCCGCTGGATACCAAGTAGATATTGCCGGGCGACACCGGGAAATACGCATCTGCCCCGCGGGGGATGGGGGCGGTGACCACCTGCTCGCGCAGGCGGACGCCGGGCAGGAGGCGCGGCGTGCTGTCCGCCAGTTTGTCATAGACTGCTGTCACCTTGGCGCCCAGGCCGCCATAGAAGATCGGCACATCGGGGATCAAGCCCTCATCGCGGAAGCGGTCCAGCTCATAGAGCAGCTCCTGACTCTTGCCCAAGGCAAAGACGGGGATGAGCACAGCCCCGCCCCCTTCCAGCACCTCGCGGATAGCCTGCGCCAGGCGCCGCAGCTCCTTGCCGCGCGTGTAGTCCGCCGCGCGCTCTGTGGCGCCGTGGGTACACTCCATGATAAGCGTGTCCACCCCCTCTTCCGGGAATTGAGCGCCGGGGATCAGCGTCTGGTTCTCAAACTGCACATCGCCGGTATAAAAGATCGTCTCGCCGCGCTCCGTCTCCAGCAGCACCCCGCATGAGCCCAAGATATGCCCGGCATCGCAAAGCATCGCCAGCACATCCTCCCGGAACCCCACGCGAAACGCCTGCCCATATGGCCGCGTTTTCCACTGCATCACCGCGCGCTCCAGCTCGCCGTGCGTGAAGAACGGGTACTCCACGATGCCATCCGCCATGCGCCGCGCCGTCATCACATTCACCGAGTTATGCAGCATCACCTGCCCCACCTCAGCCGTGCCGCGCGTCATGATCACCTCCGCCCGCGGGAACTCCTCCTGGTAGAGCGGCAGCGCGCCGATGTGGTCCAGATGCGCATGCGTCACAAACACCGCATCCACCCCGCCCTGGTCTATGAGATCCAGGCGGGGTTTGGAAGCATTGCCCTCTTTTTTGGGGTGTACCCCTGCATCGAGCACGAGGCGGGTGCCTCCTATCTCGAGCAGATAGCTATTGGCGCCGATCTCGGCCGCCCCTGCGAGGTTGGTGAACGTAATCATGCGGCTATATCAGCGGATGCGCTTGAGCAGCCAGTGCAGCAAGCCGGAGATGGGGATGCGCTCTTGCTCCATCGAGTCGCGGTGGCGGATGGTGACGGTATCCTTGAGTGAGGGGTCCTCACCCTCGCCCAGCGTCTCAAAATCCACCGTGATGCAGAACGGCGTGCCCACTTCATCTTGGCGGCGGTAGCGGCGGCCCACGGCTCCGGCTTCATCGTAGAACACATTCATGAACGGCCGCAGCTGCTCCTCAATCTCGTGCGCGATGCGCACCTGCTGCTCATTCTTCTTGAGCAGGGGGAACACCGCTGCCTTGATGGGGGCCATGCGCGGGTGGAAGTGCATCACCGTGCGGATATCGCTCTTGCCGTCCTGGCCGAGCTCCTCCTCATCAAACGCCTCGCAGATCACCGCCAGCACCGTGCGGTCACACCCGGCGGAGGGCTCCACAACGTGGGGGATAAAGCGCTCTCGCGTCGCTTCATCGAAATACTCCATGGGCTTGCCGGAGCCCTCTTGGTGGCGCGTCAGGTCATATGTCGTGCGGTAGGCTATGCCCTGCAGCTCCTGCACGCCAAAGGGGAACTCATACTCCAGATCATAGGTCTTCTTCGAGTAGAACGCGCGCTCGCCATCCGGCACATCGAGGATGTGGATCTTGTCACGCGGGATGCCGATATTCTCATAGAACGTGAGGCAGCGCTCCAGCCACTCGTCGGTGAGGCGCATGCCGTCTTCCTCTCGGCAGAAATACTCCACCTCCATCTGCTCAAACTCGCGCGAGCGGAAGGTGAAGTTGCGCGGGTTGATCTCATTGCGGAAGGATTTGCCGATCTGCGCGATGCCGAATGGTATCTTCATGCGCGAGGAGTCGAGGATATTCTTGTACTGGCAGAAGATGCTCTGAGCCGTCTCCGGGCGCAGCCAGCCGATGCTGGAGGGATCATTCTCATCTGAGGCCGCGCCGATCGTGGTGCGGAACATGAGGTTGAACGAGCGCGCCTCCGTCACCAGCGAGCCATTGGCCGGGTTGTAGCGCACGGAGTCCACCACGTCTTGCGTGCTCTCCTCGAGCAGTTCCAGCTCTGCCGGCTGCACTCCCTTGCCGGAAAGCTGGGCATAGTATTGCAGCGCGCCTTTGCGGGCTGTCTTGGCATCTTTCTCACCGCTCGTAGGCACCAGCATGGAGAACTCCTTCGCCGTGCTCCACGTGCCATCCTTTTTGGCAGCTCCCTTCCACCAGTAGGCCACTCCGCTCTGCGCGGGGATCTGGTCGGCGCGCAGGCGCTCCTTGGAGAGCAGGCAATCACACAGCGGATCCGAGAAACCGCCCACGTGCCCGGATGCCACCAGCACCGAGTTGTGCGTGAGGATCGAGCCGTCCATTCCCACGATATCCGGCCGCTCCTGCACATTCACGCGCCACCAGTATTCCTTGAGGTTGCGCTTCAGCTCCACACCCAAGGGGCCGTAATCCCAGCAGCCATTGAGGCCGCCGTATATCTCTGCAGCCTGAAAGATAAAACCTCTGCGCTTGCAAAGGCTCACTATTTTTTCCATTCGAGCGGGGTCGGTCTGTGTGCGGTCTGCCATAACGCCGTCCATTCTAGCGCATTTCCTCCCCAATGCAAGCCCAATTCCAGCCATAAGCGCCGCGGCTCCTCATTCTCCGCAAATCCGCGGCCGGCAGGGTCTCTCGGCCCCCCTCCCGGCCGGCGGGGCTGGGTCAGATCCCGGGGTCAAGCATGTCAAACATGTCCAGCTGGCCGATGTCGGCCGCCTGCTCTGCTGCGGGCAAGCCGCCGGACTTGATGCGGCGGCGGCGCCCGGTGCCGGGCTCACGCAGGGTAGAGCTCATCTCCAGATGCGTAAGGATGCGCTTGGCGCGGTCGATGATGGGGGCGGGCAAGCCCGCCAGCCGCGCCACTTGAATACCATACGATTTGTCCGCAGGGCCCGGCAGCACCTTGCGCAGGAAGATGATCTCATCCCGCCACTCGCGCACCTCCACATGCCAGTTGCTGATGGCGGGGTGAGAGTACTGCAGATCCACCATCTCATGATAATGAGTCGCAAAGAGAGTGCGCGCGCCGATGACATCGTGCAGGTGCTCCGCCACCGCCCAGGCGATGGAGAGGCCATCGAACGTGGCTGTGCCGCGGCCGATTTCATCGAGGATGACGAGGGAGCGCTCCGTCGCGTTGTTGAGGATGAGAGCCGTCTCGCTCATCTCAACCATGAAGGTGGATTGCCCGCCGGCGATGTCATCACTCGCGCCGACACGGCAGAAAATGCGATCCACCAGGCCGATGTGGGCCGACTCCGCCGGCACATACGCCCCCATCTGCGCCATGAGGGTGATGAGGGCCACCTGGCGGATGTAGGTGGATTTGCCGGCCATATTGGGGCCGGTGAGGATGATGAGCCGGTTCGCCTGCTCATCCATCTCGGTGTCATTGGGGACAAAGGCCACACTCTGCTGCACTTGCTCGATGACGGGGTGGCGGCCGTTGACAATGCGCAGGGTGCGGGAGTCATCCAGCACCGGGCGGCAGTAATTGTGGCGCTGAGCTGTCTCCGCCAGGCTGAGCAGCACATCCACCTCTGCCAGCGCCGCAGAGCTCTGCTGAATCGCGTCCAGATAAGCCCCCACAGCCTCACGCAGGCGGCAAAAGATATCATACTCCAACTGGCGTGAGCGCTCATCTGCGCCGAGGATGGTGCTCTCCATCTGCTTGAGCTCCTCCGTGATAAAGCGCTCGGCATTCGCCAGCGTTTGCTTGCGGCGGTAGTGCTCCGGCACTTTGGCGTAGTTGGCCTTCGTCACCTCGATATAGTAGCCGAAAACGCTGTTGTAGCGGATTTTGAGCGAGTCGATCCCCGTGGTCTTGCGCTCGCGCGCCTCCATCTCCGCCAGCCACACCTTGCCCTCGCGGGAAGCGCAGCGCAGCTCATCAAGCCGGGCGTCATACCCATCGCGTATCATGCCGCCCTCCTTGATGGTGGTCGGCGGCTCATCCACCAGCGCCCCCTCAAGCAGGGCGGTGAGCTCTGAAAAATCTCCCAACCGGCTGAGCAGGGCGGCAAAGTGCTCACTGCGCGGAGCGAGGGAGCCCAAGTCCTGCACAAGATCCGGCACCCGCGCGAGCGAGGCACCCAGCGCCAGCAGGTCGCGCGCGTTGCCCGCCCCCTGCGAGAGGCGTGAGGTGAGCCGCTCCGTATCGCGCACGCCCTTGAGAGAATCCCGCAGCTTGCTCATCAGAAACGGCTCTTCCAAAAATGCGGAGATGAGCTCTTGGCGCCGCGTGAGCTCGGCCAAATCACATATGGGGTGCAGGATCCACTCGCGCAAGAGGCGCGCGCCCATGGGCGAAGAGGTGCCGTTGAGCACGCCGAGCAGGGTGTTGCGCAGGCCGCTGCGTGACTCCACCAAGTCCAGATTGCGGCGGCTGGCGGCATCAATGAGGACAACTCGTGCCGTGGGGCGCAGGGAAAGGCGGCGCAGGTGGTCCGTGCTGCGGCGCAGCTGGTGCTTGAGGTAGTGCAAGATGGCCGCCGCCGCCCCGAGCGAAGCGCTGAGCTGCGCACAGCCGAAGCCCTCCAGCGAGTGCACGCGAAAATGCGACTCCAGCGAGGTCTTGGCCACCCCGGGCAAGAATGTATAGCCATCGTAATACAGCGTCACCGGCAGCGCGGCAAACAGCTCTTTCTGCTCATCACTCACCAGCAGCTCGCTGGGCTGTATGCGCCCCAGCTCCTCCGCCAGCGCCTCAGGTGTGTCGTAATCCGCCACAGTGAACTCCCCCGTCGTGTGGTCGGCACACGCCAGCCCCCACGCCTTTTTGTCCCGGTAACACGCCACGATGTAGTTGTGCTCACCGGAGTTGAGCAATGAGAGATCCGCCAGCGTGCCGGCAGAGACAATGCGCGTGATCTCCCGCTCCACAAGCTTGCCCGGCACGGGCGTGCTCATCTGCTCTGCGATGGCCACCCGCTTGCCCATCTGCACAATCTGGCCGATGTAGGCCTCTGCCGCATGAAACGGCACGCCGCACATCGGGATGGTCTGCCGCTTGGTCAGCGTAAGCCCCAGCGCCTGCGAACACGCCACGGCATCCTCAAAAAACATCTCATAAAAATCCCCGAGGCGAAAGAACAGCCACACGTCCTCCGGCAGTGACTGCTTCATGCGCAGATACTGATCCATCATCGGGCTGATTGTTGTGCTTTCGGCCATGGCAACGCTCCGGTGATGATACGCCCTTTTCTCCCCTATTTCAAGCTTTTTCACTCACTGAACCTAGGCTGCTTGCCGAGCTTCTGAACACTAACAACATGCGTCAGGCTCAGCGCGCCAGCACAGTGGGCGCTCCCGAGTTGCCACAGGCGGAGATGGCGCGCAGCGCGAGCCGATCCACCCCGGCAAACATGGAGGCCGGCAGCGTGACACGGCGCTGCGCCCCGGGCAAGATGCACAGCGTGGTCCACTGCCCCTTGCGCCGCGCCTGCACCACCCACTTGCGCGCGCTCGCATCGGCCGCTTCCCAGGACAAAGCCTCGCCCCCCTTGCCGGGGCCCGCGCGGAACACAGGCGCCCCCGGGCGGGCGGTGCCGCTCCAGGGCATTGCAGGCGGCACCGCAAAGCCGCCATAGCGCGCCTGCAGCTCGCGCTGCACGCCGCCGCGGTTGCTGCCGATGGAGCGCCAGCTCCAAAACAGCTGGCCCGAGCTCTGGCGGGCATAGCGCCGCGCGCAGTCGATCTGCCGGCCGATCTCCGACGCCGGGCGGGTGGGATCCTCCGAGCTGGCAATACGCGCAGAGGCAATGCCCGGCCACACCGGCCGAGAGGGGTTGATGCTGCTCCACCACTGCATGAGCGCGGTAAAGCTCTGCGGGCTGTCAATGCGCCAGTAAAGCTGAGGGGCCAAGTAATCCACCCAGCCGCGCTGCAGCCACTTTCTGGCATCGCAGGCAAGGTGCTCGTAGGCATTCACCCCGGCGGGGACACCGGCCGGGTAGTTGGGCTGCCATATGCCAAAGGGGCTGATCCCCACCCGCACCCACGGCTTGGCGCTCTTCACACTCGTATAGAGGCGGCTCACAAAGGAATCCACAGCAGCGCGGCGCTGCGCCGGCGTGCGGCCGTCGGAGATGTTGTGATGCGGCGGATAGGGGTAAAAATAGTCATCGAGGTGCACGCCGTCTATATCATACCGGCGCACGACATCCATAATCACATTGAGAATATGCTGCTGCGCAGCAGAATGTGAGGGGTTGAGCATGGTGGCCGAGCCGGCGCGCTTGATGAGCTCCGGCCGCCGGGTAGAGATATGCCCGCGCCCCACCGGCTTGTTGCTCACCGTGGCGCGGAATGGGTTAAACCACGCGTGGATCTCAATGCCGCGGCGGTGACCCTCTGCGATGGCAAATGCCAGCGGATCATACCCCGGATTCACCCCCGGCCCGCTCAGCCAGCCACTCCAGGGCTCGAGCGATGAGTTGTACAGCGCATCCGCATTGGGCCGTATTTGCAGGATGATGGCATTGAGCTTGAGCTGCACCGCCTGATTCAGGATCTTGAGCAGCTCTGCCTTCTGCTGCGCGGCCGATAAGCCTGCCGCCGACGGCCAGTCCAGATTAAACACCGAGGCTACCCACGCCGCGCGAAACTCCCGCGCCGGCTCCGGTACGCGCTCATTCACCGGCGCCCATGCCTGCGCCCACCCCGCCATGCATGCTATGCAGAGCGCCATGCAGAGGATGATCCGACGCATCGACATTGTGCTCATATGGGTGAGATCCTACCGGCGGGGGTGCGGGGCGCATCAGTAGCTCGCTCCGGTGAGCAGCAGGGGCAGTGTCCCCACGGCCAGAAGCGCCAGCGCACTCACAGTGAGCAGCGCTACCGCCAGCGGGGAGAAACGCACCGGCTCCTCCGCCTCTTCCTGCTTCTCCCAGTACATCGCCCGCAGCACCTTGAAGTAGTAGTAGAACCCGGCCGCAGCACACACGATCATGATGGGCAGCAGCCACGGTGTCATCCCGCTCCAGCGCTCACCGGCATACAGAAGCGCACGGAAGGATGACCACTTGGCCAGGAATCCACCCGTGAGCGGCACACCCGCCAGCGAGGCAAAAAGCACGGTGATGAGGAAGGCCGCGCGGGGGTTGGTCCTGCCCATGCCGCGGAAGGCTGAGAGCTCCTCGCTGCCGCGCTGCATGCGCACCTGCGCCACAGCATAGAAAGCCGCCAGAGTCGCCACCCCATAGACAAAGAGGTAGAACCACACATCCGAGAAGAGCGTGGGACGCAGCGCCACAAAGAAGATGAGGATAAACCCGGCCTGGCCGATGGAGGAATAACCCAGCAGGCGCTTGACATTCTGCTGGCCAATGGCCCCCAGATTACCGATGATCAGCGTGAGCCCCGCCACCACGGCCAGCCCGTGCACCACCGGGCGCACCAGCTCCGGCGTGTCGCCGGCCACACTCCCCAGCGGCACACTCAGCAGCATGAGCACCACAAAACCCGCCGTCTTGGAGGCCACCGCCAAGAACGCCGACACCGGGGTGGGCGCACCTTGATACACATCCGGAATCCACACATGCATGGGAGCCGCTCCCACTTTGAAAAAGGCCCCGGCCAGCAGCAGCGCCAGCGATACCAGGAACCCCGTGCAGAGGTAAGGATTGCACAGCGCGCGTGACACAAAGGCCGAATGCAGGGCAAAGGACCCCGTGGTGCCAAAGTACCACGCGATGCCCATGACCAGAGCCCCCGTGCTCACCGCACCGAGGATGAGATACTTCACCCCCGCCTCGATAGAGCCCTGATTCCGGCGGAAATAACCCGCCATGGAATAGGAGGCCAGAGTGACAATCTCCAAACTCACAAAGAGCAGCACCAGATCCCGCGCCTGCGTCAGCGCGCACACGCCCGCACAGGCGATGAGCAGCAGCGACGCCAGCTCGGAAGAGCCCTCATCGCTCTCCCCCCCTGCCACAGATGCATAGACCACCGAGCGGTAGTCCCAGAGCATCAGCAGGCAGATACCGGTCGCGCCGCAGGCAAGCAGGCCGAAGGAGTTAGCATACTCCCCCTTGATCATGAAGCAAGCCGTCAGCAGGGCGCCCAGCGCTCCCACCAAGGGGAACGCTTGCTTGGGGATACGGGGCAAAAAGGCATCGGCCAGCATGAGCAGCACGGCCAGGCCCACAAGGCAAAACACCGGCACAAACTGCCCCCATGTGTATGTAGCGGAAAGCAAATAGGACATATTCATGAAAGATGGCTAGAAGTTCAGATTATAAGAAGTGAGGGAGCAACACCTAAAAGAAGGAGCAGGAAGCCCAGCAGCGCTGCCGAGATGATGTCGGCACAGCTCAGTTTGGTGGCGCGGGCGCTCGCTGAGCTCACCTCGCCCTCAAACACGTTGCGGAATGCACGCAGCATGTAGACCGCGCTGATGACCAATCCCCACAGGGCGATGACGACTGTCACCTGCACCGGGCCCAGCCCGCCGAGCCAGCTGCAGCAGCCGGTGGCCTCCCCCGGGCTCCAGCCCTGGAAGCAGGAGATGAAGATGCTCAGCTCACCCGCAAAGTTGGCCAGCAAAGGCAGGCCGATGGAGGCCATACCCGCCAGGCCGAACAGGAAGCCCAGCAGGGGCAGCTTGCGCGCCAGGCCTCCCAAGCTGTTGATTTCGAGCGTTCGGGTCTGGCTCTCGATCTGCCCGGTGAGCAGGAAGAGCATGGCGATGCTCAGGCCATGCGCCACCATCAGGAGCGCGGCGCCCTTAAAGGCGAGCATGTTCTCACCGCCGGATGCCACATAGCACGCAAAGGCCAAGAAGAGATAGCCCATGTGCATGACGGAGGAGTTGCCCAGCAGGTCGTCCAAGCGCGTGCGCGACACCGCCACGTACCCCACCCACAGCACATTGCCCAGCAAAAGCAACAGCAGCAGGTTATTCCAGCAGCCAAACAACTTGCCCACCGAGGGCCCGAAAATATAGGCTATCAGAAACAGCCCGTACAGGCCGAACTTCTTGAGCACACCCGCATGCAGCATGGCCACCGGTGTGGGGGCGCTGGCATAGGCCGGCGCTGCCCATGAGTGGAACGGGAAAAGCGAAACCAGTGTGCCAAAGCCCAGCAGCAGCAGCCCCGAGATCAGGCAGGCGGACTCCGGCAGCTTGCCCATATATGCCTTGGCCGCAATGGCGGAGAATGTCATGGCATTCATCTCCACACACAGCAGCACCAGCCCGGCCAGCAGCACCATGGACGCCAAGCCCAAGTAGAGCGTGGTGCGCCAGGCGATGGTGCGGCGCTCGCCGCGGCCGTAGCAGCCGATCATCACAAAGGTGGGGATGAGCGCCAACTCATGGAACGCAAAGAACGCGAACACGTGGTCAGAGATGAAAGCACCCGTGGCGCCGGCTGAGATGAGCAGGGTGGATACGCTCCAGCTGCGCGCCTCATCGGGGTGGGCTGTCCGCATGCCATAGATGGCGGCAAAGGTCACGACCACCGTGAGCAGCAGCATCGCGCAGCTCATCGGCATGCGCAGGGAGAACTGCATCTCCTGCCCCATGAAGGAGGAAAGGCAATCTCCGTGACCGCAGCACACCACAGAGAGCACCGCCGCCACGCCAAGCACGAGTGTAGCGGCTGCGCTGGCAAGCGCTGTGGGCCGCGCCGGAGCCTTGCATAGCCCAATCAGGGCACTTGCAAGAACGGGAATCAGAATGAGCCAAGTGAGCATGGTCTGTGTAGGTAAATCAGGTTAAAATTGAATGGTGAAGGCCAAGAGGAAGATGATGAACAGCAAGCCCAGCCCTGTGATGAGCGTGTAGTAGCGCAGCGAGCCGTTTTGTATGCTCCCCGCCAGGCGGCCCACCCAGCCGGTGAGGCGTGCCGAGCCCTGCACGACAAGCCGCCGCAGCAGGCCATCATCAATGAAATCCAAGGTGCAGGCCAGATACTTCTGCACAAAGCCCACGAGGTAGCAATCATAGAAGCAATCAATATAGAGGCGCTTGCGCAGGGCACGCGAGAAGGCATTGCCCGCCAGCGGGTCTTCCGCGCATGACTTGCGCCCATACACCCACCACGCCGCGCCTCCGCCTACCAACAAGGCGCCCAAGCCGGCAAAGAACGGCACCCCGATCTCCAGCCCGTGCGCGTGGAATCCCCCGCAAGGTACCAGCCGATCCGCCACAAATCCATAGCCGGAGATGATGGCCAGCACACCCAGCACTACCAGCGGCAGCAGCATGGTGGCGCCGGCCTCGCGCGCGCCCTCCGCGCTGTGGGAGCGCCCCTTGCCGCAGAAGGCCACAAGGCACAGGCGCACCATGTAAAATGTTGTCAGCGCCGCCACACTCACCCCCACCACAAAGCAGGGCAGAGACTTCTCCCACGCGGCATCCAAGATGGCTTCCTTGGAGAAGAAGCCCGAGAAGCCGGGGATGGCGATGAGCGCGCAGGTGCCCATCAGGAAGCAAAGGACGGTGAGCGGCATGCGCTTGGACAGCCCACCCATTTTCCAGATGTTCTGCTCGTGGTGGCAGCAGATGATGATGGCGCCGGCGCCCAGGAAAAGCAGCGCCTTGAACCACGCATGCGTGTAGAGGTGGAACATGGCGGCCTCCCCTGCCAGCAGGCCCACGGCCATCACCATGTACCCCAGCTGCGAAAGGGTGGAGTATGCCAGCACGCGCTTGATGTCATCTTGCTGCAGCGCCATGAGCGCAGCCAGCAGCGCTGTGAGCCCGCCTATCAGCGAGATCACGCAACAGGCCGTATCTGTGAAGGCCTCAGCCCCCATGCTCACCTGCAGACGCACCAGCATGTACACACCGGCGGCCACCATCGTGGCGGCGTGGATGAGAGCCGACACCGGTGTGGGGCCCTCCATGGCGTCCGGCAGCCACACATGCAGCGGGAACTGAGCAGATTTGCCCACCGCTCCGCAGAAGAGACACAGCACCACCGCGGTCAGCACAGCCTGCGGCGCCGCCGCGGCCTTGCCCGCCATGTCCGCAAAGGACAGCGTGCCAAACACACCCAGCGTCAGCAAGATGCCGATGAGGAAGCCGAAGTCGCCCACGCGGTTGGTAATAAAAGCTTTTTTCGCTGCATCAGCCGCAGAATCCTTGTGGAACCAATGGCCAATGAGCAGGTAGGAGGAGAAGCCCACCATCTCCCAGCCGATGAAGGTCATGGCCAAGTTGTCGGCCAGCACGATGGTGCTCATGCTGAACATGAAGATGGAAAGGCCGGCAAAGTAGCGGCTCAGATTCGAGGAGTCGCCCTTCATGTAGCCCAGCGAGAAGATGTGCACCAGCAGGCCGATGCCTGTCACCACGAGCATCATCCTGAGCGCCATGTCATCCAGCACCAAGCCGAGACTCAGCGAGAACTTCGTGGTGGTCACCCACTCATACGCGTCCGGCGGCGTGCAGCACTGCCAGCCGCAAAGCATCGCTACACAAAGCGCCAAGGTTGCCAGCGCGGATAATATGGACAAGGTAGCGGCTGTGCGCGGGCAGCGGTGGAAGCAAACCCAATCCAAAGCGGCCACGATGAGCGGCAGCAGGAGAAATAACCAGGGGAGATTGTGCATCATAGAGTTAGTCTTTCAAAGAGTTGAGCGATGTGCTATCCACCGTGCGGCGCGCGCGGAACATGGCGACGATGAGCGCCAGCCCCACGGCTACTTCTGCCGCCGCTATGGCCATAATAAAGAGAGTCAGCACCTGTGCATCATACACAGGCACCCCCTCAGTACCCTGCGCCCGCGAGAATGCCACCAGCGACACATTCGCCGCCGTGAGCATGAGCTCCAGGCACATGAATACAACCAAAATGTTTCTGCGCATCAACGCGCCGGCTAAACCCACGGCAAAGAGGATGCTCGAGAAGATGAGGTAGTGTGATAAAGGAGTCATGTTATATGAGGGAGGTGGGTTAATCCTTGCGCAGCTTGCGGCCCACGGCCACCGCACCCGCGGATCCGGCCAAAAGGGCAAAACTCAGGAGGACAAAGGGGATGCTGTAGCGGGAGAAAAGCGTGTTGCCCAGCAAGGCGGTGTCGGAGCTCTTCTCCGGAAGCTGCAGGGCCGGCAGTGCGCCGCCGTAGGGCTGCAGCTTCGGCATCTGCGCCGCGGCCTCAGCCTCCTCACCCACGCAGAGCTCACCCGAGCTCTCCACCAGCACATGCACCGGGCAGCGCCCTCCTTTGGAGCCGGGCAGCGCCTCAACTGCCTTCACCATCAGCCCGGCAAAGACACCCGCCACCACGACACCAACCACGGTGCTCACGAAGCTGCTCACGCCTCTCTCTTCCTCGCTCTTGACATCGAGCATCATGATGATGAAAAGGAAGAGCACGAGGATGGCGCCGGCATAGACGATGATTTGCGAGATGCCGAGGAAGGTGGCCCCGAGGTTGAAGAAGATGGCTGACGTGAAGCCGAAACAGAGCGCCATGCTCAGCGCGCTGCTCACCGGATTGCGGAAAGCCACCACCCCCACGGCACACAGCAGCGCCGCAAAGGCAAAGACATAAAACAAAACAGCAGAGATAGCAGAGTACAACATGGCTTTATTTGTATTGGTTCCACTTGTTCACAAGACCCTTGCGCGTGCCGCCCAGCTGGTAAAGCTGCTCCTTGGAGCGCACGGCCTGATCCCGGTCGGTGAGGGTGATGAGGTATTCCTTGGAGAGGAAGATAGCCTGCTCGGGGCAAGCTTCTTGGCACATGCCGCAGTAGATGCAGCGCAGCATGTCGATCTCAAAAGCCGCCGGGGCTTTCTCTTGCTTGCCCTCGGCGCTGCCGGGCACCACACGGATGGCGCGCGCCGGGCAGATAAACTCACACAACTGGCAGGAAACGCAGCGCTCCCGCCCATCCTCACCGCGCACCAGAGTGGGCGCGCCGCGGTAATAGGAGGGGAGGCGGTCATCCCAGCGCTGCTCAGGGAAAGGCATGCAGACACCTACTCCCTTGCCGTTGAAATCAGCCTTGCCTCGGCTCTTGCCCAGCAGGGAGAGCACAAGGTGCTTGAGTGTGATAGCAAGCCCTTTCACCAACTCCACCACATACAATTGGTCGAGAAGGGAAAACTTGGGGCGCTTAATGGGGACGTATGACATGAGACGTAGAAAGGGCTATTATTTGACGAAGTAGAGAATAGCGGCAGTCAGGAAGATGTTGGCCACAGCCAGCTCGATGAACACCAGCCAGCAGAGGCGCATCACCTGATCCCAGCGGAAACGCGGCAGTGTCCAGCGCACCCACACAAAGAAGAAGATGAATGCCAAGAGTTTGAGCAGGAACACGATAAACTGGCAAAGCACGGCCAGCCACTCACAGCAGCTCGCCAGGGCGGCGTCTGCCCCGAAGCCGATGGACCAGCCGCCCAAGAAGAGCGTGACCACCATGGCGGAGCCGATGACCATGGCCGCATACTCACCCATGAAGAACGAGGCGAACTTCATCGAGGAGTACTCCGTGTGGTAGCCACCCACGAGGTCAGTCTCACACTCCGCCATGTCGAAGGGCGTGCGGTTGGCCTCTGCGAATATGCAGGTGGTGAACATGATGAAACTCAGGAAGAGCGGGATGAAGAGCAGCCAGCGCTGCAGGCTCAGCCCCTGCCCCCAGAGCGGCAGCAGTGTCCAGCCATCTGCCGCCTGGCTCTGCACGATGTCCTGCAGATTCAGCGTGCCGAACATCATGAGCAGCGGGATGATGGAGAGCCCCATGGCCACCTCATAGGAAATGAGCTGAGCCGTGGCGCGCATGCCACCCAGGAAGGGGTATTTGGAGTTGGATGACCAGCCGGCCAGCGTGAGGCCGTATACTGAGAGCCCGGACACGGCAAATACCCACAGCGGGCCGATGTTCAGATTGGCCACGCACATGGAGATATCGCCAAAGGCGGTGCTCACGCTCGAGGAGAAGGGAATCACGGCAGCAGCCACAAGCGGCGGGCCGAGCACGAGCATCGGCGCGAGGATGAAGTAGAACTTGCGCACGTAAGAGGGCGTGATCTCCTGCTTGAGGAAGAGTTTGCCGCCATCCAGCGCCGGCTGCATGAGGCCGAAAGTGGGGATTTCGCGGTCAAAGCGGAGCCAGCGGCAGAGGCGCGCCACCCAGCCATCTTGCGAGCAGCCGAAGAAATGCAGCGTTTCCTTGAGGGGCTGTTTTTCTTTGCTGCCGAAGCGGTTGAGCAGGAAAAGCGGCAAGCCGGCGCGGTTCGGACCGGGGCGGTCCTGAATCCAGCCGGCCACGCGGCGCTCAATCCACACTGACACCACCACAAAAGCCAAGATCACAGCGAAGACCAGCACCAGCTTCAACACCGTGGTGAGCAGGTAAAACCAAGTCGGATTGCTGAGCACATCACAGCACCAATTCCAAAGCGTATCCATCATATCGTGTTGGGGTAATCTTTACTTCTTCGCTTTCTCTCGTTCAATCAGGGGGATGGTGACACCCGTGTCCAGCACGACACGCCCCTGATTTCCAATATTTGCCCAGGTCACGCCCTCGAGCTCGCTGATCTGCTGCGCCATCAGGTCGAGCAGCTGCATGGCCGAGTTCGCCTGCGCCGCAGCGGCGGCGGCTTCTCCCCGGCCGCAGGCTGCCACCAGCGCGCGCAGGATATCCGCATCTGCCCGGGCATCGCCCAGCGGCTCGATGGCTTTGTTGAGGCGTTGGATGCGGCCGGCCACGTTGATCATGGTGCCGTATTTCTCTGCAAAGCTCACACCGGGCAGCACCACGTCTGCGCGGCGGGTGGTGCCGCTCTCGCTGTGGTGCATCACCAGCAGGTAATCCAGCAGCCCCAGCTGCTCGGGGGTGATGCCGGCCTCTGCCGTGACATCCTCACCCAGCACGATGAGCGAGCGGATCTTGCCGGCCTTCACCGCTTTCACGAGCTCAGGCAGCGTGCTGCCGTCATGCCCGAAGATGAGTTTGGCGCCGGTGGTGTTGGGGTTGCGATCTGCCGAGACCAGCATGTCATCCGCCTCCTGCGTGCGCGGCACGATGTCCACATAGGCCGCGCCCAGTGAATCTGCCAGCAGCTTGCTCAGGTAGAGCTCTTCGTTGGTGAGGCGGGCGGAGGCGATGATGGCCAGCTCCTCGGGCTTGCAGCGGCGCAGCTGCTCCGCCACGAGGCTGAGAGTGGCCTCCCAGGTGGAGGGGCGCAGCGGGGCGCCCGCATCCGTGCGCACCAGGGGTGTGGCCAGGCGCTCCGGGGCGTTGATATACTTGTAGTTCAAGCGGTGGTCATCCGGCATCCAGCAGCTGTTCACCTCGTCATTCTGGCGGGGGGTGATGCGGTAGACACGCTGCTCACGGGTCCAGATGTTGATGTTGGTACCCGTGCCGCAGTTCACATCAATGGTGGGCGTGCTCTTGAGGAACCAGACACGCATCTTGAAGCGGAAGTCCTTGCTGGTCATGGCGCCCACGGGGCAGATATCCACCACATTCATGGAGTAGTTGCTGTCCAGGCACTTGCCGGGGAAGCAAGACACGGCGTTGTGCGCCCCGCGGCCCACGACACCCAGCACCTCCTCGCCCACAATCTCCTTCATGAAGCGGATGCAGCGGCGGCAGAGCACGCAGCGCTCCTGGTCCAGATTCACGCGCGGGCCGATGGAGAGATTCTTGCCTTTCTTCACCTTGGACTCCGTGAAGCGGTGGGAGGCGCGGCCGTAATCCGCGGTGTACTCCTGCAGCTTGCACTCACCCGCCTGGTCACAGATCGGGCAATCCAGCGGGTGGTTGGTGAGCAGGAACTCCAGCACGCCGCGGCGGGCATCCTCGCAGAGCGCGCCATCCGTGCGGATGCCCATATTCTCCGCCACAGTGTTGGCGCAGGCAATCACCGCGCGGGGCATCCATTGGATGGTCTGGTAGCCATCCTCATTGTAAGTGGGCGTGGCGCCGGGAGCAAGGCGCGGGGGCATGCCCTGCTCGACAAGGCACATGCGGCACGAGCCGACCACGGAGAGCTTGGGGTGGTAGCAGAAGCAGGGCACATGCACCCCCACAGAGTTGCATGCATCCGCGATGCGCGTGCCCTTGGGGAAGCGGTACCACTTCCCGTTGATTTGGACATTGACCTTGCCCTCGGCAGCGGCTTGGTCTTTCGGCAGGCTTTCAGGTTCGGAACTCATCTCAAAAAAGGGGGTTATGCGTCATCGCGGGAGAGGAATTTGCGCGCCTCCGCAGCCTCCGCAGAGTGCGGTTTGAGCGCGTTGATGGGTTTGGTGAGCGCCAAGAACTCCTCGCGGAACTTGGTGGTAAAGGCCTGCACCGGCCACGAGCACGCCTCGCCAAAGGCGCACACCGTGCGGCCGCAGATATTGTCTGCCACAGACTTGAGCAAGTCCACATCCTCCGGGGAGGCCTGGCCGTTGCAAATGCGGGTAGAGAGCTTGAGCATCCAGGGATTGCCCTCGCGGCAGGGGGAGCACTGGCCGCAGGACTCCCAGGCGAAGAAGCGGTTGAGGTTGTTGAGCATGTGGGGCATGCTGCGGCTGTCATCCATCACAATCACACCGCCGGATCCGCTCATGGAGCCGTGCTGGGCAATGCTGTCGAGATCCATCGGCACGTCAAAAATGCTCATCTTGCGCACACTGCCGTCGGCATTGCGCCCCTTGAGCACCTCATCACAGCGCATCACCTTGGCAGAGGCGCCGCCGGGGATGATGGCCTTGAACTGCCGCCCGTCCTTCGGGCCGCCGCAGAGGTCATAGAGCAGCTCACCATAGGTGATGGAGCCGGAGATGATCTCATAATACCCGGGGCGCTTCACATCCCCGGACACGCCGATGATGCGCGTGCCGGGGCTGCGCGTGGCGCCCTCAGCCGCGTAGGCCTCGCCGCCGCGCATCAGCACTTGGCGCACTTGGCAGAGCGATTCCACATTGTTCACGATGGTGGGGCAGCCGTACAGACCGATGGCGGCCGGGAAGAAAGGCGGCTTGATGCGCGGATAGGGGCGCAGGCCTTCGATGGAGTTGATGAGGCCGGTCTCCTCACCGCAGATATAGGCGCCTGCACCGCGGTGCAGGACAATCTGCAGGTCATAGCCCGTGCCCAAGATATCCTTGCCGAGGAAGTTGTGCTCTTCCGCCTCCTTCAGGGCTTTCTGCACAATCTTGGCGCCCTCGGGGAACTCCTCGCGCATGTAGATCACGGCGTAGTGGGCTTGCACCGCATAGCAGGCGATGATCATGCCCTCAATGAGCTGGTGCGGATCTTGGTGCACGATGAAGCGGTCCTTGAACGTGCCGGGCTCAGATTCATCGCAGTTGCACACCAGGTACACCGGCTTGGTGTTGCCGCGGGGGATGAAGGTCCACTTCACGCCGGTGGGGAAACCCGCGCCGCCGCGGCCGCGCAGACCACTCTTTTTCACTTCGTCGATAACCGCGGCAGGCTCCATGGCGAGCGCCTTCTTGAGCGTCTCGTAACCGCCATCCTGAAGGAAGCAATCAATGGACGGGTCGTAGCCGACGCGGTCAATATTGCGGAAGATGCGGCGCGTCTCGCGCGGGTGCGGCTCACGGCCTTTTTTGTAGGTGATCTCACTCATCGTAGCGGAGGGGAATTAGGATTTCACTTTCTTGGAATAATCAGCCACCAGCTTGTCCACCATAGCTTTATCCACTTGAGAATAAAGCGTATCATTGATCATGATATTGGGACCGAAGCCACAGTTGGCCAGGCACTCCACAGCCTCAAGGCTCCACACACCATCAGGGCTCACGGCGATGGGCTCCTCCTCTGTCATGTCGGCGGGGTTGATCCCCGTTTTCTCGCAGATATAGGGCAGCAGCTCCTCCGCGCCGGAGAGCGCGCAGGCGATGGTGTGGCACACGCGGATGTGCCATTTGCCGGGGCACATCCGGCGGATGCCGGGGTAGAAGGTCACCACACCCTCCACGTGGATCGGGGTGCACAAGCACATCTCCGCAATCCAGGGGATGGACTCGGGGGAGATGTAGCCGAACTTCTCTTGGATGAGGTGGATGATGGGAAGCACGGCAGACTGCTCTTTGCCCTCGGGGTAGAGCGCCACAAGCTCCTTGGCCTTTTTCTCGAGAGCGGGCGTCACCTTAAAGGCAGGGAAAAATTGCTCGCCGGGCGAGGGGCGCCGCTCTGTCAGGGCTTGGATAGCATCAGGTTGGTCAGACATGGCAGAAAAGTGGAGTGGGAAAGGATGGGGGAAGAGAGAGAGGCATCTGCTCGCGGGCTTTAACGATCGCACTCACCTTGCACGAAATCGAACGAGCCGAGGATGGCGCCGATATCGCTCACGAGGTGACCCGGCAGCAGCTCCGGCAGGATGGAGAGCGTGCAGAATGACGGGCTGCGCATCTTCAGGCGGTTGGCTATGCCGCCGCCCTGAGAGTCGAGGAAAAAGCCCAGCTCGCCCTTGGGGTTTTCTGCGGCAAAGAACACCTGCCCGGCCGGGGCGTTCACGCACTCCGTGCTCACCATAAATTGGCGGATCAGCTCCTCCATGCCCTGCATGGCGTCTTCCTTGCGGGGGAGGATACCCTTGACGCCCTGCACGCAGATGGGGCCCTTGGGCATGGTGGCGCACACCTGGCGGATGATACGAACAGATTGCAGAATCTCCTCGAGGCGGAGCTGGAAGCGCGCGTAGCAGTCGCCCTCCTGCGCCACAGGCACATCAAACTCATACTTCTCGTAGCCGAGGTAGGGGTTGGTCTTGCGCAGGTCACGGGCCACACCGCTGGCGCGGAGGTTGGGGCCGGTCATGCCGTTTTGCAGCGCCATCTCGCGGGGGATGACACCCACGCCCACGAGGCGGTCGATGAATACCTTGTTGTGCAGCAAGAGTTTTTTGACCTCAGCCACAGTTTTCTCCGCGCTGTCGCAGAAGGCAAGCACCTCTTTCTCAAAGCCGGCGGGCAGGTCACGCGTCATGCCGCCGATGCGCGTATAGCTGGAGGTGAAGCGGGCGCCGCAGATTTTCTCATAGAAGTTGTGCACCTTTTCTTTCTCCTCATAGCAGTAGAGGAATGCCGTCATCGCGCCCGTATCCATGGCGTACACACCCAGCCCCAGGAAATAGGATGAGATGCGCGAGAGCTCTGAGCAGAGCACGCGGATGGCTTGGCCGCGCTCCGGCAGCTCCCAGCCCATCAGTTTTTCCACAGCGCAGGCATAGGCGATGTTGTTGCTCATGGGCGCCAGGTAATCAAAGCGGTCCGTGTAGGCAACATATTGGTTGTAGTGGCAGTTCTCCGCGATCTTCTCCATGCCGCGGTGCAGGTAGCCGATGATGGGATCACAGGAAACAATCTCCTCACCATCAATGACAATTTTCAAGCGCAACACACCGTGAGTCGCCGGGTGAGAGGGGCCCACATTGAGCGTCATCAGCTCATGGGGCATATCTGCATCGTTGCGCAGATAGTCAAGCGTTGTGCTGTTCTTATCAGACACTTGTATCAGTTTGGTCGTCTTCATAATCTCCATCGGGCCGGGACACACCGCCCCCGCCTCAGCGCTGTGCCAATAAACTACCACTCTATCCCCTTTTTGTCAAGGGAGATTTGCGAGTTCCGCGCACTCGCGCGCGATCCTTTTTGTCACCATGCAAACGAGCGGTGCATCCACCGGGGGATGCACCGCTCGCGGCTTATCTCACCACGCCTTTAGAACGAGGTTTGTACGCCGAAATTCACGCCCCACAGGGCCGCCCCGGAGCGCAGGTCGGCATTGCCGGAGACAAAGACCTGTGTCTGCTGATTCACCGGCACGCTGGCGCTCACGCCGAGGCGGAACGCCGTGGAGCCCACCTCGGCGCCGCGCACGCGTGCGCTGTAGCCGGGGTTGCCCAGCAGGGCCACATTGGTCTCGCTGCGCGTGTCACCCAACTCCTGCGCCACAGCTGCGCTGAACTCCAGCGTCGCGGCGCGGCCAAGGGCCTGAGCCCCCGCCTTGGTGAGGTAGCGGGCGCCGAGCGCAAGCGTGGCCGAGGTGCGGGTCTGCCTGTCCACATGCAGGCCTGCGCCGTCGGCGCCGGTTTCTTCATAACCATTCACCGACACGCTGTTGATCGCGATACTTGCCACGGGCTGCAGGAGGGAGGTCTTCTGCTCCTCGAGGGGGATATCATAGGCCACTTCGTAGATGGCGCCCAGGGAGGTCGCGCTCGTGTTGGCGGAGGTCGAGTAGGCCACAGAGCCCAGGTCGACATAGCGGTTGAGGCTCACATCTGCGCCGCCGCCCACCAGCGCGAGCGTGTGGGTCCAGCGCTCGGACTTGCTGCTCAGGAAGAGGCTCAGGTAGTATGAGTCCATCTTGCCGGAGGCAGAGTCCGCCGCCGAGGCGTCCAGGTCACCATAGAGCGCCGTGAGGGAGAGGCCCACGCTGAGGTCGGGATTCAGCTCCACATCCGCGCCCACAGAGCCGCCCCAGCTGTTGAGCTTGTAGCCGCTCTCATCGCCATCGGTACTGAGCTTGGCAAAGGCGCCGATGCCTTCCACCCACGCATGAGCGCGGAGCTTCTCATCCCCGGCCACAGCGCCCGCGCGGCGCAGCACCGCGCGCTGGCGGGTGCGCTCGAGCTGCTGGCGCAGGGAGTCGCTCTGCGCGGCAGAGATTGCCGTGGAGGTGCTGCCGGCCACAGCGGCCAGCGCGCGAGTCGCCTCACTTGTCTTGCCGGCCACAATCAGATCAGCCACAGCCGCTTCCACCTTGCCGAGCGTGGGGCTCGCCTCCAAATCCAGCGAATCCTTGGCCGCCCAGAGCAGAGCCGCGCCGGCGCGGGAGTTGAATGTGCCGGCCGCTTCATCAAACAGATTGCCGGTACGGTGCTGCGCCGTGAAGACCACATCATCGCCCACCACAGTAGCCTTGGCATTCTCGTAGTAGATGTTGAAGAGGCCGGTTGTCTCCACCTGAGAGAGCTCCATGCCGTCCTCCAGCGCGCCGCTGCCCGCTATGGCATAGCCTGTTGTCTCCTGCGAGAAGAGCCCGCCCTCCGCATGGATGAGCGTGAGCTCCAGCTGATCCGGCATGCCGACACCCAGGCCGGTGCCCTCCACAGCCACGCCCATGCCACTCTCCAGCACCACGGCGCCATTGCTGCTCAGCAGGGCCGGGAGGGAGTTCACATCCTGCGCGCTGTCGAAGTTCACCACAAAGGCGGTGGTCGAGCCGGCGCGCAGAGCCACGCCATCTGTCACCTCCACATGGCCGGCAGCGGCAGCCTCCCGCCCGGAGCCCACAGGAGCAATGCGCAGCACGCCTGTGTTATCCACGGTGCGGTAGGTCGCGCTGTCCGTGCTGAGGGTGAGGGAGGCCTTTCTGCCGTTCACCAGGTCATAGTTTGCATTGCCTGCGCCGCTGAGGGTCAGCTGAGTCTCACCGGCCAGGGTCAGCATGCCCTCGCCCCGGAGCTCGCCGCTGAAGACGCCCTGCCCACCGGTGATGGTGAGGCCGCCCGCGCCATTGATGAGTGTGCCGGCGCCGGAGAGGCCGCCGATGCTCGCTCCCTGCGCCGCGCTCACATCCAGCGTGCTGCCGGAGGCCAGCGCCATGGCCGGGCCGGAGAGGCTCACGTCCGCCCCCACGGTGAGATCACCCAGCAGCTCCACCAGGCCCGTGCCGGAGATGGTGCCCGAGGCCGCGCTCAGATCGCTCGAACCGCTGAGGGTCAGCTTGCCGTTCACCTCCAGCTCGTTCGCGCTCACATCTTTACCATCTGCGCGGGTCGGTGTCTCGGGGTTGAGGCTCAGGCTGCCTGCCGTGTTGGCCTTGCCGTTGAGCACCAGCTTGCCGTTCTTCACATCCAGATCACCGGCGGTCTTCAGGTTGCCGTTGAGCACCAGAACATCATTGCCCGTCTTTTGGATGTTGACCTCACCCGCGGTGCCGAGATTGCCGTTGAAAGACGTGGCGCCGTGAGTCACCATATTGCCCTGCACATCGTAAAAACTCTCATTGCGCAGCTCCACAGTGAGGGGCGTTTGGCCGCTGTTGCTGATCTCCAAATTGGCCTTACCCTGCAGCTGCTTGATGGTGGAGTGGTTGCTCTGAGCCGTGGCTTCCACCGCGAGCTTGGTATCGAGGTCGATGATCACCTGGCCGTAGGGGTCGAAAGCATCCACCTGCGTGAGCGTGCTTTGATTCTCCACGCTGGTCTGCCACACATTGCGCGTCGCGGCTGTCAGGTAAAGCTTGCCGCCGTCCTCGCTCTCAATGTAGGCGAACTCCACGCCGCTGCCGGTCGCCAGCAGGAAGTGCGTCTGCAGCCAGCTGATGAGCTCACTGCCCTCCTTGCCCTCCATGCCGGTGATGGTGCCGTTGGTAAACCACAACTCCAGCTTGCCGCTGCCGAAGCTGCCCAGCAGGTCATCAGAGAACTGCAGCTTCACTGCTGAGCTATCCCCAAAGCCCACTGTGCCGGAGCCGCTGAACTGAATCAGCGCGGTCTCTGCCTCGCTGCCGCCCACTCCCACGTGCTGGGTGCCGAGGGTCAGCATATTGTCCATGCCCGTGAAGGTGAGGGGGCCCGTGAGCTCGGTGATGGAGATGCCGGAGGCTGTCTTGATGTTCTTCACATACTCGGCGTTCAGGCTGCCCATGGCCAGCACACTGCCGGAGTAGGCAGCCGAGGTGTTGATGATGACATCTCCCGTGTAGCCGCCGGCGTTGGCCAGGCTGCCGTTGTAGATGGTGAGCTTGCCGGTGTTCGCCGTCGCACCCTCCAGATCCAGGGTCGCGCCCGCGCCATTCAGCGTGATGGCGCTATCCACCAGGCTGCTGACCTTCAGCGAGCTGCCGACGCCGGTGATGTCGATCGCCCCGCCGGAGATAGCCTGCGCCGTCACGCTCGCGCCGGCGCCGGAGAGCGTCACACCGCCCGTGATGCTCGTGTTGGCCTTGAGCTCAGCGCCCGCGCCGGATACGACCACGGAGCCGGTGATCTCATTGACCTCCGCCGTGGCGCCGGCGCCGGAGAGGGTGGCGCCCTTCCCGATGCTGCCCGCGCTCAGCGAAGCGTCCTTCCCGGAGAGCTCCACGCTGCCGCTGATGGCCTCGGAGCTGTCGAACGATGACGACGCGCCGGAAATCACCACATTGCCGCCCACAGAAACCTCGCCCTCAACGTAGCTATCCGTGCCGGAGATTTCCACACCCTGGCCGATGGAGCCATTCGTAAGGGTCACACCTGCCCAATCGGAAGCAATGGTCAGGCTGCCGGCAATGCTTCCCTCCGAGCCTACATAGATAATCACATCCTTGCCGGCAAGCGTGACAGAGCCCTGAATATCGGCAGCCTGCATAAAGGTGCCTGCCCCTTGCATCAGCACATCACCGATGATATCACCGGTGCCCTGCGTCACCTCAGCGCCGCCGGTGATGGTGAGATTGGCCTGCACATCCTCACCGCCGAGGGTGAGGCTGCCGCCGTTCTGGATGAGGGTGCCGCCGCCGGTGATGGCGCCGCTCAGATTTTCCGAAGTGCCGCTGAGGGTGAGATCTCCCACGATGGCGAGCTCAGCGCCGGACGCCAATTTCAGCACCCCCGCCTGATTTCCCTCGCTGTTGAGCACGAGCTTGCCCTCCTGCACATCCAGCGTGCCGGCCGAGCTGAGCACACCGCCCAGCGTGAGGGTGGCATCCCCCGCCTTGGCCAGAGTAGTGGAGTCTGCCGCCGCGCCGGACACGGTGATATTGCCGTTGAAGACAGTATTGCCATTGGCCTCGCCGGGGGAGTTGGAGTTGGCGAGCTTGATCGTCTGCGCCGCATCTGCGATGATGGAGAGATTGCCGTACGTGCTGTCCCCCGAGAGCTGGTGAAGCGTGACCTCCGTTTTCCCAGCGGGCAGTTGGATCTTCATATCCTTATCCACAATCACCATGAGATCATCGGAAATCGTATCCACATCAGTAGCCGTCGTCACATCACCCTCATGAGACGCGATCCAGAGATTATCCAGATCAATGTCAATGATCAGGTCTCCGCTCTGAACATCAACAGTCTTAACACCCTCCGCAATACCGGCGCCGAAGATGAAAATTTCTGACGCCTCGCGCCCGCCCAGCTCAATCGAGCCATCCGTCAGGTGGATTGTCATATCACCCTCCAGCTCACCCCTGGCGGCTTCCAGGATCAGATCTGTCGAGAAATTAAGCGTCAGCTTACCTGTTCCGTCAAAGGCCACCTTATTGTTGGCCCCGCTGTTCTCAAAGGAAATGAGCACCCCGGTGCCGGTCGTGTGCGCCGTGGAGGTGTTGGTGCCCACCACCATGGAGTGATCTGCACCGGAAAGAGTGAGGGTGCCATTGCCCACGTGGGTGATGAGAGTCTCAGCCGAGCGGGTGCGGATGGCGCTGATGCGCTCTGCCGCCGCGCCGCCCACACTCACCGCAGACGTGTAGTCCACAGCCGTGTCGATGACAATATCGCCCGCAAAGCTGCCGGCATTGGCCAGATTGCCGCCGGAGAGGGTGACCGTGCCGCTCGCAGCCACGCCGCCCATATCATACAGCGACTTGGTGCCGGAGAGGGTCACATCTGCCGCCATGGAGGCTCCGTTGCTGAGCGTGAGCGTGGAATTCAGCAGGTTGAACGCCACCCCGTTGCCGATGGAGCCACCGCTCATGGTGAAGCTGCCGTCGCTCACCCCCACACTGCCCGTGATGCTGCCGCCGCTCATGGCAAAGCCCGCACCATTGCTCACCGAGAGCTCGCCGGAGAGCGTGCCGTCCTGCAGCTCATAGCTGCCACCCGTCACCACCACCGCACCGGAGGAAGTGCCGTTCTTCTGCGTGAAGGAGCCACCGCTCAGCTCCACGCCGCCGGAGATATCGCCATTCTGCTCAAACGAGCCACCGGACTGCACCACCTCGCCGCCGATTTCAGCGCCGGCCACCTGTGTGAACGAGCCGCTGCTCAGCTCCACGCCGCCGGTGATGCTGCCGGCCAGGGAGACCGAACCGCCGGACTGAGTGATGGAGCCTGCGATGCTGCCGGAAGCCTCTTGAGTGAAGCTGCCGCTGCCACTCACCGTCACATCACCCGTGAGCACGCCCGTGCCCTTCTGCGTGAAAGAGCCACCACTCACCTTCACCGCGCCGGAGATGGCGCCGGATTCCTCAAAACTGCCGCCCGCCACAACCACACCGCCCAGGATGCTGCCGCCGGACTCCTGAGTGAACTCGCCGCCATTCACCGCGACACCGCCGTCAATCGCCGCGCCACTCTTCTGGGAGAACGAGCCGTCATTCAGCGACACTTGGCCCTCGATGCTGCCGGCCTCCTGGGAGAACGAGCTGCCACTGCCGCTCACCTCCACCCCGCCGGAAGTCGTGCCCTGCTGCTGCGTGATGCTGCCGCCGTTGGCCAGCGTCACATCACCCGAAATATCGCTCGTCTGGGTAAAGCTCGCCTGATCTACCGTGAGCCCGCCCAGGATAGCGTGATTATTGTTAAATTGAGCGCCATTGCTCACCGTCACATCGCCGGAGATGGACCCACCCTGAGTAAACTCGCTGCCGGAGCCGTCCACCTCCACATCGCCGGAAATCGAGCCGTTCTCCTGCTGCGTAAACGAGGAACCGCTGTTCACGCTCACATTGCCGGAGATATTGCCATTCTGCTTGTAGGAAGCGCCGTTGGTCACCCTCACGCTGCCGGAGATGACACCATTCTGCGCAAAGCTCACCGTGGCATCATTCAACTCCACATCCGTCATGATGCTGCCACCATTCTGCACGAAAGAGCCGTGGTCGCTCAACGAAATGGAAGAGCCGGTGAGGATGCTGCCGCCCTCCTGCGTGTAGGTGGAGTCCTCACCGGTGATGCTGATGGCACCCGTCACATTGCCACTCTGGTTAAAAGTAGCGCCATCACTCAGCGCCACCTCCGCCGAGATCTCGCCCTCCTCCTCCTGGGTGATGCTTGTGTCCTCCCCGGAGGCCAGGATACTGCCGGAGAACGAGCCGCCGGACTGCGTATACTGAGCGCCGTCCGCCAGAGTCAGCTCCGTCTCCATGGAGCCGCCGGACTGGGAGATGCTGTTGGAGGAGCCCTCGGCACTCAGCGCAGCCGCCGAGAAAGTGCCGCCGGCCAGGGTGTAGGTGGCCCCATCGGAGAGCGTGAGCGTGGCGCTCTCGCCGAAAATGCCATTGTTCTGCGTGAAGGTGGCGCCACTCACAGTAATGCCGGCGCTGCCGCCGATGGTGGCCTCTGCGCCATCCATGTAGAAGCGCGCCCCCTGCAGCACATCCACCGACACATGCTCCAAGATATCACCATCCGTCATGGTGAACGAAGCGGCAGAGGCAGCCTCCGCACCGGTGCCGTCCAGCGTGATGCTGACATTGCCCTTGATCACGCCGCCATTCTGGACAAACGTAGAAGAACCCGTCACATCGAATTGAGCCAGGCCGAGGATGAGCCCGCCGCCGGAAATCGTGAAGCTGCCGCCCTCCTGCACATTGAAGTCAAAGACACCGCTGCCATTGCCCATGCTGCCGCCGCTCAGCGTGTATGAGCCGCCCTGCGTCACATTGAGCGTGATATTGGGAATATACGCGCCCAGAACACCGCCGGCTTGGACAAAGGAGCCGCCATCGGAAATATCCACATTCACCGGCGACTTGTCCCCGCTGCCGATGCTGGAGCCGAAGTTGCCCCCGTTCAGCTGGTAGCGCCCGTTGGACTTGATTGTCACCGTCACGGGATTCCGGTTCGTCGCGAGGATATCATAGGCCACAGCGCCGGCATTTTGGGTGAAGACGCCGCCGTTCTGGATGGTGATCGTGCCACCGGAGCACATGCTGCTCAGCACATTGCCGGAGGTGTTGAGCTGGCCGCCGTCGACAATGATATCCGAGCTGCCCGTGTTGCGCGCAGAAATGCGGCCGGCGGTTCCCACATTGAACACACCGCCCTGCTTCACCTCAATAGCCCCCCTGCCGCCGAGCTCGCCGACCAGGCCATTGAGGGTGTAGGTGCCGCCGTTGTCCACCACGATAGTCGCCTTGCTGTTGGACGCATTGGCCAGCTTGCCGTCTTGGGTCACCACACCGCCATCATATACATTGATATACAGCGAAGCACCGGTGATGGAGCTACTCTGCTCGAACGTGCCGCCGTTGACATTGATGGTGGCGACACCCGCTCCCGTATTCATGGTGCCGGAGAAGATGAGCGAACCGCCGGAGGCCACATCGAACGTCACACGCGCGCCGCTATCGGCCGCCACTTTGCCGCCGGAGATGGTGAAGACACTGCCGCTGCCGATGCCGGCGGACACCGTGCTGTCCGCTCCGTAGCCGAGCGTACCCGCGCTCATGTTGAACGCGCCGCCATCCGTGAGGGTGATGCTGCTCGTGCCGGAGATGAGAGTGGCGTCAGATTCGGAGGAGATCACATCTTCCCCGCTCGCAGAAAAGTTTTCATCCCGATACTCGCGCTCCTCGAGAACAAGCGTGCCGCTCACAGAGGTCTGCGCCGGGGCAGACGCCTCCGTTTCCGCTGCCGCATAAGAATGACCCGCAAATGACAGCACCGCCAGCAAAGCTGCCAACAGTCGAAGTGGAAGATGTAATTTCATATGTCTGAAAAGAATGGGAAAGTTCCGATATTCAGAGAAGTCTACAGTGAGGATTATACTTAACTTATCTTAAAAAAACAAGTCAAAATTAATTCCTCACCGCCATCTCATGGTGCGTATTATATCTTTTTGAATGCGATGACCAGCCTGTATGCACCCTACTCATTTTCTGTCAATCAACTAAAAGATATCACACTTTCGGAAAATGACGCGTCGACACGTCATATTTGATACATGGTTTCACCCCCTACACCCTGACATTCAAAAGGCGCTTGTCTTTTTGCTTGATTATCTCTTTCAAAAAGAGATGCGCACCACCCCGCAACACAGCGCGCCTACCACCCGCAGGCAGAGCCTGCCTATCCACCCGCCATTCAAATCCCACAAGCCCCCGCCGGGATAACCGCGGGCGGGATACTGCCTCTTTTCCCTTGCCGAGATAGGGGGAGGCGTGGTAGAATGCAGGGCATTATGGGAGCGCTCGGATATAGCATACGCATGGGGTGGCGAGGCGTCAAAACATTCGTGAAGCAAGGGAGAGTAGACCCCCTGCCGGTGAGGCGAGCGCTCAAGGGCTACACCCTGCGCAGCGCCGGGCGAGACCTGAAAGCGGCGGTCGATGTGGCGCTGGTGGGGCTGCCGCAGGGCATGGCCTTTGCCGCCATGGCCGGGCTGGAGAGCATCTACGGCATCATGGCCGCCACAGTAGGCACCTTTATCGCGCCGCTGTTCACGCGCTGCTCACTCACCGTGAGCGGGCCGAGCAACGCCACGGCCTTCATGCTGGCCAGCTTCCTGCTGGCGGCCTCCCCCGCCATACAAAGCGCGCCGGGCATCTATGTGCCGGCCATCGTCTTTCTGGCCGGCCTGCTGTGCGTGATCGGCGCATTCATCAAAGCCACCGAGATGCTGCAATTTGTGAGCCGCAGCGTGCTGGTGGGCTATATCACAGGCGCGGCCACCCTCATCATCGCCTCACAGCTGCGCTACGTGCTGGGCATCCATGACGTGCAGGCAGGCAGCTCATTCTTCTCCATGAGCAGCGCCATCATCGCCAACCTGGAGCACGCGCAATGGCAGCCCATGCTGCTCGGCGCGCTGTCCTTCGCGCTGTTCATCCCGCTGCGGCGCTACTTCCGCTTTCTGCCCACCTTTGCGGTGATCCTGCTGCTCATGAGCCTGCTCAACTGGCTGCTCAGCCAGCCTTTTGCCGGCGGAGCCTTCGCCGGGGTGCGCATGCTGCGCGATTTCACGATGAGTGATCTCGTGTGCACCCCGCCGGCCCTGGCCGAAGCCACCACCCACCTCAGCGAGATCCTGCCCATCGCCCTGGGCGTGGCTTTCCTCTCCACGCTGGAGCAGACCGTCATGAGCAAGACCATCTCCGCCAAGACCGGCGAGCCGCTCAACCTCAATCAGGACACCTTCGCCGTGGGCATGGCCAACATGGGCTCCGCCTTCACCACCTCCCTGCCCTGCTCCGCCTCGCTCACGCGCTCCATCCTCAACTACAACGCCGGCGCCGCCACGCGATTCTCCGGCATCTACTGCGGCCTCCTCTGCCTGGGCATCACCTTTGTGCTGGCCAATGTACCGCTCATCTCACGCATCCCGCACAGCGTGCTCGCCGCGCTGGTGCTGGCCAACGCCGTCTCCCTGTTTGACCGCAAGCTGCTGCGCATCTGCATCCGCAGCACCCCCGGAGATGCCGCCGTGCTCGTGGCCACCTTTGTGGCAGCGCTGCTGCTGCCGCTGCACCTGGCCATCTTCGCCGGCGTCGTCTTCTCCGTGTCGCTCTTCCTGCGCAAAGCCGCCAAGCCGGAGCTCATCGAATACACGCTGGATGACGCCGGCACCCTGCTGCAGGTGAGCGACACCGCCCGCCGCCTGCCGCAGATCTCCATCGTGCACGTGGAGGGTGATCTCTTCTTCGGCGCGGCAGACCTCTTCCGCAAGCAGGTGTCGCGCATCGCGGAGGACGCCTCGCTGGCTGTCATTGTGCTGCGCATGCGCAATGCTCGCAACCTGGACGCCACCTCCGTGTGCGCGCTGGAGGAGCTCATCCGCTTCACCCGCGAGCAAGGGCGCCACCTCATCATCTCCGGCGCCAGCCGTGAGGTCTACCGCATCCTGCGCAAGAGCGGCGTGCTCGAGGTGCTGCAGGAAGGCACCCGCCGCGGGGAGAGCAACATCTTCCTCGTGGAGCCCAAGAACCCCAACATGTCCACCCGCAAGGCGCTGCTGCGCGCCCAGCAACTGCTCGGCTCCACCGAGGCGGACATCTCCATCTACACCACCCGCTCCGTCTGATGACACACCCCGCCTCCCCCATAGCCCGGGCGCTCGTGGACTGGTTTGCCCACGCGGGGCGCAGCTACCCCTGGCGGCGCACCCGGGACCCATGGGCCATCCTGGTGAGCGAGGTCATGCTGCAGCAGACCACCATCCCCACTGTGCTGGCGCGCTATGAGCAGTGGATGCAGCGCTTCCCCACCCCCGCCGCCCTGGCCGAGGCCTCCGAGGAAGAAGCCCTCCGCTCATGGGAGGGGCTGGGCTACTACCGCCGCGTGCGCTCCCTGCAAGCCACGGCGCGCGCCATCCAGCGCGAGCACGGCGGCCACTTCCCCACGAGCGAGTCCGCCCTGCGCGCCCTGCCCGGCATCGGCGACTACACCGTGGGCGCCCTGCTGAGCTTTGCCTACAACCGCCCCGCCCCGCTGGTGGATGCCAATGTAGCGCGTGTCTTTGCCCGCCTGTTCAACGACACCACCCCCGTGGACACCCCCGCCGGGCGGCGCAAGCACTGGGAATGGGCCGCCCGGCTGGTGCACCCCACTGAGCCGCGCGCCTACAACTCCGCCCTCATGGAGCTCGGCCAGACCCTCTGCACCCCCGGCCGGCCGGACTGCCTGCTCTGCCCCCTGCGTGAGCACTGCCGTGCCGAGCGCCCGGAGGAGCTGCCTGTGCGCCGCGCCAAAAAAGAGCTGACCCGCCTGGAGCACCACGATGTGTGGTGCCTGCGCCCGGAGGGGCTGCTCATGGAAAAACAGGCTGAAGGCGCCCGCCACGCCGGCATGTACCGCCTCCCCCGCCGCAGCGAATCCGAGGTGCAGGGGCTCCCCCTGCTCTGCCGCCAGTCCTACAGCATCACCCGCTACAAGGTCACGCGCTCCCTCTACGAAGCGCCCCCCGGCCTGACCCCGCGGGAGGGGGAATGCTTTCTCCCCCTCGCCTCCCTCGCAGCGGCACCTGTGGCCTCACCCGACAGGAAGCTCCTGCGGCGCCTGCTGCCGGAGCATGAGTCCGGCGCGGCGGGCTCATGACTCAGCGTCCGGCGTCTCCACCTCGGTGAACTCCAGCCCCAGCATGCACAGGTCATCCTTGAGCCCTGCGCCCTCAGTGAAGGACATCACCAGCGAGAGCATGTTCTCCATCATCTGCGGCAGCTCCTCATCACAATGCCGGGAGAGATGCGCCAACACGCGCTCAAAGCCCAGCTCATCATCAGCGCTGTTTTCCGCCTCCACCAGGCCATCCGTGTAGAGAATCACGCGCATCCCGCTCTCCAGCGGTATCTCACTCTCGCGGTAATTCGCGCGCTCATTCATGCCCATGGCACACGAGCGCGGCAGCGGCGGCATGTAGGCCCGGCCATCCGCCGTCACAATCATCGGCGCCGGATGCCCCGCGCCGGACACCGTGAGGCGCCGCTGCTGCAAATCCAGGTACATGTAGAAGCCGGTGACAAAGGTGGTTTCCACATTATTGCCGGCAATCGTGTTGTAGAGGCTGCGATTGAGCGTGGAGAGCAGCAGCGCCGGCGTGTTGGCCAGATTCACCGCCTCCTCCATGAAGCCGCGCATCAGGGAAGCCACCATAGCCGCGCAGACACCATGGCCCATCACATCACATATCAGCATGCCCACCCCTGATTCTCCCACGCGGAACACATGGAAGAAATCCCCTGCCACTTCCTCAATAGGCTGGTAAATGTGGTGGAAATTCACGCGGCGCTCCAGCCGGCTCTGCGGGCCCGCACTCCACACGCGCGGCTTCACCGCCTCGGGCAGCATCGAGCGCTGCAGCCGACGCGCCATCTCAAGCTGGCGGCGGAAATCCCCCTCCGCCTTCTCGAGAATCTTATTCTTCACATCGAGCTCTTCTGCCATCTGGCGGTATTTTTGCTCGCGCTCGATCATCTCCGTCACATCCGAGGCAATGCCCACAATACCCTTCACCTTCCCATCGGCCGCATACCAGGGGAACTTGGACAGGCGGCACCAGGTATCGGGGCGGTCCTTCCAGTTCTCGCGGTACTCGCGGTTGAGGATAGGTGTTCCCGTGCGCATGATCTCCAGCTCCTCCGCGCGCGCGATCTCGGCCGTCTCAGCCGAGAAGAAATTGTGATCCCGGCGGCCGATCATATCTGCCGGCGTCTTCACCTGCATCTTGCGCACCGTCGCCTCATTGACCAGCACAAAGCGCGACTCCCGATTCTTGAAAAAGATATTGTCCGGCAGGTAATCAATGAGCGTGCGGAAGAGGTCGCGGTCCTCCATGGCGTGCAGGTCAGCCATCTTGCGGCGGGTGATATCCACCCACACGCCCACGAGCCGCAGCGGCTGCTTGCGGGCATCGCGCTCCAGCAAGCCATTCACACGCACCCATTTCCAGCCCTTGGAGCCCGCGCGCAGCAGGCGCACCTCCACCCGCAGCGGCGAGGTTGTGGGATTAGCCAGGTATTTCTGCACAGCCGAGAGGAAGAACGAGCGGTCTTCCTCGTGGATGGTGGTTTCCGCCTCCGTAAAAATATTGGGTGCCTCTGTCTCCACGGGCCAGTTCATCATGCGCAGGCACTGCTCCGTGTAGTAGATCCGGTTCTCCTCAATCTCCCAGCAATACACCCCTTCCTCAGCCGCTTTCAACGCCTTGCGTACCATCTCCCATTTGAAGACAGTAGGGACCGTCCGGTGGTGGCTATTCGTATTATCCTCAGGCACGCTCATTCCCTCATTTTCGCATCTTCCGTGATATATGCAAGCAGAAAAATGTTTTCTGCCGAAGTTTTTATTTATTCGCCGCAGCGGCCGCGGGGCCGTACATGCTTTCGTAGTAGCGCGCATACGCTCCGCTGGTGATCTGCTCCACCCACTCCGGGTGCGCGAGATACCAGCGCACCGTGTCGCGCAGGCCGGCCTCGAAGGAGTAGCGCGGCTTCCAGCCCAAGTCCCGGCGCAGCTTGGCGGCATCTATGGCATAGCGCAGGTCGTGCCCGGCGCGGTCAGACACATAGGTGATCAGCCGCTCACTCGAGCCCGGCGCGCGGCCGAGCTCCTCATCCACCAGGCGCACCAGCAGGCGCACCACGTCGATATTGCGCCACTCATTAAGCCCGCCGATCACATACACCTCACCATCGGGCGCGCGGTGAAAGATATCATCTATGGCTTGTGCGTGATCCTCCACATGCAGCCAATCGCGGATATTCTCCCCGCGCCCGTATATCGGCAGCGGCTGCTCGCGGCAGATGTTGAGTATGCACAGGGGAATCAGCTTCTCGGGAAATTGGTACGGGCCGTAGTTGTTGGAACAATTTGTCAGCACCACCGGCAGGCCGTACGTGTCGCGGTAGGCGCGCACGAAGTGATCCGAGCTCGCCTTGGATGCAGAATACGGGCTGTGCGGCGCATAGGGTGTGGACTCGCAGAAAGGCGCCTCCCCCGGGTGCAGCGCGCCGAAGACCTCATCTGTCGACACGTGGTGAAAGCGCTTCCCCTCCTCAGCCCCGGCCCAGGCCTCACGCGCGGCTTGCAGCAGGCTGAGCGTGCCCAGCACATTGGTGCGCGCAAAGACAAAGGGATCACGGATGGAGCGGTCCACATGACTCTCCGCCGCCAGGTGGATGACGCCGTCGATGCGGCGCTCCTGAAACAAGCGGCGCAGCAGCTCAAGATCACAGATATCCCCGCGGACAAACGAGTAGTTGGGCGCGCCGGCCACATCCTCAAGGTTGGCGAGATTGCCGGCGTAGGTGAGTTTGTCGAGATTGAGGATGGAGTAGTGGGGGTAGCGGCGCACGAAGTGGCGCACGACATGCGAGCCGATGAACCCGGCGCCTCCGGTGATGAGTAGGGAACGTGCAGTCTCCATAGCCGATGGTAATCGAGTGAGGTGGGGGAGGGGGATGAGAGGCCTCAGGCGCGCGGTGGCTCAGGCTGCTCCGCCGGGGCGCTGCCCTTGGACTCCAGCGAGCGGATGTATTTGATCTCCTTGCTGAGCAGATTCCCCACGCGGTGCTTGGCGAGGTAGATCTGCGCGAAGGAGATGCCGAGTTTTTGCTTCACCTCGCTGGCTTTCATATTGTGCAGCACATAGTAGTCATATATCTGAAACTGGCGGGGGGACACCTTGCCTTTCACGCGCTCGAGCGCCGCTTTCATGATATTGTCCTGCCACTCTTTATCCCATATTTGGTCGAAGGAATTACTGTCGGCATCCGGCATGAGATCCAGCGGGACAAGCTCCCCCTGTTCGTACTCAGCCACAGCCGAGGCCGTGTCCTTGCGGCGGAGGCGGAACTGGTCATTGATGCGCCAGCGGGTGATATTCCACAGCCAAGTCTTGAACGACCCCTTGGAGGGATCATAAGCATTTTTGCGCGCCTGCTTGGCAATGGTGATCACCGTCTCCTGCACCACATCCCAAGCCTCCTGCTCATTGAGGCCGGATTTGAGCGCCACAGAGTAGATGAGGCGCCAGTAGGTGCGGTAGAACTCATCCCACGTGCGCTGGTCCTTCCAATCCGCCAAGCGCAAGATGAGGCTGCGCCGCGTGTGGTCAGCATACTTCTCCAGCTCACCGGGAGCCGGTTCATCCCACGTTCTTTCTTCCTCGCTGGCCATACGTCAAGCATCCTAGCACATGTCATGCCGGGATGCAAGGCACAAGAATGGCATCCCTCATGCCGTGTATTTTTTTCTTATCCGGCGGGGTGATCGTGGCGAGGCATCCCCCCAGCTGCACCCCGCCATCCGCCCGGCGGAAATAATAGGGGCACAGGCGCACCCGCCCGCGCACCTGCTCCACGCTGCCATCCTCCCGGTAGCAGGGGTGCTCCACCACAGCCGCCTCGCGGAACTCCTGCATCACCCACGGCTGCTTGGGCGCCTCTGCCAGCGCGTGCTCCACCGCTGCCTGCCACTCCGCAGGGCCTACATCATGGCCGATGATGACTCCCCTGCTGCCCCAGGCCAAGGGGGAGAAGCCCGACACCTTGAGCACAAGCCGCCGCGCGCTGCGCCCCAGTGCGCCCACTTCTTGCCAGCTGTGGAGCTGCAGCCACGGCAGGGCAGCCTGCGGCGGCAGCGGCGCCGGGTCCGGCACCCAGCCGCGGGGCACCACCTGCTGCAGGGTCTGCAGATGCGCGGCGCGCAGCTCCCGCGCCCACGCCTGCTGCAGGCCGGGGAAGTGCAGCAGCGCCAGCCACAGTTTTTCCTCCAGGTGCGGCAGCGGCGGCGGCGTGAGCTCCAGCTCACCGGCGGCGGCAGCCTCACTCAGCGCCCGCGCCGCAGGCACTTGATCCGTGTCAAAAAGCTCCCAGAAGCGGTAGATGGGACCGCGCTGCGCCGGGCTCAGCGCCTCCGCCTCCGCATAGGAAAAGCCCGCCCCCAGCTGCTCCGCCAGCCACTGCATCTCCGGGCGGTAATCCCCGGCCTCTTCCGACACCGCCACCACGCCGCCACGCGGCAGCGCCGCGCGCAGCCCCTCACGCATGCCCTCCGCCCCGCCGAGCACCTCATACCCCGCCGCGGCATACAAGCGCGACAACCAGAGGGTGATTCCCATACCGCCCGGCACGCTGTCCAGCTCGACCAGCGACACCTCATCCTCCCCCAGCAGCAGGTCCGGCCGTATCACGCGCGGCGACTCCCCGCGCATCGCGGCAGCGCGCTGCGCCTGCACCAGCCACTCCGGCTTCCCCGCATCCAGCAGCGGCGCCAGCCAGGGGTGTTCCCGCCCGGAAGCGCTGCGCCGATAAAGCGCATGGGAGGCATCCTGAAACCGCGCCAGCACATGCCCCAGCCCTTCGATGCGGCGCACCACCGCACGCGGCAGCGCCAGCGGCTGCGGCGACAGGCGCCACGGCAGCCCGGCCTCGCCCGCGCGTGCAAACAAGCCCCCTTGCGGCACCGCCGCCAGTATATCATCCCTCTGCAACATGCCCCCCATTGTAGGAGCCGGCGCTCACGCTGTAAAGAGCAAAAAAACAGCATGACGCTAACGAAGAAGCGCGTGCGGCAGCGGGGGAGGGAGGGGCGCCCACCTGTCTCTGCCCGTTTTTGCGCGGCCGCGCCGGGGCAGCGTGTCACACCCGGCACTATGCCTGAGTTTTCCCATTGTTTCCGCGGGCTTGCCGCCAAGCGCAAGCTGACCCACAGTGAACTCGTGCGCGCCATCCGCTTCATGATCGCCGCAGAGTTCGAAGCCATCCAGCTCTACGAGCAACTGGCAGAATCCACCTGCAACGAATTAGCGCGCAAGGTGCTGCTCGACATCACCAAAGAAGAGAAGGAGCACGTGGGCGAGTTCCGCCACCTGCTCGCGCTGCTCGCCCCGGAGGATGAGACCGACTACGCCGAGGGCGCCCAGGAGGCAGCGGGCTACCTGGCCCCGCTGGTGGATGCCAAGCGCCATTCTTCCTGTGAATGCAGTGAGACGGGCGGCGAGTGTGAGGACTCCTGCAGCTGCGGCTGCCACGGTGAGGACTCCGGCAGCTGATCCGCTCGGCTACCGCGCCCCACCCCGCCGCCGGAAGAGGAGGCTCCCCCTTCTCTCCCAAGGCGGGGCGGCGCGGGCGCTCACGCCAGATCCCCCTGCAGCGCATCCCGGATACCGGCGGCCAGCGCGGCAAACATCTGCCGGATCTCCGGCTCCTCAATACAGAGCGGCGGCATGAGCACCAGCGTGTCATGCGTGACCGGGCGCGTGAGCAAGCCGTGCGCGCGCATCGCCATGCAAGCCCGCTCCCCGGCGCGTGCATCTTGCGGGTAAGAAGAGCCATCTGCCCGCGTGATATCAATCCCCATCACCATGCCGCACTGGCGCACAGCTGCCACATGCGGCTCCGTGCAGCGCAGCTGCTCCGCCAACTCCGCCATGAGGGCCACCTTGGGCGGCAGCTTCTCAAGCACATGCTCCTGCTCAAACACATCCAAACTCGCCATAGCCGCCGCGCAGCCGATGGGGTGCGCCGTGAAGCTATGCCCGTAGTAGAAAGTCTTGTTCTCGCTGTACGCGCCCAAAAAGCGCTCATACACCGCCTCTGTCGTGAGACAAGCCGCCATGGGAGTATAACCCGCCGTGAGCCCCTTGGCGCAGCAGAGAAAATCCGGCGTCACCTCCTCATGCATGCAGGCAAACATCCTGCCCGTGCGGCCGAACCCCGTCATCACCTCATCGCAAATGAGATAAATCCCCTGCGCAGTGCAGAACTCACGCAGCTCACGCAGCAAGCCCTTGGGCCATGGCGTCATGCGGTTCACCCCTTGGATGATCGGCTCGATCACCACCCCGGCCAGCGTGTCCAAAAACTCCTGCGGCTTGGCGCGCAGCTCCTCCAGGCTGCGCACATGAGTCACCTCCATGCCAAAACCCCGGAAACGGCTGAAAAACGTGCCCACCCCGCCCAGAGAAGCCGCGCCCATGGTGTCGCCGTGGTAGCAGTTGGCAAACGCGACAAAGTGGCGCCGCTGCTCGCGACCAGGCGTCTGCACACAGCTCTGAAAAGCCATCTTGAGCGCCGTCTCCACCGCCGTGGACCCATCATCCGAATAAAAGACACGCGTGAGGGTGCCGGCGGGGAAAAGCGCCACCAGCCGCTCCGCCAGCGCCGAGGCCAAGCCATGCCCGAAGCCGAGGTAGGAACTGTGGCACAGCTTGGCCGCCTGGCGCTGCATGGCCTGCACAATGTGCGGGTGACAGTGGCCGTGGATATTGACCCAGATGGAGCTGTTGCCGTCGATATAACGGCGGCCGAGCGAATCTGTCAGCCACACGCCCCGGCCGGACTCCAGCATGAGCACCTCTGACTCCTTCCCCCAGAGCGCCTGCGGCGTGAACGGGTGCCAGCAGTGAGCTAAATCCTGCTGCACCCACTGTTGTGTTTGTTGGTGTGCGTCCATAAATAAAACTCAGGCCTCCTCACCCTCCGTCTCCTCACGCGGCTCAAAGCGCATGAGCTCTGCGCGGAAGTAGAGCGGGATATCGCCCGTGGGGCCATTGCGGTTTTTGGCGAGGATGAGCTTGGCCTCATCTCCCTTTTCCGCGCGCTCCTCATCATCCTCAGAATAGTAGGCAGAGCGGTAGAGCAGGCCGATCATATCCGCATCCTGCTCGATGGCGCCGGACTCACGCAGATCACTCATCATGGGCACACCCTTACTCTTGCCCGTGCGCGTCTCCGCGCTTCGGTTCAGCTGGGCCAGCACAATGATGGGCAGGTTGAGCTCCTTGGCCAGGCTTTTGAGGCCGCCGGAGATTTCGGCAATCTCACGCTCGCGGCTGTTTTGCGCCTGCTTGGTGTGAGAGCGCATGAGCTGCAGGTAGTCAATGCCGATGGCGCAGAGATCCGGGTGCTCCTTGCGGACGCGGCGCGCCTTGGCCCGCAGCTCGGAGATGGAGATGGCCGCCGTGTCATCTATCACCAGCTTACTGTTGTTGTATTCCTTGAAGGCGATGTTAAAGCGCTTCATGCTCTCCCTTGAGATCTGCGACTTCTGGCGGGCGAACTTCTGGCGGCTCACCCCGCTGCGCGCGTAGAGCAAGCGCTCCACCAGCTGCACGCTGGGCATTTCACAGGAGAAGACCAGCACCGGCTTCTTGACCTCCAGCGCCAAGTGCTCGACTATGTTGAGCAGGAACGAGGTCTTGCCCATGGAGGGACGCGCGGCGATGACGAACAGATCACCCCCTTTCAGGCCGTTGATCTTGCGATCCAGCAGCGGGTAGCCCGTCGGGATGCCGAGCATATCCACATCCTCCGAGATCAGGCGCTCCATATTCGTGAGCGCCTGCATGAGATCCGCTTTCAAGCTCCACGTATTCGCCCCCACCGAACTCTGGCGCACACGCATCACCGCCTGCTCCGAATTGTCCAGCGCGGTGACAATCTCCGTGGCATCCGAGTGGCCATAAGCGGTAATCTCATTGGCCGCCATGATGAGGCTGCGGCGCAAGTATTTCTCGCGCACGATATCAAAATGGTGGTGGAAAAGCGCCGTAGAAGTGGCAAAGGAAAAGATCTCCACCAAGCCGGCGTGTCCACCCACAGACACGAGCTGCTTGCTGTCCTCAAGCTCCTGAGCCACAGAGGGCATATCGACCGGCTTGTTGCTCTCATAGCGCTCACGGAAGATATTCCAAAGAATGCGGTGCGCCGGCACGTAGAAAAAATCCTCCGTCATCCCCTCGGAAATACAATGGGAGATGATGTTGGTGGGATCCACCACCATCATGGATATCAGGCTTTTCTCCATGGTGGGCGCCTGCGGCATCACCACTATCTCACGCTCCGGCACTCCCTGCTTGAAATCCGGCACTTCTTTCTGTTCGCTACTCATAGGGGTTTCTCCTCAGGCAGTCTAGCAAAGCTCTGCTCATTTGGCAAGAAAGAACCGCGCGCTCCACCGAGCGCGCGGCCCCATGCGACAAGCGGCAGCCTCCGCCGCATCATGCCCCGCCGGCATTGGCCAGATCCGCCTGCTCCGGGGGAAGGAAATTCTTAAAGCGCGCTTTGTCGATGGCCTTCATGTAAGCCTCCATGGGGGACACCAGGCCCTGCTGCAGCTTCTGCCAGATGGCGTCATCCATGAACTGCATGCCCATGCCCTTGCCGCTCACAATCACATCTGCCAGCTTTTGCGTGGCGCCCTCGCGGATGATGGCCGCCACCGCCGGCGTGGAGAACAGGATCTCATTCACCGCTACACGCCCCGGCTTGTCACAGCGCTTCATGAGCAGCTGCGCCACCACGCCGCGCAGAGATCCCGCCAGCATCGTGCGCGCCTGCGCCTGCTGCTCAGCGGGGAACACGTCGATGATACGATCTATCGTCTTGCGGGCGTTGTTGGTGTGCAGCGTGCCGAAGACAAGCAGCCCCGTCTCCGCCGCCGTGAGCGCCAGCGAGATGGTCTCCAGATCGCGCATCTCACCCACGAGCACAATATCCGTATCCTCACGCAGTGAGGCGCGCAACCCATCGGCAAACGTGGGGCAGTTGGTCGGCACCTCACGCTGGGTGATGATGCTCTTTTTGGAGGGGTGCACGAACTCGATGGGCTCTTCCACCGTGATGATATGGCGCGAGTAATGGGTGTTGATATAGTCGATGAGCGCCGCGAGGGTGGTGGATTTGCCGGAGCCTGTGGGGCCGGTGACAAGCACGAGTCCTGCGCGCATATCCGCCAGGCGCTTGATCTGCTCGGGCACATTGAGCTGCTCAAGGGTGAGGATCTTGGTGGGGATCAAGCGGAAGACACAGCAGTACCCGCGCTGCTGCTTCATGAAGTTCGAGCGGAAGCGGGATTTCTCATCCATCTCATACGCGAAATCCGCATCTCCGCCCTCCTCAAAAATCTTCCAAAGCTTCGGCGGGCAGATCGGCTGCATGAGCTCCACCATATCCTCATGCGTGAGGATATGATCATTGATCGCCTCAATATCGCCATGCACGCGCATCTTGGCCGGCTGCCCCTCTGAGAGGTGCAAGTCCGAGCCGCCCTGCTCTACCAGCAGGCGGAAATATTCGTGGATTTTGGGTTCGTCCATATGGGGGAAAGAGGAGAAAAGGTGTGTGTGTAAGTAAAAGAAAAAAGGGAGGGGGGGGGCAGATCAAGCGGCAGGGGGCTCCGGGTGATCCTGGAGGAAGCGCTCCATCGTCACTTTATCCGTGGCGCGCGTGTTGCACTCCTCAGCGCTGATCACGCCATCGAGGTAGAGCTGCTGGAGCGAGTCATCCATGAGGCGCATCCCCTGCGCCTTGCCGGTCTGAATCAAGCCGGGGATCATGAAGGTCTTGCCCTCGCGGATGCAGTTGGCCACAGCCGCCGTATTCACCAGCATCTCAAGCGCCATCACGCGCCCGGTGCCGTCTTTCTTCGGCACCAGCTGCTGAGAAAGCACGCCGCGCAGGGACTCCGACACCATGATGCGGATGTGCTCCCGCTCTTCCACCGGGAAGGCGTCCAGAATACGGTCAATGGTGCGGGAGGCAGAGCCTGTGTGCAGCGTGCCGAGCACCAAGTGCCCCGTCTCTGCCGCCGTGAGCGCCAGCGAGATGGTCTCCAGATTGCGCATCTCACCCACCATGAGCACATCCGGGTCCTCACGCAGAGCTGCGCGCAGCGCCCGCCCGAACGACTCCGTATGCTTGTGTACCTCACGCTGGTTCACCTGGCAGCCCTTGGGCTCAAACACCGCCTCGATGGGGTCTTCGAGGGTGATGATGTGGTCATGCCGGTCCTCATTGATAAACTGAATGATGCTCGAGAGCGTGGTGGACTTGCCGGAGCCCACAGCGCCGGTGACAAGGATGAGCCCGTTGGTAAAGCGCGTCAGCGGCACGACATACTCCTCCGGGAGGTTGATTTCTTTCATCGTGCGGATGCTGCTGTTGATGATGCGGTAGCAGATGTCATAACCGAGGCGCTGCTGCACCACCGAAGCGCGGTAGCGCCCGTGCTCATTCGCATAGGCGAAATCCACATCCCCCATCTCCTTGAGGCGCGCCCACTCTTCCTCACCCAAGAAGCTTTCGGCCAGCGCCTGCGTGTCGTTGCGGGTGAGCGTGGGGGCGCCCTCCCAGATGGGCTGCAGCAGGCCGTGGCGGCGCCACGATGGCGGGCAGGCCGAGGGGAGGTGTATATCTGAGCAGCCGCAGTCCAGCCCCTGCTGCAGGTAGGCATCCACATGCAGCCAGAGCATCACGATGAGATAGCCGGCTTCTTGGACATAGAGGTAGAGGTGGAACTTGCCGTAGGGGCTGTCGGTGATGAAGTCCAGCGCACCCTGCTCCGCCAGCGCCGCGCGCTGCTCCTCTGTTGTGCAGCTCCGCACCAGGGTCTCCATCTCCTCTGCGGAGAACGCGCCGGCGTCCTCCGACACAGGGGTGTAAGCCGCTGCGCTCATCTTGAACGGCTGGAGCCCGGCGCCCAGATACATGGTGGGGCTCGTGTTCTCACGCGCCAGCTTCATGTATTGCTCCAGATCAGAGTAAATATGTAATTTTTCGCTCATATCACAGGTGTCAGGTTACATGTTTACCATACTGCGGGTGAGTTGGCGAGTTAAAAATGCGGGCTCTCAGCACAGCGCGGCGGCTCAAGCCCCTTGTGTGAGCTGGCGGCAGGCTTTCACCGTGTTGGCCATGAGCATGGCGATGGTCATGGGCCCCACACCGCCGGGCACCGGCGTGATGGCCGAGCACTTCTCGCTCACGCCGGCGTAGTCCACATCACCCACGATGCGGTAACCGCGCGGCCGCGTCGCGTCCTCCACGCGGTTGATCCCCACATCCAGCACCACTGCGCCGGGCTTGACAAAGTCCGCCTTCACCATCTCCGGGCGCCCCACAGCCGCCACGATGATATCCGCCGTGCGGCAGAGTGCCGGCAGATCCGCCGTGCGCGAATGCGCGATGGTGACAGTGGCATTTGCCTGCTTGCTCACGAGGAGGTGCGCCATGGGCTTGCCCACAATCATGCTGCGGCCGATGACCACCGCATGCTTCCCCTGCGTGGGGATGTTGTACGCCTTGAGCAGCTCCATGCAGCCCAGCGGCGTGCACGGCACAAAACCCGTGGCGTCCTCCAGCACCAGCTTCGCCACATTCACCGGGTGAAAGCCATCCACATCCTTGCGCGGGTCGATGTTCAGGATCACCGCCTCCTCATCAATATGCGGCGGCGGCGGGCTCTGCACCAGGATGCCGTGGATGCGCGGGTCAGCATTGAGCCGGTGTATCAGCTCCACCAGCTCCTCCTGTGAGGTCTCGGCCGGCAGCGCCCACTTCTGAGAGTAGATCCCCAACTCCTCACACGCTTTGACCTTGGAGTTCACATACACCTGCGAGGCCGGGTCCTCACCCACCAGCACCACTGCCAGCCCCGGCGTGTGGCCGGCCTGCGTCAGCGCTGCAATCTCCTGCTTCAGGCCCTCGCGCACGCGCGATGCCACTTCTTTGCCATCAATGATTGTCGTTGCCATATAATCGGATGATATGAGGGTTCTTATTCCGTGCCCAGCGCCTCCTCGAGCCGCGCGCACCAGGCCGCCAGCTCCTCCTCGCTCAGATCAGGCGGCACGCAGAGGGGCTCTGCCGTGGTGCTCAGCTCGACACGTGAGAAGGGCATGGGGATAAAGAAGCGGTCCCATGAGCGCACGCGGTAGGCGCATGAGTATTTGATGCGCAGGGGCACGATGGGCACCCCGCTCATGGAGGCCAGCTTGATGACGCCCGGGTGGCAGCGGTAGCGCGGGCCTTTGGGGCCATCCGGGGTGATGCACATGCTGCACCCCTCACGCAGCTCACGCATCATATCCAAGAAGCCGGCAGCCCCGCGGCGGCGGCTCGACCCGCGCACCGTGCGCATGCCGTAATCGCGCGCCACTGTTGTGAGCATGGTGCCATCCTTGCTGGCGCTGGTCAGCATGCTCATGGGCACCTCACCGCGCAGCACGTAGCGGTACACAAAGCATGGGACAAAAATGCGGTTGTGCCACAGCGCGACGATGGCCTGATTCTTCTTCAAAAACGCAGACTTCTCATCCACGCGGCGCCGGAGGGTGGCGCATACCAGCGTCATCAGCAACCACACAATGTGCCCTAAGGGGCGTGTCCACCACTTCTGCCGCGTCTCGCTTCCCATAGGTCCCTCTGTGAAAGTGTGTGAGTAGGTGTTGCTTGCCTGCGGGCTTACAAGGGCGCCTCCGCCGCCACATTCTCCCCGCCGTCAGAGCGGATGTCACGCCCCGTCGGGTCCACCACATTCACCTTGGCAAAGATCATGAGCGCCCGCCGTGAGGATTTCTCACCCTCCGAGCGGAACAAGCGCCCCACCAGCGGCAGATCCCCCAGCACAGGCACCTTGTCCTCATAGCGCACCACTCGCGCCTCCTTCAAACCGCCCATCACCAGCACCGCACCATTCGCCACCGTGATGTCCGTATTCGTGAGGTAGCGCTTGAATATCGGCTGGAATATGTGGTTGGGTGAGAGGAACACTCGCTCGATGCGCTCGTTGCGCCCCTCCGACCACATGGCGGCGTAGATCGGCGAGCCCCAGTCGATAAAGCCCTCAAAATCATTCACCACCGTGGTGAGCACCAGGCGCACATTGCGGCCATCCGGCGAGGGCTCAGCCTTGTGCACCCGCACTACTGAGCCAATGCCGCCCATATTCTCCTCATCCACCCCGTAGCGCACAAAGTCTGTGGGCTGCGCACCCACGGCAATGGCCATGCCGCTCGAGTTATTATTCCTGTTGTTACCCCAGTTATTATTATTGTTGTTGCCCCAGTTATTATTATTCCAATTATTGGATCTGGAGGCCGACTGCACAACGCGCGGCGGGTCGTAATTCTGAGGCACATAAATCTCGCGCACATTGGCAAAGGTGACAGCCTCCTCACTGCGCGGGTCAATGACCAAGCGCGGGGTGTGCATGGTGTCCGTGCCGGTCTTTTGCGAGAGCCCGCGCATGATCATGGTCACATCTATAGGCTTCCACACACCGCGCACGCCGAAAATAGAGGGTGAGCGGGCAGCGGCGGTGTCATCCTCAGCATATGAGGCCACCGATCCCAGCGAGATGAGGCGGTTCATATCCCCGCCGTTCGTCACCTGTGTAAGAGAGCGCAAGCCACCTGTGGCCAGCGGGTTCTGGCGGGTAGGCACGCGCTTCTGATTTTCAGAGAGGTTCATGCCGATGGCATTGGGATCATTTGGCTGCTGCTCCACGCCACCGGTCAAGAATGTCGTCGGCGAGAGGCGCATATTGAGCAGCCAATCAAAGCCGAGATCCTCCAGATCATCCTGATTCACCTCCACCACCATGATATTGAGCACCACCTGCCATTCTTTTTCGGGGCGGTCATTGAGGTAATCCGAGATGAGAGAGAGGTTGTGCTGCGTGTTTTTCACGCGCAGGGTGCGGCTGGAGGGGTGGTAGGAAGCATAGGCGCCCTTGGGGAATGAGACACCATTGGCCTTGAGCACCGCCACCGGATCCACCCGCCGCACTTTCATGCGGCTGCCAAACCCGCTTTCCTCCTCATCTTCCCCATCCTCATCATCACTTGAGGATTTGCCGCCCCCTTCAAACAGGTGGCTCGCCACGCCGTAGAAGGTGCGCTCTGCCAAGGCGCCATGCCCCGGCACCGCAAAACTCACCCCCGTCGGGTCAAAATAATACTCCAACCCATATGCACGCGCAATTTCATCCATCGCCTGCTTGAGCGTGATATTGCTCAGCGACAGCGAGATACGGCGCGCATGCACCTTTTCAAGCTCCGCCGGAGGAAGCGCGCCGAAATCAGTCGTCACATTGATGTGGCGCTGAGATTGTGTCCCCGAGTCCTCAAAGCGGCGCACAAAGGTGTTCAGGGTGCTGATCGCGTCATCTATTGTCGCGTCATCCAGCACAAAAGTAGGCACCTGCATCTGATCAAGGGTTCGAGCATGCGCCAGTTCCACGGAGTCCGGCACCGCCGGGCCGGAGGCATCATCGCTGCGCACCACCTCAGGCACGGCCGTATCCGCCTGGGAGATATCCCACATGCGGCCCACCTCATTGAGCATGGTGATGCGGGAGGTCTGCCGCTGCGCGGAGCCGTACCTTGCGCGGGCGTTGGCGCACTGCTCCATGCCGCGCTGAGCGGCCGTGTTGTAGGGGTCATGCTGCAGCACCGCCCGGAACGTGCGGTCGGCATCATCATATTTGCCCAGATCATAATAGCCTTGGCCAAGTGTCAGCAGGCGGTTCACCTCCTCGACCCGGCCCACATGTTCAGGCGTGAGGGCGGGATTATTGCGCACAGGATCCTCTGTTGCAGAGAGCTCCTGCTTGGCGCGGGTATTGGTGGGCGAGAGCTCGATCGCCTCGCACAAGAATTTCACCGCCTCCTCGCGGCGGCCCACGCTGCGGTAGTCGATGGCGCGGGCGATGAGGGCATCGGAGAGGCTATCGCGGATAAACTGCTCCTGCTGTTTGGTGGCAGGCGCTTTAGGCAGCACAGAGAGGGCGTTGCGGTAGTGCTCCACCGCGTCGGTATAGCGCTTGGCAGCATACGCTGTGCGCGCCTCCTGCACCTGCTGCATGGCATCCCGCATGGCCATGAGGCGCCGCGCCTGCTCGCGCTGCTCAGTTGCGGGCTCTTCGGCCTCTTGCGCCATGCAAAGCGGCGCCACAGCGGCACATCCTGCCGCCATGAGCGTGGTGAGTGTAATAGCTGAAAAGAGTCTAGCCATAGCCTAGTGCGCTTATTCTATCAAATCTTGCCCCGGAAGTCACTCATAAATTAACGATATAGGCGAAAAAAATCAGTCCTTTTGCTCACTGAGGCGGCGCAGGTACTCCATGCGCTCCGCGATGCGGAGCTCCAACCCATTGCGCGTGGGGGTGTAGTAGACCCGCCCTTCGGGCAGGTAGGCCTGAGGCACAAAATGCTCCTCCCCATAATCATGTGCATATTTGTAGGTAGTCTCCTCGAGGGAGGCGCCACGCAGGCGCGCCAGTTTCTTGCGCGTGGGGGTGGCCAGGTGATCCGGCACAGCTAGAGTCCGGCCCTCTTTGACATCCTGCATCGCGGCATCGAGCGCCGCATAGGCGGAGTTGCTCTTGGGCGCCGTCGCGAGGTAGACCGTCGCGTGCGCCAGGGGGATGCGCGCCTCAGGCATGCCCACCATCTCTGCCGCCTGAGCCGCCGCCAGCGCCACGCGCAGGGCATTGGAATCCGCCAGGCCCACATCCTCACTCGCGCAGATCACCAGCCGCCGCGCGATGAAGCGGATATCTTCCCCCGCATGGAGCATGAAAGCCAGCCAATAGAGAGCGGCGTCCGGGTCACTGCCGCGCATGGATTTGATAAACGCGGAGATGGTGTCGTAGTGCCCATCGCCCGCGCGGTCATAGCGGATGGCTTTTTTCTGGATGGATTCCTCCGCCACCGCGAGGCTGATGCAGATGCGCCCCTCCGCCCCCGGCGGGGTGGAAAGCGCGGCCACCTCGAGCGCGGTGAGCGCCTTGCGGGCATCGCCATCGGCCTTGAGAGCCAGGTGCCGCAGGGCCGCCTCCTCTATCTCCAGCGGCATCTCCCCCAACCCGCGGCGCGGATCTGCCGCCGCGCGGCGCAGCAGCTCCACCAGCTCCTCCTCACTCACCGGCTCAAGCGGGAAGATCTGCGAGCGGGAGAGCATGGCCGAGTTGATCGCAAAATAGGGATTCTCCGTCGTGGCGCCGATGAAACGCACCGTCCCGCGCTCCAAATGCGGCAGCAGCACATCCTGCTGCGCCTTGTTGAAGCGGTGCAGCTCATCCACAAAGAGAATAGTCTTTTGCCCGTGCAGGCTGAGCCGCGTGCGCGCCTCGGCAATCTTTTCGCGTATCTCGCTCACATTGGACTCCACGCCATTGAGCATCACAAAATACGCGCTTGTCTGCCGCGCGATGACATAGGCCAGCGTTGTCTTGCCCACACCGGGCGGCCCGTAAAAGATGAGCGATGAGAAGCGATCCGTCTCAATAGCCCGCCGCAGCAGCTTCCCCTCTGCAAGCAAGTGGCGCTGCCCTGCCACCTCATCCAGCGATTCCGGGCGCATGCGCCCGGCCAAGGGCATATTGCCCGTGGTGCCGGAGAGCGCCTCTGCATTGCTGCCGAATGGAGTGAACAAATCTGCCATGGGAGGAGGTCTCAGAGCTTGGGTTTGAGAGCGCTGAGACTCAGGCGGATGTAATCCCGATTCTCTTTCAGCGGCTTGAGCATGCTATCCTGCCGCGCCACCTTATCGCACGGGGCGGCGTAGAGGCGGCGGTAGGCCGCCACGCGCGAGATGATGAACTGCTCGAGCACGGAGCGCATGGACACCTCCATATCCAGGCACTGCTGCTGGGCGAGCTTCGTGATGTCGGCGCAGATGTGGCGGTAGGCAATGTGGTGCCCCACGCTGCCGAGCATCCACACCAGCGCCGCCAGCAGCACACAGCAGACCCCCAGCGCATCCTGCCCCATGTAACCCAGCAAGCCCCCCACTGCCAGCAGGATGCAGATAAAGACGATGCACGCACGCATCCACCCCACCTGCGCCAGGAAGAGCGCTGACAACTCAATCCGCAGGCTGCGGTCGGCAGAGGGCTCATACATGTCGTGGCAGAGGCGCTTGCGCAGCTCCTCCAGCTCCTCTCTCAAAGCATCTTCCGGGAACTCGCCGATCTCACACGAGAGAGTTTTTTGCATGCGGGGGCGCACATGCTGCCAATGCTTAGAGCAGTAGTTTACCACAAATTGCTCATCCACCTCAGCCAGCATGGCTTGCACATTATCCGCCATCTGCCGGTAGAGGGTGCGATCCGCCTGCCCCCCCATGAGCTCCAGCCGCAGCAGTGTCGTGGCCGACAAGATCCAGCCGAACGAGTTGCGCACACTCCGCAGCAGCCCCGGCACCACCTGCAGGAGTGAGTTGCTCAGCCATTTCTGCAGTTTGGACACCTCGTTCAGCTGGCTCTGCTGACAACTGTTGATCTCCTGGGCAATGCCCTCCAGGAAGCTATTTTTCATGCGGCTGGCATGTTGGCGCGCCTGCAGGATGCTGTTCTGCCGATCCAGCAAATCCATGGTGCAGGAAGCCAGCTTGCGGATCGAGCTGCGCAGCGCAGGCGCCGCCTCCACCAGCTCCAGCACATAATTGCGGAACTCACTCATGGCGCCCTTTTCCCCGGGGCTCACAATGTAGAACGGCAGCGCCCTCCCCAGCTTGTCCGAGCACAGCTCGCCGAGCGTGGTCTTGAGTTTCAGCATCTCCTCCGCTCCCAGCGTGTCCGAAAATGTGACAGCCAGCACCGCAGCAGTGCTCTGCGGCTCTGTGATATCCGCCAGCAAATCCCACACAGGCGCACTCTCCGGCGCGCGGCTATCCACCACCGCCACCACCACATCCGCCCCGCGCAGCAGCTCCCGGCATGTCTCAGCCCCCGCGCCGCCGCAATCCGCCGTATCCACCAGCTCCAAACCATCCAGGTGATCCTGGGGCAGGTAGCGCGCGGGCCCGGCCTCCTCCTGCTGCGCATTGGAAAAACGCCAGCACACATGCGCCGCCCCTTCCGGCATCTGATACGCAGCAATGGGCGGCGCCTCCGCCAGCCACGCCAGCAGAGACGACTTGCCGCACTGCTTACTGCCGATCACCATCACCCGCCGGTCGCGGCGCAGCTCAGCATCAGCTTCCAGCACAGGCGCAATCCCCTCCTCTAAGCTCACATCATCAATCGCATCACACAGCTCCACCGTCTTACTCGCCCAGTAGCGAACACGCCTTTCCTGAGTTCTGCATGCGCGGTGCAGCCGCGGCAAAGGCCTAACCTCCTTCTTCAAGCGCGCATCATCTCTCGCTTCACGCAGGCCCACTATCTTATTCGCCCTGTAGCGAACAAGCTCCTCCTGAGTTCTGTATGCGCGTTGCAGCTCCACGATTCTACATTATAAAAAAAGTCAAGCGACTTGTCCACACAAATCGTTATAGACTCATGGGTTAATCTTCCATTGCCTCGATGAGAACCTCACGCGGGCGGCTCGAGCCGGTAGAGGGCGCCACCACACCGCGCTTTTCCATCAGCTCCATAATCTCCGCCGCCTTGGCGTAGCCGATGCGGAAACGCCGCTGCAGCAGAGTCGTGCTCGCCTTGCGCTCCGTGATCACAAGATTCACACAGCGCGTGTAGAGCTCCTCATCCATGCCGCTCATATCCCCCGCGGCTCCGCTGCCGTAGCCCCCGCGCGCGCCGCGGCCGCCGCCTGACGCCTGGGAGGAGGAGTCATCGCTGAGCGCCTCTGTCGCGCTCTGCACAAAGCACTGCTTGGCGTGTGAGGCGCAGAACTTGATGATGGAGGCAATCTCCTCATCCGACACAAAGGCGCCCTGGGCGCGGGTCATCTTGCTGGGGCCACCGGGCGGCAAGAAGAGCAGGTCTCCCTTGCCAAGCAGGTTCTCCGCACCGCCTTCATCCAGGATGACGCGGCTATCCAACTGGCTGGAGACTTTCAGAGCGATGCGGCACGGCAGGTTGGTCTTGATGGTGCCGGTGACCACCTGCGAGCGCGGGGTCTGCGTGGCGACCACCATGTGGATGCCCGCGGCGCGCGCTTTTTGCGTGAGGCGGCCGATGTAGTTCTCCAAATCTTCCTTGACCTGGAGCATGAGGTCGGCCAGCTCATCCACTACAATGACGATGTAGGGCAGGAATGAGGGGATGGCCTCATTGGCGTGGAAATCGAGCTCTCCCTGCTCGTCCTCCTCTTCTGCGATGCGCTCAATCCCCTGTGACCCCTCAACGGCGCGCACGATGGCATCCGCATCGCTCATATCATCCTCCGGGTACGCCCCCGCCGGCATCTCATCCTCATCATCCGCCACAGGCTGCGCCCCCGGCGGCAGCTTGTTAAAGTCCTCCAGATTACGCACCCCCATCTTGCTGAACAACTTGTAGCGGTGCTCCATCTCATTGACCGCCCAGCGCAGCGCGCCGATGACACGGGCGGGATCCGTGACCACCGGCACAGCCAAATGAGGCAATTTCTTGTAGGGCTGCATCTCGACCTGCTTCGGATCCACCAGGACGAGCTTGAGCTGATCCGGCCGGAATTTATAGAGCAGGGAGATGAGCATGCTGTTGATGCACACGGACTTGCCCGACCCGGTGGTGCCGGCCACCAGCACGTGCGGCATGGCCGCGAGATCTCCGATCACCGGCTTGCCGTACACATTTTTACCCAGCGCAACAGGCAGGCGCATCTTGGGGTTGTGGAACTCCTCAGACTGCAGCAGCTCGCGCAGGTACACCGGCTCCATCACGCTGTTTTGCAGCTCGATCCCCACGGTGGATTTGCCGGGTATCGGCGCCAAGATATTCACCGAAGCGCTGCGCGTGGCTGCCATGAGGTCGTTTTTCTTGTTGGCCACCGTCTTGACTGACTGGCCGCGCAGCATGGCAAATTCATAGCGCGTGATGCTCGGCCCGCGGGTGATCTCACCCGGCTGCACGCTGATGCGGAACGACTCCAGCGTGTCGGCTATCGTGGCCTGCGTCTGCAGCATCTCCTCCTCTGCCGCCTCGCGCAGCGCCTGAGATGGCGGCTCATAATTGAGCAGCTCATAGGGCGGCAGCGGGTAGTCCCCCTCATCCTCCACAAAAAGAGCAGGCTCCGGGCGGCGCACCGGCTGCGGCTCCGCGGGCTCCGGCTCCGGGGCAGGCGCCGGCACAGGACGCGGCTGCGGCTGCGG
>JAFLSS010000050.1 GCA_022510805.1 Akkermansiaceae bacterium
AACCATGGCTAAACTCACTGTACGTGATCTGGATGTGGCGGGGCAGGAAGTCCTCATGCGCGTGGATTTCAATGTACCCATGAAGGATGGAGTCATCACCAACGATGCCCGCATCGTGGCGGCTCTGCCCACCATTAAGCACCTGCTGGACAATGGCGCCCGCCTGGTGCTCTGCTCCCACCTGGGCCGCCCTGAGGGCACCGGCTACCAGGCCGAGTTCTCCCTGAAAGCCGCTGCCGAATGCTTGGCCGGCCACCTGGGCAAGCCCGTGGCCTTCGTGCCCGAGACCATCGGCGAGGCGGCCTCCGCTGCCCGCGCAGCGCTGAAAGATGGCGATGTGCTGCTGCTGGACAATGTGCGCTTCGACAAGAAAGAGAAGAAGAATGACCCCGAGTTCGCCAAAGCTCTGCTGGGCAATGCCAAGCTGTATGTGAATGACGCCTTCGGCTCCGCTCACCGCGCCCACGCCTCCACGGAGGGTGTGACCCACTTTGCCGAGAAATCCGCCATGGGCTTCCTCATCGAGCATGAGCTGGAGTACCTGGAGGGCAAGCTCGAGACCCCCGCTCAGCCCTTTGTGGTGATCATGGGCGGCGCCAAGGTCTCTGACAAAATTCAAGTGCTCTCCAAACTCATGGAAAAGAGCCAGACCTTCCTCATCGGCGGCGCCATGTCCAACACCTTCCTGGCCGCTCAGGGCCACAATGTGGGCGCCTCCAAGATCGAGGCCGACAAGCTTGACCTGGCCAACGAGATCCTGGCTGATGCCAAGGCTCGCGGCGTGAAGTTCATCCTGCCGGTTGACACGCGCTACACGTTCAAGTTCGAAGAGGGCGCCGAGACTCATGTGACGGCTCCCTGGGCCGAGGGCGGCGAGATCCCCGAGGGCGGCATGGGCATCGACATCGGTGACAAGGCCATCGACGAGTTCTGCGAGATTATCCGCAACGCCAAGACTGTGCTCTGGAACGGCCCGCTGGGCGTGTTCGAGCTCGACTCCTTCTCCAAGGGCACCAAAGCCATCGCTGAGGCGCTGGCAGAGAGCGATTGCATCTCCATCGTCGGCGGTGGTGACTCGGTGACCGCGGCCAAGAAATTCAAGGTAGCGGACAAGCTCTCGTTCTGCTCCACGGGCGGCGGCGCCTCCCTCGAGCTGCTGGAGGGCAAGGTGCTTCCCGGCATCGGCTCCCTCACTGAGAAGTAAAGCCGCACCCGCGCTCAATCTCAACCCATTTGACCAAGGAGGCCACCCCATGTGTGGCCTCCTTTTTTTGGCGTCCCCGGCGCCGGCTCCGCCCGCCCCTTTTTCACCCCCTCCCACCCGGGCCCACTTCATTCGCCGAAACTCAGAAGAGTTTTACTTCCCCTAGCTGAAATAATCCTTGTATCTCGCTATAGAAATGATATAATCAAAACTAAAGCAGAACACCAACCTTTCTTTCCCTTGAACACCAAACTTTCACCCATCCGCAAGCGCCTTCTTCCTCCTCAGCACAAGAAAGGAAGAGAGGGTTTTGCACTCATTGCCAGTCTGACACTTATGATTCTGCTGGGCATGATTGCAATAGGTATTTTGGCCACCATTTCCTCGATGAACCGCAAATCGGCCCACGTGGTGCTGCAGGCTGAAGCGCGCCAGCAAGCCCTCATCGGCCTGGACGCCGCCATTGCTGAGCTCCAGCAGGAACTCGGCCCTGACCAGCGCGTGACCGCCTCCTCCGGCATCCTGAAAGAGTCCGGCAACTTCAGCCGCCATATCCTCGGCGTCTGGAACAGCTGGAGCGCCCCGCTCTATGGCCAGGTGGATGGGAAGACCATCCAAAGCACCTACACCGAGGGGCGCCACACCATGTTCCGCCGCTGGCTCATCTCCAGCCGTGACCGCAGCTCCATGCGCTCTCTGAAAGCCGTGCAGCAAAAGCTCGGCATGAAAGCCCCCGGCTCGCGCGTGATGCTCGTGGGTGAGGGCACCCTGGGCCGCAGCGCAGACGAGGAGGACTTTGTGTATGCCGACCTGCTCTACATGCCGGCCTCCGGCAGCAACACCGGCGCCTTTGCCTGGTGGATCGGCGGCGAAAACCAAAAGGCCAACGTGAGCGTGCGCGACAGAGCGGCCAGCAGTGATCCCATCGACATCCTGCACCGCACCTGGGACACGCCCGCCCCCGTCTTCACCGAAACCCGCAGCCTCGCGTTCCTCCCCACCGAAATCAACGAGCCGGAAAAGCTGCTCACGCTCGACACCCTGCCGCTGATGAGCCGCGCCGCCATGAACTCCGGCAAACCCTATTTCTTTGACGCGACTCCCTTCTCCTACACCCTGCCGGTCAATGTGCGCGACGGCGGCCTGAAGCATGACCTCAACCTCCTGCTCAACAAGCGCAGCCTCTCGCAGACTGAGTTTGCCCCCCGCTCGGATCAGGACTGCCCCCTGGCGGAGGGGGAAAGCCTGCCCGTGGGCACCGAAACCCGCATGCCCATCGGCTCTTGGCAGGTGATGCACGCTTACCACAACATGTGGCCGGACGGCAGCAGCGCCAGCGGCTCATTCGCCGGGCGACTGCAAGGCAATGTGATGCAGGCCTACACGCTCATGAGCGGCAACCTCATCTCCGAATCCACGGATAAGGGAGATAGTGTCACCTACTTCGACTCACGCATCATCGAGAACGACTCCCGCACCGGCTACACCCGCGCCCCCGTGCTCTCCTCCTTCCTGGGCTGCTGGGGCATCTCCGTCAGCTTGACCAAATACAACAAGGGCAACACACTCCACTTCGCCTACAGCCCCATGGTCATGTGGTGGAACCCCTACAATGTGCAGATGCGCGTGGGCGGCAAAAAACTGTGGGCCTACACCCTGCCCTACCGCACCTTGTGCGTGCAGACATGGGATGACCGAGCCATCCTCAAAGACCCGAGCCGCCCTTGGTCCCCCAAGCTCATGATCAACCCGTCCACCTCCGACGGCACGCAGATCCCCTGGCAGTGCTGCTTCCGCATTGACTGGGGCAACTACTTTGTCAACAGCATGGAAGACCAATCCGGCGATATCATCTTCGAACCCGGGGAGATCCTTGCCTTCACCATGGCGGGCGATATTTTGAGTGTGAACGAAATCGACTCGTTCGGCACGCCGCAGGAAGCTATCTTCATCATGGGTGACCACCCGGAAAAGATGACCCACTTCCGCGCGGACTACCATGAGTATGTCAACCTCACAGACCCCAACGCCGGCGATATGTATAATTACTATATCGACCGCTTCTCTGCGCGTTTGGCTCTGGAGAACAAGAAAACACCTTTCTTCACCGGCAATATTGCCTATGGTATCGCCAGCAGTTTGGCCAATGGCAACAACCTGATCACCATGGGCGAGCTGCGCATGAGCGCCGCGCGATACACGGCCTCCCTCCACACACACACCGCCGGCCGTGAGGCATTCGCCGTGACCTATGGCTACGATGGCATCAACACCGTGGTCTCCAACTCTGCCGAATCGCTGGCGATGGGCCAGATCGACCGCTTCAACGGCGCCCGCGGCATCTCCCCCGCCTCATTCATGCTGGGCTGGTATGACTATGATAACATCTCCGAGGGCGATATGACCTTCCTCGACACGAAGTGGAATGCCAACATGTTCGGCAACGAGCCGCTCTACTACGTGGCGCTGGGTATCGTGCCCAAATCCTTCAACACCTCCTTCAATGACGGGCTGCCCAAATTCCGCGGCAAAGACTTCCGCGGCAAGATCTGGCAGCACTCCAGCCCGGCACTGTGGGGCTCTGCCCTCTACAAGCCGGATGACCAGCAGCGGCAGTACCACCCCTACCAGCTGGCGGCGATCGAGATGGGCTCCAGCATCGACCGCGGCGTGCTCGACACTGTCAATGAGCGCAACGGCGTCTATGGCATCTCAAGTGTCGGCGGCGGCGGCGGCGAGGGCGTGTCCTTCATCTCCGTGCTCGAGCTCCCCCTGCACCCGCCCTTCTCCCTGGCAGGCTTTGCCGGCATGCGCCTCACCCCCGGCTGGTATGAAACCAGCGGCAGCGGCAACCAAGCCTCATTTGCGCGCGCTCGCCGCATGCAATACCAAGCCGGCGTGCCCGGTGTGGGCATCGGCAACTCCTTTGCTGACCCCTGCCTCCCCGCAAATGATGTCTACACCTTCCACGAATCGCAGATCAGCACCAACTTCAGCACCAACGGCCGCATCTTCTCCGACTTCTTTGACCACGGCTTCATCATCAATGACGCCCTCTGGGACCGCTGGTTCTGCTCCTCCATGGCTGACGTGCCGACCAAAAACGGCCGCCGCGATGTGCGCGAACTCGTCGAAGGCTTTGTGAGCGGCAAGCAGGACCTGCCCGTCTCCCGCTACAAGAAAACCAGCTCCCCCCTCCCCCAGGAGGAAATCATCCGCAAGATTATGGATGAAGACGGCTGGCGTGTGGTGGCTCGCTACCTCATGATCGAGGGCGGCTTCAATGTGAACTCCGTCTCCGAGGACGCGTGGACAGCGGTGCTGCTCGGCCTGGCCAAGCGTGACCTGGTGAGCAACGCCGGCGGCACGCTCCACAAAATCGACAAGCAGAACAGCGAAGATGTGCTCTTCTCCCGCTTCATGGTTTCCACGGCCGAGCGCAGCATCGACGGCGGCTACAATGTGCTGGAGGGCTCTGCCAACCTGCGCCCGAACATGAAGCTCGCCACCGCCTGGGGTGAGGTCCGCGCCCTCAGCCCGGACTCCATCCGCGAGCTCGCCAAGGAAATGGTCAAAAAAGTCCGCGAGCGCGGCCCCTTCCTCAACATGGCGGACTTCATCAACCGCCGTCTCGACGGCGGCAGCGACACCGCGCTCACCGGCGCCCTGCAGGCCGCTATTGACGCCACCGACATCAACGCCATGTTCAAGGACGGCTCCTATGAGGTTGCACCGCTGCGCGAGGGCTCCCTGTACCGCTACCCGAAAGCGGAAGAAGGCTCCATGTACACCGCCGCGCCGGGCTACCTCATCCAGAGTGACGTGCTGGCCTCGCTCGGCAACATCCTCACCGTGCGCGATGACACCTTCATCGTCCGCGCCTACGGCTGCGTGCACAATCCCAAAGGCGACGTGCTGGCGCAGGCTTGGTGTGAAGCGACAGTGCAGCGCACGATGGACTACATCGACCCCTCCAACTCTGCGGAGGACGCCCCGCGCACACCCGGCGACACGCGCGCCCGCAGCCGCAAGGCCAAGGATCTCTCAGATATCAACCGCCTGATGGGCAGAAAATTCCGCGTCGTTTCCTTCCGCTGGCTCGACCATTGGGATATCTGATCCCCCCCCCAAAAAAACAGGAAGCGGCGAAATGGCACCCCATTTCGCCGCTTCCTGTTTACCCCCGCGCGCGCGTGAAGCTCACTCACTCCACACCTCAAAAAGCCCCTGCGGCAGCGAGGTGAGAAAACGGGAGGGCGGGCAGTACATGCTGTCATAACTATGCCCATTGTAGCGCGGGTAGGTCAGGTAAAGCTGATCCTGCGCGCGAGTCACCGCCACGTAGAACAAGCGCGTCTCCTCCTCCAGCTCGCGGGCATCGCCGGCATTGATCACGCGGTAATGCGGGAACATCCCCTCCCCGAGGAAAATGACAAAAACAACCTTCCACTCCAACCCCTTAGCCTGGTGAATGGTACTCAGCGTCACGCAATCATCATCCGGCTCCACCTCGCGATCCGCCTCACTGAGCAGCGCCACCTGCGAGAGAAAATCCTCCAGGCTGGGCATATCAGCCAAAGTGCGGGAGAGCTGCTCAATATCCTCCCAGCGCTCATCATAATTATCATACGCCGAGCGGAACCAAGCATCCAGCTCCTTCTGCACCAGGCGCACCATCTCCGCCGGCGTCAGCTCCACCCCCTCCTCAGGGCGCAGCGCCTCCATCGTGGCAAGAAAACTCTGCCAGTTAGGCCTGGCAAGCGCCGGCACACTCACCCCCCGCATCAACTCCTCATACCCGCGCAGCGGAACCTCCGGCGCACTCTGCAAACGCGCCTCACAAGCCGCCAGCCAGCCCTGCCACATCTTCCCCGCACTCACCTCACCCACGCGGGGGAAAGTGGCGGCAATGCGGCGGAAAGCCATCTCATCCCGCGGGTTGGAAAGCAAGCGCAGATACGCCACCACATCCTTGACATGCGCCTGCTCAAAAAAGCGCAGACCGCTCGTGATGCGGAACGGAATATGGCAGCGCGTGAGCTCCATCTGCACGTCCAAGCTGTGGAAATGAGCGCGGTAGAGCACGGCGATATCCTTGCCGGGAATCCCCTGCCCCATGAGCTCATCAATGCGCCGCGCCACAAACTGCGCCTCCGTGCGGTTGTCCGGCGCCGGCACCACCGCCGGCATCCACTTATTCGCCGCGCGCACAGGACGCAGCACCTTGAGAAACTGACGCTCATTTTGCGCAATGGCCGCATTGGATATCTCGAGAATCGCCGGCACACTGCGGTAGTTCGTCTCAATTTTGAACACCTCAGCATCCGGGTAGCGCCGCGAAAAATCAAAAATATGATCCACGCGCGCCCCGCGCCAGGAATAGATGCTCTGCGCATCATCCCCCACCACCATCAAATGCGTGCGCGAGCCACCGCACAGCAGGCTGATCATGCGCTCCTGCAGCACATTCGTATCCTGATACTCATCCACCAGCACATGCAAAAAACGCTCCTGCAAATGCAGGCGCACCTCCTCGTGCTCGCTGAGCAGGCGCACCATATTCACCAGCAGATCATCAAAATCCATGGCGTTGGTCTCCACCTTGCGCCGCGCATAATCCGCGTAGATCTGGCCTATCGTCTCCTCATGCTTGCAGAGCTGCGGATAATCCGCCGCCAGCGTCTCCTCCCAAGTGCGCCCGGTATTGACCGCAAGACTCAGCAGAGAAAGCAGCACCTCCGGCTTCGGGAAAGGATTTGCCTTGCTCTGCTTGCCGGCGTGCAGCTTGACAAGCCGGCGCATGAGGGCGCGCTGATCATCCGAATCTAAGATGGTAAACCCCTGCCGGTAACCCAGCATCTCCGCATGGCGGCGCAAAATGCGATTTGCAATCGAGTGAAACGTGCCGCCCCAGATACTCCCGGACTCCGGCCCAATGAGCGAGCCCACGCGCTCCAGCATCTCACGCGCCGCCTTGTTGGTGAACGTGAGCAGCAGCACACGCCAGCCGGGCACCCCTTGTGACAGCAGCCACGCCACGCGGTACGTGAGCGTGCGGGTCTTGCCGCTGCCGGCCCCGGCAATGACAAGAGCATGGCGAGCATGAGTCTGCACGGCCGCAAGCTGTTCATCATTGAGCTCAGCCGCAAAATCAGGCACAGCGGGAGCCCCCGGGAGAGGACCTGGCATAGGGGAAAAGGCAGATTAGAAATCGAGATAAATCTCCGCGCGGCGGTTACCGCTGCGGATCGTGCGGATCGTCTGCTGCGTGTCCCCCGTGTGGTACACGCGCAGCGGCTGGCTCTTGCCCATGCCGCGGGTAGAGATCTGCGCAGGATTCACCCCATAATCAATCAGCGCATTCTTCACCGCCTCAGCGCGCCGCTCCGAAAGACTCTGGTTGTAAGAATCCGTGCCGATGTCATCCGTATGCCCGGTAATACTGAGATCCCCCTTGGACTCACGCAGCAGCGAAGCCACAATCTTGAGCTGGCGGAGAGAGCGCGGGCTGAGCAGCGCATCATTGAACCCAAAGTACAACACCAGCGAATCCCCACCCTGCGGATTCTTCACAATGGGGAAATACATCCCCCCCTCCGCCTCAGCCGTAGCCTCATAGCGGTTGAGCAAATCATCCAGCGCCACAGCCTTCACCATCCAGCCCTTTTCCGCATCACGCGTGAGCTCAATGCCGATATGGCGCGACTGCGCCGCCTCAGCATCCTGCGGCGACATGTAGACCATGTACCCCCGGTTGTTCTCAGAAGCAAACATATTGCGAATAGGAAGTTGGCGACGCATCGAAAAATCCCCCTCCTCAAACAACATGCACAGCCCCGCCAGCGTGGCATCCGACACCTCCTTGCCGGAAGTCATCCGGCGCGCAGCCCCCATATCCCCGCGTCTCACCGCCTCCATAAAAGCCGACACCACACTCAGCGCATCACTCTGCTGAGTCACCAGCGCCTTATCAGCCGCCACCTCCTCCACACGGCTGACAGCCGCCTGCCCTTCACGCGGCGTCTCCACCGTGAGCAGCAAATCCTGCACCCCATCCTTGGACACCAAGCGGTAGCGCGTCTGCTTAGAGCCATCCGCCCCGGCAGCATCCGTGCCGATCTCCTCCACCTTAGCCACCCCATGCGCCTGCGCCCACTCGCGCACAGCAGCCGCCGCCTCAGGCGAAATCCGCCCACTCTGCACCATCTGCTCCAGATCCTCCGGCACAGCATCCGGCTGCACCGCCTGCGCCACCTGCAGCGCCGCCTCATGCTCAGCAGAGTGCGGCTTCTCAGGCAGCGGGCGCGGCTGAGGCACCTCCTGCACCACCACCGGCTTGTCCGGCTTCGTCTGCGGCTCCACCGGCGGCAGCACCTCAGGCGGCGTCTGCACCTGCTGCTCAGCAGGCTTAGCCGGCGCATTCACCGCCGCCTCATCAGGCCGCTTCGCACCCGTGATCTCATCGAAATACAAATCCAGGCCAATAGCGCCCACCAGAAGAATCAGCAGAATAATGACAATACGCTTCATAAAGAGTAAGTAGTAGTAGTAGAAGGAGAGGAGGAGGAAGAAGGCGCAGGGCGCGTCTGCTCCGAGGCAGCCTCGCGGATACGCAAGCGGCGCACCTGCTCATAAGCATCAGAAAAAGCGGGCGCAGGAAAACGGCGGATCAGCTCCGCAGGATCCATGCGATTCATCGTCCCGCCCGGGTGATAACCGGGCATACCAGCCTCAATACACCACGAAGGAATAGCCTCAAAATGCAAATGCGCCCAATAGCGGCCACCAGCCGACCCCATCGAACCAATCGGCTGCCCCCGGCTCACCAACTGCCCCACGCGCACATGACACTCCAGCAAATGAGCATACAGCGTTTGCACCACACCCTCCTGCCCCGGCACCCGATGCGCCAGCACCACCACATTCCCCCACTCAGGCGAAGGCTCACCACTATACACCACCAGCCCACGCGCCGCCGCATTCACAGACACACCCAAATCCGAATTCTGCCCGCCGATACCATTGAGATCCTGCCCGGTATGGTGGCCATGCCGCTTGGCATTCATAGCGCCAAAAGGCTGAGCATCATACATCATCGCCCCACTAGGCGAGCCGCAGGGCCATTGAAAACCATCCACCAGCGGCGCCTTGAGCACCTGCTCCGGGCGCAGCAGCACCAGCCCCTCCAGCACATGCTGCGGCATGACACCCGGCGGCGCATCCGCGCGGTAGACAGAAGCATCCGGCACAGGCGGCGCAGAGCGACTCTGCGCAACATGCTGCGCCATGGCATAATAAATCCCCAGCAGCGCCCCCAGCCCCAAAAGGACAAAGAACAACTTGCGGAAACGAGGCATTTGATGCGCAGCAGCCATACGCCCCCATCCTAGCACATCCGCCGCCCATTGGCAATGCTATTCACCACAAAGCAGAAAAAAACGGCGCACCCGCAGGTGCGCCGCAACAATACAACCAAAACGTGGCCCCCGGAAACTCAAGGCATCGGGAACGAGCGATTGAACGCCGACACCTCCGCCCGCAGCGCATCATACGCACCGGGAGACTCCGCCTTCTTCTGCTCAGCCAGAATATCCAAACAGCGGCTGATAAACAGCGCCACCTGGCACACATCCTCCTCCTTCATACCGCGCGTCGTAACCGCCGGCGTACCAATGCGGATACCGGAGGGCGTAGAGGTGCTACCCTTATCAAAAGGAATAGCATTCTTATTCACCGTAATACCCACGCGATCCAGAGCCACCTGAGCCTCCGCACCATTGAGCCCCTTCGAACTCACATCCACCAGGAAGCAATGATTATCCGTACCGCCGGCCACAATGCGGAACCCAAGCTCCGCCATCTTGGCCGCCATCGCGCGGGCATTATCCACCACCTGCTGAGCATACTCACGGAAAGCCGGCTTGAGCGCCTCACCGAGGCACGCAGCCTTCGCCGCAATCACATGCATCAGCGGCCCACCCTGCAGCCCGGGGAACGTAGCACTATTGAGCTTCTTAGCCCACTTCTCCTTGCACATCACCAAGCCACCGCGTGGACCGCGCAAACTCTTGTGAGTCGTCGTAGACACAAAATCCGCAAACGGCACCGGCGAGGGATGCACCCCGGCCGCCACCAGACCTGCAATGTGAGCCATATCCACAAACATAATCGCCCCCACCTCATCACAAATCTTGCGAATACGCGCAAAATCAATCGTGCGCGAGTACGCAGAGGCACCCGCCAGAATCAACGCCGGCTTAATCTCGCGAGCCTTAGCCTCCAGCGCATCATAATCAATACACTCCGTCTCAGGATTCACCCCGTAATGCTCCACCTTGTAAAGCTTGCCGGAGAAATTAGCAAAGAACCCGTGAGACAAGTGACCACCATGCGCCAGATCCATCGAAAGAATCGTATCACCCGGCTGCAAACAAGCCTGATACACCGACATATTAGCCTGCGAACCGGAATGCGCCTGCACGTTGGCGTGGTCGCACCCGAAAAGCTCCTTCGCGCGATCAATCGCCAACTGCTCCACCTTATCCACCACCTCACAACCACCATACCAACGCTTACCGGGATAACCCTCAGCATACTTATTCGTCAGCACCGACCCCTGCGCCTCCATCACCGCCGGAGAAGCAAAATTCTCCGAAGCAATCAGCTCAATATTATTAAGCTGGCGGCAGCGCTCCTCCTCAATAAACGCCGCCAACTCCGGATCACTCACCGCCAGCGGGGAGCCACTCGCCTTAAGCAACCGCGCAACATGGCGTCCCCCCTCAAAATCCGTCCCCAGCCAAGTAATCAGCATATCCTCCAAATCCTCCGGCGTCACATACGCCGAAGCCAGGCACATAACATTCGAATCATTATGCTGACGCGAAAGCGCGGCCACCTGAGTCGTGCGGATCAGCGTCGCGCGCACGCCCTTCCAGCGATTAGCAGCAATACTCATCCCCAGACCGGAGAAACAAATAAGAATACCGCGATCCGCGCGGCCATCAACCACCTGCTTACAGACCGCATTAGCATAGTCAGAATAATCACAGGACACCCTGGAATAAGTACCGACATCCACCACCTCGTGACCCAAAGCCGTGAGCATTTCCACCGCAGCTTCTTTCAGATCCACCCCCTTGTGATCTGCCCCGATAACGATGCGAAGTTTACTGTTCATGAGCAATAAAAAAACGACACCCCTTTCTACCACACTCTGCCCCCAAGTGCAAGCGTTTTCCGCAGCAAAAACTTGCGCTGCTACCATGAGACGTGGTTTTTATTAGACTCAACAACAATAATCCACAAGCGGCAGGTTTGCTTAATGTGAGTATTGCGATTTAGGTATTAGCCTTAGTGATAGCTATTCATTTTGTATTCTTTCCAATCCCTTACAGGATCCTCTGAAAAATTCACCTCAAGAGCAGCGAAATGCTTCTTTCCGCAGTGTATTTTCTGTTGTTCCGGATTTTTCAGGTCATGGAGAATGGTAGTTCCTTTTGTTTCTATGACGAGGTAAAGCTTTTCTACGCCATTCTTCTCCCAGAACACGGCCCAATCAGGATTATATGATCCTATCGGAGTTTCTATTTTGAATTTGGGGGGGAGTTTGAAGAACATTCTGACCTCCGGGTCGTTGTCCAGGGCTTCCGCAAACTTGCACTCAATTCCACTATCATAGATTACATGGTCATATACGCTATTGCGTACATATACTGCATTCTCGTCTATATATGCAATCAAATCCGAAGCATCGAAAATCTCCTGAGCATAATATTTTTCATTGGCAAGCTTTACATATCTTATTCCCCGGATCGCAAGAGAATGCCTATTATCAGAGATGATCTTACGAACCCTTTCATAGAAAGCTTGCGGATTATTGATAAAATCCTGTATCCTGCCACTTTGTTCAATAATCCTGAAAATAGTGGAACGTTTGAGATGAGTTTCATCAGATATAAGGCGCACAATATCCGGCAGAATATCATACGTGGCGGTCAAATCATACGTTCGGATGTTTTTTCCTATCGCTGAAATGCCTGAGTTGTCAATATCCAAATCTGCAAATTGGGAGATAATTTTTGCCTTGGGCAGAGGTTCCGTTCGCTTCAATTCTTCAACGCAATTTCTTACCAGCTCCTCTACATCGAAATTCACTCTGTAGGTTGTCTTTTGTTTAATTTTGTCCCACAATTCATTAAACGCCGGAGTACAGAAAACTTGCTTATTGAGCTTAACTCTGACCTCCTTGTCGGCATTAAGTATGACCGGCGCATTCTTACTCGCTTGCTCAAGAGCTTGTCCAACCGCTCCAAGTATATTTTCCCCCCATTTTTCAGTCAGGTCAAGAGTACCAGCTTTCAGCCTAGCTCTCACCGAGCTCTTAATTTTACCATTCTTTGCAATAACTCCGTTCTTCTTCAAATCCTCAATCATTTCAGAAGCCTGGTCATGAGTAAAGACAGGCTTCTCCTCCACAACAGTCTCTACGCATTTGATCTCTTTGAGAGTGTCATAGGTTAATGTGCCGGACTCCTGCACCACCCTTTTGACCTCATTCTTCAGGGATTCATCCATCTCCGGAAACTCTATTTCACCAAGTATGACTTCATTAATTTTGACCCCATCGGAATCTATCACCTCATGTTTGACAAGTGTCTCATATACATTCTGAGCTTCTGCCTCATTCAGCGTATGGGTGACTCGTTTTTCTTCTGCTATGGTAAGATTTAACAAATAGCTGATGTCAAACATACCAAACTTCAGCCCAGTTTCATCTTCTATCTCTTTCTGCAATTTATCAGCAAACTCAGAGAAACTTTCATTCGCCATGACGTGAAGGATATTGTACTTTCTGTCGGCTATCCTCTCGCCATTTTGGTTGACGCATAATCTCAGGCCTCGACCAACTTTTTGCCTACAGGTAAAGGGGGACTTCTGGTCAATCAGCGTACATACCTGAAAAACATTAGGATTATCCCACCCTTCTTTCAGGGCTGAATGAGAGAATATAAATCTCATCGGACACTCAAATGAAAGCAGGTACTCCTTGTCTTTCATAATGGTATTGTATGTGCTGTCATCTGCTTGGGTATTGCCCTTAGTGTCTTTGTAAAGACCTTTTTTGTCCTGAGAGAAGTACCCATCATGAGCAACTTCCACATTAGGATTGAGCTTGCTTTTGAGTGTGTTATATTTTTCTTTATTGATAAGTTCATTATAGCACTCTTCAAACAGACGGGCGTATATCCCTTTCTCCCCTGTCTCTGTCCTGTATTTTTTCACCTCGTCAATGAAAAATAGGGACAACACCTTGATGCCTTCAACGCGGTGTGTAAGTTCTTTATCAAGGTGCGTCTCAATTGTTCGGTATATCTGAGCTCGCTTCATCGCGTACTCATCTACACCGCCTATCGCCTCTCCAAGTTTTACTTTCTCAGTATTAGAAAACTCGATGCGCTCATCCCCTTTTGTGCAGTCGATCCCTTCTATGACATAATCCTCATAAATATCTCTTCCCCCGGATATATCATAGAGTTTGTCTCCCACCTTTACTGTCTTTACACTCCTTGTTACTCGCCCCTCCTTATCTGCAACATCAAGCTCAATCTTGGCAGAAAACCCCTTCACAAAGGAAACGGATTTCAAAGATATGTAGGCTTTGTTGAAGTCATGTGCAACTGAGTTTGAGGAAACACATATTTGCTTCACCAATCCCTTTTGGTATGCGTCTACAGGCGTAAGTCTGTACAGTAGATTGATTTTTTCTCTATGCGTTGCGCTGTATCTGAATACGCAGAGAGGGTTGAGAGACCGGATTGCCTCTTTGGCTTTTGGTGTGTTATCTACAGACTGCGGCTCATCTATGATTACAATCGGATGAGTATCCTGTATGTATTTCTTGGCCGTTTCGCCATTAAGTTTATCTTGCTCTTGATTGATGATATTTTCTGCCTTTTTGAAAGCATCTATATTGATAATCATGATCTCGATATTATCAGAGCTTGCAAAAGCTCTGACATCAGAGATTCTTTTTGAATCATAGATGAAGTATCTGTAAGGAACGGCATCATACAGATTGCGAAAATGATCTTCCGTCATTTGCAAGGATTTGAACACACCTTCCCTGATGGCTACGGATGGTACAACGATGATGAACTTTGTGAATCCGTATCGCTTATGGAGCTCAAGAATGGTCTTTGTGTAAACATAGGTTTTCCCGGTTCCTGTTTCCATTTCTATGGAATACTGCTTTGAGGCAGCATCGCTTGTCAATGGCAGCTTATGTCTTCTCTGTATGCTGTGCATATTACAAAGAAGAGTCTCATCATCTATCATGAGTTGATTGCCATATCCCAGCCCATGCTGAGAAAAATACATTTGCCCGGCGTTGTCATCAATAGAGAATGTTGCGCTGCTTTTCTCTTGCCCGACAAAGAGATCTGCGACAGCATTCACGGCTACCGTTTGAAAACTTTGATTTTGGAATTGGAGCTTCATACGCTTGAAATTCCATTTTAGAGTATTTTTATCTCAATTCCTTTGTCCCTCAATATATAATGAGCGTTGGAAAGAGCAATATCATCCTTGAACGCATGCTCGGCTAACACAATCCGCTTCGGTGTAAACGCATCGCATATCTCCCTGAGGTCTTCTGCTGTGATACCCTCTGAGCCATGGTCTAAACAAATAAGAGACTCACTGTCATCTTTTACAGCATAGACTCTTTTGTCATTCACATGTCCTGCCACAATCTCCCGATCCAAAGGGATACCAAGTTTAAGCATCACTTCATATATAATATCAAGCTCACTCCTGTCAGTCTTGACAGTTTCGCTCATCAAGGCCATTCTTTGCATTAATTCCTCTACATCCTGTGTGGGTGTAGAATCCCATTTGACAAGGTTTGATGTATCGAGTTTCAAACACTTGAAACCTACATCAACAGCGCTGTTCTGCTGATGAATTTTTGCACCAGCTCTGCGGATTCTCTCTTTACCAATTTCACAGATATTCCGATACCCGGCTTTGAAGGCTTCTGACTTCTCATCACATAATTCAGGTAACTGCACCATGATGAATTGTCTATTCCCTCCATCCTCTGCGTTCAACTGCATGACTGCGTGAGCTGTTGTGCTAGATCCTGAGAAGAAATCGAGAACTATGGGGGATTCTAATTTATCAAAAAGAGTTGCTCCTAAGACGAGCTCTTTACACAAGGAAACAGGTTTAGGAAAATCGAAATGAGAATCTAAATTTAGCGTCTTTAGATCGTTTACACCATTTTTATTTAAATGTTTTAGAATGGTATAAAATTTCGAGGAATCATCTCTCACCCTTCTGAACCTTCCTACTATATGAAGGTTATCTCTTTGTATTAAAATATATCTATTCTCTTTCAACCCTTTATCTATTTCATCCTTTTTTTCTTGTCCTAAATACTCGATTATTTCTTCATACGGACAAGTTCCGTATTTGCCAAATTCTTTTCTTAGCCAATCAGTTTCAATCCAATATTCCTCATTGTCTATGCTGACTATTTTCCCTCGTATGTCTTTAGGCCTTCCAAGAGGTGTCAAAATGTTTATATTCTTAGCATACACTAGGCAATAATCATGACCAATAACTGCATGCTTAGCTAGGCCCCCTCCTTCTGAACGAACAACTATAAATTGAACGACAAAATTTTCCGCTCCAAAAACCTCATCACATATCTTTCTGAGATTTGTCACCTCATTCTCATCAATGGAAATAAATATCACTCCATCGTCTCTCAATAGGTTGGCTGCCAGTCGAAGTCTGGGATACATCATATTCAGCCAGTTCGTATGATATCTCCCCATTGTCTCTGGATTTGATTTTGTCGTTTGCTGAGTGACTTCTTTATACCGCGAAATAGGGTCTTTAAAATCATCCTGATAGATAAAATCATGCCCTGTATTGTAGGGAGGATCAATATAGATCATCTTAACCTTGCGGTAATAAGAAGTTTGAAGCAGTTTTAACACCTCGAGGTTATCTCCTTCAATATAGAGGTTTTTTGTTGTGTCAAAGTTGACGCTTTCTTCCGGGCATGGTCTGAGAGTACCAGTCGAACGCTTCCCTGCAATTTTGTAGCATTCGGACTTTCCTTTCCATTCAAACTTATACTTCTCAAAGTCATTATCCTCATACTGCCCAAATAACGCTAAGAGCTTGCTGATATCTATCTTCCCTTCACTGAAACATTGAGGGAATACGGCTCTGAATTTCTCGATATCTGCCATTTCAATATCCATGCTCTGTCCCGGAACTCTATCAAAGTGTTCTACCATGGTTGATAGGGTGTTTCCAATATTATCACAGAAGGGGGCATGGAGCCATTCCTCCTCTCCCCCCCTAACGGGAAGATTATACGGATTAATAA
>JAFLSS010000051.1 GCA_022510805.1 Akkermansiaceae bacterium
CCGCGAGAAGCTCCAGGAGCGCCTGGCGAAGCTGGCCGGCGGCGTGGCCGTCATCAAAGTCGGCGCCGCCACTGAGACGGAGATGAAAGAGAAGAAGGATCGCGTGGATGACGCCCTGCACGCCACCCGCGCCGCTGTGGAAGAAGGCATCGTGCCCGGTGGTGGCGTGGCCCTCATCCGCGCGCAGAAAGCCATCTGCGGTCTTGAGCTCACAGGGGATGAGAAGACGGGTGCACACATCGTGTACCGCGCCGTCGAGGCTCCGCTGCGCCAGCTCGTTGAGAACGCCGGCCGCGAAGCCGCGCTCATCGTCGAGAAGGTCAAAGGCCTCACCTCCCCCACCGAGGGCTACAATGTGGTGACTGATGCCTACGAGGACCTGCTCGTGTCCGGCGTGGTGGATCCCACGAAGGTGACGCGCTCTGCCCTGCAGAACGCCGCCTCCATCGCAGGCCTGATGCTGACCACCGAGTGCCTCATCACCGAGCTGCCGGAGAAGAAATGCTCCTGTGGCCACGGCGGCGCTGATCCCTCCATGGGCGGGATGGGTGGCATGGGCGGCATGATGTAAGGCGCCCCCGCACACATACGTTTTCACAACAACGCGACTTCACGGCGTGTCCCCTCCGGGGCACGCCGTTTTTTCTTTCACGCAGCAGGCGGTGAAGGCGGACGCGGCGCCGGGTGGTGCCTCATCTGGCGCGCGGCGGCACAGGCCGCCTGCTGCCCGGCTCCGCTTTTTGCCGCCGGGAGTCCCCCACCACCACCTATCAACAAGAGAGCCGCCGCCTCATTCCGCCGGGAGGGGGATGCAAAGAGTCTGGGCGGGGGTGGAGGTGGGGGTGAGGGTGATGCGGGTGTTGCCGACGCGCAGGTAGTGCTTTCCGCTGCGCGGCAGGTTGAAGGGCGTGTGGTAGCGAAAATCGCTCTGCGCGGTGGGGGAGGGAGCGCTGGCAAGCCTGGTGCCATCTTCTGTCTCCAGATACAGGGGGATGGCTTCTGCCGGCCGCGGGAGAACATTGACAAGGAGGCGCTGGTGGTCTGCCGGGAGTTGGGCGCGGGTGTACCACTCCTGCGCCAGGACGGTGTAGCGCGGGGTGACATCTTCTGCCGCGATGAAGCTGCCGCCATAAAAGACACGGCAGCCGGGGCGCCCGGGCGCGGCGGCGTAGACGCGCTGGGCGGGGAGCTCGGGTTTGAGCAGGCCGATGTTTTCCATCACCCACGGGGTGTTGAAGTCCTTTTCGTTGAACTCGATCATCTGCCACTCGCCGTCGATCCAAGCTTCGGCCCAAGTGTGGTTGCCGCGGATGTGGCCCCAGGTGGGCACAAAGACGGCGCGGGCGGGGATGCCGATGGAGCGCAGCGCACAGATGAGGAGGATGCTCTGCCCGGTGCAGGAGATTTTTTTCTCCTCGAGGGCTTCCAGCGCGTTCATGTTGGGCTTGCGCCGCTCAGTGGAGTAGTAGGCGCCGGTGAGGGCGGTCATTTGCGAGGCGATGCGGAGGGTGGCCTCGCGGGCGCCGGAGCAGTCTTGCACGGCGGGGAGAAAGAGCGCCGCGAGGGGAGCTCGCCAGTCACAGGGCTGCTCATTGAGCACGAGGTCGGCCGCCACATAATCCCGCGCGATGTCGGCCGGCACGGCCGGGGGCTCCCACGCCGCGGCCAGTGTGACAAATAGCAGGTAGAGGCAGAGGAGCTTTTTCATTGCACTTCGCCGTAGAGGGTGAATCCTGTGCACTCGGTGATGCGCACGGGGAGCAGCTGGCCGGCAGCGGCGGCGCCTTTCATGATGATGATGGGTTTGTTCTGCGAGCTGCGGCCCTGCATGCGCTGGGCGTTGGTCTTGCTCGGCCCCTCCACGAGGATGAGCTGATCCGTGCCGACAAGGGCTTGGTTGCGCGCGGTGGCGATGCGGTTCACCGTCTCGAGCAGATCGTGATTGCGCTCCTCTTTGACGCGCAGGCAGATTTGGTCATCCATGAGCGCGGCCGGGGTGTCGCGGCGCGGGGAGTATTGGAAGATGAAAGCGTTGTCAAATTGAATGCGCTCAACAGCGGCTTTGGTCTGCAGGTAGTCCTCATCCGTCTCACCCGGGAAGCCCACGATGATGTCCGTGGTGATGGCGAGATCCGGCCGCGCCTCGCGCATGGCCTCGCAGAGGGAGAGGTATTTCTCATTCTTATAAGGGCGGCGCATGAGCTGCAAGATGCGGTCACTACCGCTCTGCATGGGGAAGTGAATGTGGCTGCAGAGCTTGGGGAGGTAGGTGTAGGCCTGCACGAGATCTTGGCGGAAGCCGATGGGGTGCGGGGAGGTGAAGCGGATGCGCAGGAGGCCGTCAATCTCATGCAGCTGCTCGAGGAGGCGCACAAAAGCGCCCCGGCCGTTGATGATGGGCTCATCCTTGCCGTAGCGGTTCACAATCTGCCCGAGGAGGGTGATTTCTTTCACCCCGTTGGCGACAAGCTCGCGGGCCTCGTGCAAGATGTCGGCAGCCGGGCGGCTGCACTCCCGCCCGCGGGTGTGGGGGACAATGCAGTAGGAGCAGCGCATCTCACAGCCCTGCATGATGGAGACAAAAGCGGTGCAGCCGCCGCGGGTGGGCAAGTGGTCGCGGATCTGATTTTGGAAGCCGGCTTCCTCCCCCACCTCGCAGATGTGGGCGCCGCGGCGGCGGGGTTCGGCACTGGCCGCGGCGAGGCGCTGCAGGAGCAGGCGGTGGCAGAGGGAAAATACATTGTGATACTGGCGAGTGCCGGTCACGATGTCGAGCCGCGGGACCTCGCGGAAGAGTTCTTTCCCCTTGCTCTGGCTCATGCAGCCCATGAACCCGAAGACCACCCACGGGCGCGCGGCCTGCTGCGCGCAGAGGATGCCCATCTTCCCCAGGGCTTTGAGCTCTGCTTTTTCGCGCACGGAGCAGGTGTTGATGAGCACGACATCCGCACGCTCCGGGCTGTCTGCCAGCTCATAGCCGGCGGAGAGGAACATGGCCGCCACCTGTTCGGAGTCGCGTTCATTCATCTGGCAGCCGTATGTTTTGATAAAGACTTGGGGCATGGTGGCGGAGAGGGGGGATCAGGTTGCTTCGTAGGGGGTGGGATCCGGGATGCCGGCGGCGCGGAAGGCTTCCCGGCGCTCGCGGCAGGTGCCGCAGCGGCCGCAGTGGCGCGTGCCGCCGCAGTAGCAGGAGTAGGTGTCGGCAAAGGGGACTCCCAGCTGCGCGCCCAGCGCCACGATGTCGCCCTTGCTCATGCTGATAAAGGGGCGCAGCACGCAGATGCCGGCATAGGTGCCCAGCGAGATGGCGGAGGCCATGGCTTGCATGTATTCCTCCCGGCAGTCGGGGTAGAGGGAGTGGTCTCCCGCGTGGGCGGCGATGACCACGGCCTCGGCGCCGCGGCTCTCGGCGATGCCGGCGGCCACGGAGAGGAAGATGCCGTTGCGGAAGGGCACGACCGTCTGCTTCATGTTCTCTTCATCGTAATCCCCGGTGGGGATGGCGGCGCCTCCGCTGAGCAAGGCGCTGGCGAGGTGCTGCGCGAGGGGGCGGAGATCCACCCGGAGGAAAGGAATGCCGAGCTGCCCGGCCTGGCGGGCGGCGCAGGCGAGTTCCTGCTGCGCGTGGTTGCTGCCGTAATCAAAGGCAAGGGCGGCGGCCACAGAGTGCTCGCGGTGAGCCCAGTGCAAGGCGGTGGAGGAGTCGACCCCGCCGGAGAGCAGGACGAGCGTGTTCATCGGGGGCGGTTTTCGGGCTGGTGCTCTGCGATGGTGGTGAGCCGGATGCCGCCGCGCGCGCCGAATCTGCCCTCCACTTTCATCCACCGCGGCTGCACAGCGGCCACGAGGTCATCCAGGATGCGGTTGACAACTTGCTCGTTGAATGCGGGGAAGTTGCGGAATGAGACGAGGTAGTATTTCAGGCTCTTGGTTTCGAGCACCTTGTCCGCCGGGCTGTAGGTGATGGTGAGGTGGCAGCTGTCCGGCTGGCCGGTGACGGGGCAGAGTGAGGAGAACTCATGCGTGTCGAGCTCCACGATGTAGGGGCGCTGCGGGGAGCGGTTGGGGAAGGCCTCCAGCTTGGCCTCATCGGGCGAGGTGAAAAAGGCGCTGTGCTTGCCGAGCAGGGTGAGGTCTTGATTCATGGGCGGGGTGAGGGGTGGGCTTAGTTCTTGGTGAGTTGGTAGGAATCCCGGCCGTCCTTCATGGACCAGCCGAGCTCTGCCAAGCGGCTGCGCAGGCTGTCTGCCAGCGCCCAATCCTTGGCAAGCCGGGCGGCCCAGCGCTCCTCTGCCAGGGCGCGGATATCCGCGGGGACTTCCACTTCTTCTTCGACCGGGGGCGGCAGGAGCAGCCCCAGCGCTTCGATGATGAAGCGGAACGCGCGCCGCGTGGCGGCGGCTTCCTCAGGGCTGAGCTCGGCGGGCTTGATGCGGCGCAGGGCGCTGAAGACATGGCCCAGGGCTTCGGGAGTGTTGAGGTCATCCTCCAAGCTGGCCCAGGCCGGAGCGAAGGCGCCGAGCTCCGGGCGGTTTTTGACGAGGTCGCGGTAGGTGGGGGCGGAGCCTCCGGCGCGGCGCGCCAGGGCATCATCGAAGCGGCTGAGCTTCATCAGGGCGCCGGTGGCGTCTTTCATGCCCGCGAGGGTGAAATTGAGCGGGCGGCGGTAGTAGGCGCCGGCGAGAACATAGCGCAGGGCGGCGGGGGAGAAGCCGCGCTCTTGCAGGTCCTCCAGGGTGTACATGTTGCCGAGGCTTTTGCTCATCTTGGCGCCATCCACCAAGAGGTGGGTCACGTGGAACCAGTGGCGCGCGGACTCGCCGCCGCAGGCGCAGCGGCTCTGGGCGATCTCGTTCTCATGGTGGGGGAACACGAGATCCACCCCGCCGGAGTGCAGGTCAAAGGTGTCACCGAGGTATTTGTGGCTCATGGCAGAGCACTCCAGGTGCCAGCCCGGGCGGCCTTCACCCCAGGGGGAGGGCCAGAAATTGTCACCGTCTTCCGGGCGGCGGGCTTTCCAGAGCACGAAGTCAGCCACGCTGTCTTTTTCATACTCATCAGTATCAGCGCGGGTCTGGGCCGTCTTGCCGAGGTCAAGCTGCTGGCTGTCGAGATGCGCCAAGCGGCCATAATCCGCATAGGATGAGATGCGGAAGTACACAGAGCCATCCTCACTGCAGTAGGCGTGGCCGCGGTCGATGAGGCGCTGCACGAGCTCCAGTTGCTCAGCGATGTGCGCCACGGCGCCGGGCTCAACATGCGGCGGCAGGCAGTTGAGGGCTTGGCAGTCATCGTGGAATTTCTGAGTCCACTTTTGCGTGTATTCGACGAGGGGGATGCCCTGCTCTTGGGATTTGCGGATGGTTTTGTCATCCACATCGGTGATATTGCGCACATGCTTGGTGCGCAGGCCACCCAGCTCGACAACGCGGCGGAAGACATCCTGCACGACAAAGGTACGGAAATTGCCGATATGGGCAGCGGCATACACCGTGGGCCCGCAGCAGTAGAAGCGCAGGCTTTTGCCATCCATGGCTTCTACGGACTTTTGCGTTCGGGACAGAGTATCGTACAGGTTCAGCATAGCGCGCGCTATTATGCGCAAGGACGCGCTGAATGTCAAGTCTGCGCGCGCGGCAGATTCGCTTATCTGCCGGGCACGAGCTCGTAGGTGGCGCCTTTCAGGTACTCGGTCTCGGGGATGTTGAGCAGCACGGGGTGGTCTGCGCTCTGCCCGTGAGTGGCCACGAGGCGGAGGGTGCTGTGACCATCCACCGCAGCCTCAGCCACAATGCCGTGGAATAGCGGGGTGCTGATGTGGTGCGAGCAGCAGAAGGTGGAGAGGATGCCGCCCACGGGGAGCATCTGCATGGCGCGCAGGTGGATCTCCTTGTAGCCACGCAGCGCTCCGTTCACACTCTTGCGGTTGCGGGTGAAGCTGGGGGGATCCAGAATGATGAGGTCCCACTTGGGCGCGGCGCCGTTGCGCACGGCGTCACTCTCCCGCTTCAGGAAGTCAAAAGCGTTCTCCACCACAGTCTCCACGCTCACGCCGTTGAGCTCGGCATTGCTGCGCACGGAGCGGATGGCGGTGTCGGAGATATCCACCGCAGTGACACTCTGCGCACCCGCCATGGCGCAGGCCAGCGCAAAGCCGCCCTGGTTGGAGAAGCAGTCCAGCACGCGGCGTCCTTTGGCAAGGCGCGCGACGGCTTGGTAGTTGTCCATCTGGTCGAGGTAGAGGCCTGTTTTTTGTCCCTGTGTGGGATCCACGAGGAACTGCGTGCCGCGCCCGGAGGCCACAAAGGGAGGCGGGAGCTGGCCGTACAGCACGCTCGACTCCGGCTCCAGCCCCTCAGCCACCAGCATGGGCGAATCATTGCGCAGCAGGATGCAGGCCGGCGCCAGCAGCTCGCGCAGCGCGGCGACCACGTGATCCAGGTGCCGGCGCATCGCGAGGGTGAGCGCCTGCACCACCAGCACGTCCTTGTAGCGGTCCACTACCAGGCCGGGCAGGCCGTCACTCTCACTCCACACGAGGCGGCAGAGCTCCTCGCCGGGCAGGCGGCGGAGGCGCAGATCGAGCGCTTGGGAGATGCGGCGGAGGAAGAAATCGGCATCCAGCTCCTGCTTGCGGCGCGAGAAGCGGCGCGCGATGATCTGGGATTGGGGGTTGTAGATGGCCGAGCCGAGAAAGCGGTCGCGCTGGTCCTTGAGAGAAACAACATCTCCCGGCTGCGGGCTGCCGTAGACGGCGCGCACCTCTGTGCCGTACACCCAATCATGCCCATGAAACAGACGCGCCTTCGGCGCAATGATAAGACCACCCATAGTGCCGCCCAACATACCGCATTGCTCAGCCCTTGTCAATGATTATCACTTGAGCACGCGTCCGATTTCGCGGTTGGCCGCCACAAAGATGGGGATGGACGACACGAGCACGCAGCCCAGCAGCGTGTAGCAGATGAGCTCTATCTCCGGGCGTATCTCAAGGAGGGAGAGCGTGTTGTTACCCATCTTGAGGATATCCTTCACGATGACGCGCTGAAAATACATGAACACGGCCAGCGCGCCCGCAAAGGATGCGCCGACAATCAGCAGGTTTTCTACGATGAAGGAGAAGACCAGCAGCAGCGGGTGGATGCCGAAACTCTTCATGAGCGTGTAGATGTATTCATTCTGCCGGTACTCCATGCCGGCCAGGGCGGTGAGCAGGATGCCGACGATGCCGCTGATGCCCAGGCAGAACGCGATGCGGCATTGGGTTTGCTTGCCCAGCACGAGATCCAGCTCTTGCAGCAGGGGCAGCGCTGAGATGATCTGCCCGTACACGCCCTCCAGCCGCTGCAGGGTGCGCAAGAATGACTCCACCCGCCGCACCGGGGCGGAGGACTCCAGATCCCGCGTGCAGATGGCGAGGGTGCGCTGGCCGAAGGTGGCGCTCACTTGCATGTGGTCCAAGAACTCTTTTTGTACGATGATCGCGCCGCCGTCCAAGATGCGCCCGAGGGGGTGCTTGGGCGGCAGCGTGCGCACCTGAATATCCATGCGGCCCAGGCGGTTGCCCAGCTGCGCTTCGGAGGGCCCCTGCGGGAGGTTGATCTTGTCGCCATCCTGCACGAGGGTCGGCATGCTCGCCGAGCCCAGGAAGGGCATCACTGTCTGAAGCCGCGAAAAATCACACAGCAGCAGGCGCACGGCCTTGCCATCCGGCAGGGTGGCCATGCCGGCGTTGGAGAAGAGGTAGGAATCTGCGTGGAACTCTTGCTCGATAAACTCCTGCGGGGGGAGGAAAAAGGTGTTGCCCTCATCCAAGCTGAGGATGGTGACGACGATATTGCCGCCTCTTTCGATGATGCTGTTGCGCACGGCTTTGGCGGAGATGACATATCCGCCCAGGGCCGCCAGGGCGCACAAGCTCAGGAAAAAGACCACCAACACGCGAGCCAGCGGGCTCGAGATGCGTGTCATCCAGCGGTGGATGGTATCCTTAGCCAGATACAGGAGTGTCAAAATCAATGATTTCATCGGCTATATCCAGCAGGCGTGAGTCATGGGTGCTGATGATGCAGATGCGATTGGCCGCATCCTTGAGCACGAGATTCTTGATGATGGAAGTGTTCGTGTCGTCCAGGCCGGAGGTAGGCTCATCGAGCAGCACGGTGCGGGCATCCTTCATGAGCGTGCGCGCAAGCGCGGCGCGCTGAGCCTGCCCGCCGGAGAGCTTGTCGGCGCGGCGGTGGCGCAGCTCAGTGAGCCCCAGATCCGCCAGCAGCGCCTCACAGCGCGGCTTCCAGCGGTGGCCGGGCAGCATGGCCATCTCGGCCGCGAGGCGCAGATTGCGCTCCACACTCATGAGGGGGAGCAAGTTGATGCCCTGAAACATGTACGCCACCTCTCGGCGGTGGTACAGGCGGCTTGTCACCCGCACGCCGGAGGGGGTGAGAATGCGCCCCGAATCCGCGCGCAGATACCCCGCCAGCAGCTTGAGCAGAGTCGTCTTGCCGGAGCCGGAATACCCCTTGAGCACAGTAATGCCCGGGCGGAATTCATGCGAGAAGTGGTCCAGCACTTGCTCGCGGCGCGTGTAGCGGAAGCAGATATCCTCACACACCAGGTTCATGATCCTTGAGCAGCAGAGGGTTGTTTCCGCGCCACAATGTAGCGATCTGTCACCAGCACGAGCTCATACCCCGGGCGCGCCGCGCGCACCAGCGCCGCCCAGTCCTCACATGAGGAGGCCGCAGGGTGCAGGAGCAGCGCATCCTTGCGGATGAGCTCCACTCCCTCCTCCATCTCGTAGAACAGCTTGGCGGTGGAGGAGGTGCCCAGCATATCGTACGCGCGGGCGTGGTCCTCCTCCGGCAGGCGGAAGAAGTACACCAGCATATCCGCGCTGGCGGAGCCCTGCTCTACACGGCGGTTGGAGAACTTGCCGACAAGGCGCTCACCGCCCGGCAGCTCGACACAGGCGCTGAGGTTTTCCGGCGGCAGCAGGGAGAGCTCCGAGCTGTTCACATTGATCGAAATGTAGAACGCCGAGTCATCACACACTGAGGCAAAGGGGCGGGAGCTGCCCTGCGTGTACTCAAAGGGCTCTTCGGGGTTCTCGGGGAGGTTGAAGTGGTACTGCAGGCGGCCGGTGAAAGGCATGCGCAGTGTCTTGGGGTCATTCTTGGCCGCGAACTCATTGCGGCGGCGGCGCTCGAAGGTGCTAAGCTCTTTTTGGGTGAGCTCCATGCGCTCATCAATATCCTTGAGGGCCGCGCGGGAGATCTCCAGGCCCTCCTCGGGCTTGATATCCTTGGCATATGTCCGCTCATTCTTGCTGAGCCCCAAGTAAAAGCGCATCTTCTCGCGCTGGTTTTCCAGCTTGCGCAGCTCATCCCGCTTGTTGAGGCGCTCGCGGTTGAGTTGCAGCTCCATATCCTCGAGCTCCTCAGCCGTCTTGGCCTTGTCAAGCACGCCGACGATGGTACCTTTCTCCACGCGGCGCGAGGTGTCGAGCACCAGGTCCGTGACCTCACCCCTGGAGGGGAAGGTGAGCACCATGGCCTGCTCCGGCACGATCTTGGCCGGGAACTTGCCGACCTGCACACACTCCGCCCCCGCCGGTGCAGCCCATGCTGCCGCGGCTGCGACTGCCCACAGTATTAAGCAGTCCGTTTTCATATCGGATGGCGTTATCAGCTGAGGAAAAAGGGGATTACATGGGGAAGCCCAAGCCGCCCGTCACCTTGCGCATCTCGGCTTCGGCCATGCTTTTGGCGCCCTTCAGGGCATCTTGCACCGCCTTGAGCACCAGGGATTGCAGGAACTCGGCATCCTCCGGGTCGACCACGGAGGGATCTATCGACAGCGAGACAATATCCCCTGCGCCGTTGGCCGTGGCTTTCACCTTGCCACCGGCGGCCTCTGCGGTGAACTCCTGCTCGGCGAGTCGGGCTTGCGCGCTCGCCATGCTCGCCTGCATAGCCTGCGCCTGCTTCATGAGTTTGTTCAGGTTCATAGTATGATTATTGTTTGATCAGTCGTGCGTTGAATTCTTTGAGTGCCAGCTCGACGAGGGGGTCATTGTAGAACTCCTCCTCGGTGGGGCGGAGCGAGACGGCCGGCGCCGGGGTCTCCGGCTTGGGGGCGGCGGGCTCTGCAGATTTCTGCGGCTTGGGCGGCAGCGGTTCCTCCTCCTCCGGCGGCAGCGGGGGCAGCGGCTCCTCCGGCGGCGGCTCCGGCACGCCGGCATCTGTCACCACGCGCAGGCTGATTCTGCGGCCGCAGATCTCTTGTGCCAGCTCGCGGAGCATGCCCATCACATCCGGGGAGAGCAGCGAGTCTCGGCTGTCCGTATCATCGGGGTGGATGGCGATGGTCACCACCCCCGCCTCATCGCTGACAAAGAGGGTGTGGCCTATCAACCCCGTCTTGAGCGGCGCCTTCCGGCGCAGCTGCTCGAGCAGGGTGTCCCACTCCTCCGGCAGCAAGTCGCGCTCCACCACGGGGAGCGCCTCTGCCGCCGGCTCATCGCTGAAGAGGGGCGGCGCGTCATCTATGGGCTCCAGCCCCAGCGGCATGAGCAGCGGGCTCTCTTCCTCCGGCGCATCTGCTGCGGGGTAGGCCTCCGGCTCAGGCTCCGGCTCCGGTGCCGGCTCGGGCTCGGGCGCTGGCGCCGGGGCTGGTTCAGGAGCAGGCTCAGGCGCAGGTGCTGGCTCGGGCTCTGGTGCAGGAGCTGGCTCGGGCTCTGGTGCAGGAGCTGGCTCGGGCTCTGGTGCAGGAGCAGGCTCGGGCGCTGGCGCAGGTGCCGGGGCCGGTGTGGGTGCCGCGGGCGCGGGGGGCTCTGCCGCAGGGGCAGGCTGCGCCGGCGGGGTGGCAGCGGGGGCGGCCACCGGCAGCGGGATGTCCGGCAGCAGAGTTGTGGCGATGGGGGTGTCGGGCAGCGGGGCGCCATCCAGCGCGCGGATGATATCGCTGATATTGGCTTGGGCGAGCGAGTGCACGGCTTGGATGAGCCCCATCTCGAGGTGCAGGCGTTTGTTGGCGCTCCAGCGCAGCTGCTCTTCCGCCGCAGAGAGCGCCTCCATCATGCTGACAATCTTGTCCAGCGGGGTGCGCTCGATATGAGCCATGAGCGGCTCCCGCCACTGGGGCGGCAGGGAGGCCACACCTTCCTGCGGCACCACCTTGGCAATGAGCAGCTCACGCACAGTCCCCATCACCTCCGCGAGAAATTGCCCCGCGTCACGCCCCGCATCCGCCAGGTCATGCACCAAGTGCAGCAGGCTCGGCAGCTGGCGGTCCAGCATATACGCCACGGCGCGCGCCACAACCTCACGGCCGGTGATGCCGAAGATATCATTCACATTCTGCTCGGTGATATTGTTGCCGCAGAACGACACGAGCTGGTCGAGCATGGACTGCGCATCGCGCATGCCGCCATCAGCCACCCCTGCGATGGCGAATGCCGCCTCTTGGCTGAGGGTCACCCCCTCCAGCGAGGCAATGTGCACGAGGTGGTTCGCAATCACATCTGCCGGGATGGGGCGCAAATCGAAGCGCTGACAGCGCGAGAGAATGGTGGGCAATATCTTGTGCGGCTCCGTGGTGGCGAAGATGAACATCACATGCTTGGGCGGCTCCTCGAGGGTCTTGAGCAGCGCGTTGAATGACTCTTTGGTCAGCATGTGCACCTCATCAATATAGATGATGCGGTACGCCCCGCGGGCGGGAGCAAACTGTACTTTCTCACACAGCTCGCGGATATTGTCAATCCCGCGATTGGACGCGCCGTCAATCTCCAGCACATCAAAACTTCTCCCCTCAGCAATCTCCCGGCACACATCCTCATCCGGGTCAAAATCCACCTTCGGGCCGCCGGAGCAGTTGAGCGCCTTGGCAAAAATGCGGGCAGTAGAGGTCTTGCCCGTGCCGCGGGGGCCGACAAAGAGGTAAGCATGCGCCAGGCGCTCCTGCTCAATTGCATTGCACAGGGTGCGCACTACATGCTCCTGTCCAAGCACATCCTTAAATGTGCGCGGGCGATATTTCCTGGCAAAAACCTGATAACTCACGCCCCGTAGTATACGCTATTTTCAAGCGCATGTCAAAAGTAATGTATGATTTGCCTCACGCGAGGGAGGAAGTGGGGGCAGGCAGGGCGCAACTGAGCCGTTTCCAATGTCTCACAGCTCGGCCTTGCCAAGGCGTGTGCATGGTGGTATCATGGCAGGGTACTAGTTTTTACATGGGAGACAAACCGCCAGTGTCGATCTCGCGGCGCAGCTTTTTGCAAGGCCTCGGCGCCCTCGCCCTCGGCGCGCTGCCTGCGTGCCGCCGCGCGCAGGAGTGGGCTGTGCCGCCGGAGGACTGCCCGGAGTGGGCGCTGCCCGCAGAGACCACCTGCTTTGCCACTTCCATGCCCTGGGCTGCGGGGGCCTACCCCCTGCTGGCCGTTTGCAGCAAGGGCGTGCCCACCGCGCTGCAGGCCAACCCGCACGCCCCCACACCCGGGCTGCCCGCGCATGTGCAGGCCTCGCTGCTCGACCTCTACTCCCCCCGGCGCCCCGGCCGCCCCACCCTCGGCGGGCGGGAAATTGCCTGGCAGGGCGTGCGCAGCAGTTTTCGCGCGTGGGCGCGCGCCATGCAGAGCGGGCGGCGCACCCTCATCCTCTTCCCCGCAGGCTATTCTCCCGTGCGCGAGGCGCAGATCCGCGCGCTGAGTGCCCTGCCCGCCGTGAGCTGCTATGCCTACGACCCCGTGGCGCAGCCGCGCTCCCCCCTCTTTGAGCCGCTGGCCTCCATGCAGCGCGCAGCCCTGGGCCCCGCCCTCGCGTACCCCGGCTCCTGCGGCAGCTTGGCAGAGCTCACCGCCCGGCTGCCGGAAGCGGAGCTGCTGTTCATCTTCACCCCGGCAGACCCCGCGGCTCACCAGGCGGACTTTGCCGCCGCGCTGGAGCAGAGCAGCGCCGAGACAGTGCGCTTCTCCGCCCACCCGGCAGATGCCACTGCCACCCGCTGCCTCTACACCATCCCGCTGACCCACTATCTCGAGGAATGGGGCGCTGAGGCAGACGCCGCCGGGAATCTCTGCCTGCGCCAGCCCATCACCCTGCCCCTCGTGCAGGCTATCTCCGAAACCGAGGCGGTGCATGCCCTGCTTCACGACGGCGAGCTGCCGCCAGCCAAGCGCGGGAGCACCCTCTCCACCGCCTACACCTGGCTCGAGCAAGTGTGCCCGCAGGCGCGCGAGGCGCTCAAGAGCGGCCTCATCCCCGGCGGCGCTCCCCTGCCGCAGCCACTCCCCCCCGCCGCAGAGCCCACGCCCTACCTGCACCCCCTCTTTGTGGATGGGCGCAACCTGCACAACCCCTGGCTGCGCGAGGCCTATGACCCCCTCTCCGGCGCCGCCGGCGCCCCGGCCGTGTACCTCCCCCCCGCAGAAGCCGCCGGCAGCGGCGCCGTGCAGCTCGGCCCGCACACCCTACCGGCCTGCGGCATAGCCGGGCTACAAACCGCCTGCTACCCCATGCTGCCCGGCATCCGCACCGGCGCCGCCGCCACCCGCCTGCCCCTCAGCCCCTACCCCACACGCCCGGCGCGCCCCCTTCCCCCCGCCGCCGCCACCCCTCCCGATATTCCACGTGGAACAAATCCGCAGTGGGGGCTCGTCATCGACTACACACGCTGCGTGGGGTGCAATGCCTGCACCATCGCCTGCCGCGCCGAGAACAACATCCCCACCGTCGGCGCAGAGGAACAAAAGCTCGGCCGTGACCTCCAATGGCTGCGCCTCGACCGCTACACAGACAGCGCGCAGCGCCTGCGCATCGTGCCCGCCACCTGCCGCCAATGCCGCCAAGCCCCCTGCGAGGCCGTGTGCCCCGTGAATGCCACCGTGCACACGAGCGAGGGGCTCAACGCCATGGTCTACCCGCGCTGCTGGGGCACCCGCTACTGCGCCGCCGCCTGCCCCTACCACGCCCGCAGCTTCAACTACCGCGACTACGCCCGGCGCGCCCAAGCCGCCACCGCCCTGCCGCCCAACCCGCACGTCACCGTGCGCAGCCGCGGCATCATGGAAAAATGCACCTGCTGCACCCAGCGCATCCAAGCCGCCAAGCGGCGCGGCGAGACACCGCGCACCGCCTGCCAGCTCGCCTGCCCGCGCGGCGCCATCCGCCTGGTGAACTGGGCCGCCCCGCCGGAGCTGCCACCCCTCACCGCCCGATTCGACACCCCCGGCACCCGGCCCGCCACCCTCTACGCCGAATCCACCTGACACCGTCCCCTCCGATCAAAAAAGAATTGCATTATACCTGACAGCGGATTAGAATGAGGCCATGAAGCCGGAGACCGCTCTATACCGCGCATGGGCTGAGGTGGATACTGATGCCATGAAGCACAACTTGTCCGTGGTGCGCGCCGCGCTGCCGCACCACCGCCGGATGGCCATCGTGAAAGCTGAGGCCTACGGCCACGGCCTGGAGGGCGTCGCCCGCGCGCTGGATGACGCCGATATCGAGTTCTTCGGCGTCGCCACCATCACCGAAGCCGCGCGCATCCAAGCCCTCGACTGCAAAACCTGCCCCTTCATCCTGGGTCCCTGCTTCCCGGAAGAGCGTGAGCGCATCGCCCTCCACGGCTGGCGCGCCGCCCTCTCCAGCCTCGAAGAAGCAGAGCATTTCAACTCCCTCGGCAAACTCTACAACCGGCAGGTGAACCTGCACATCAGTGTGGACACCGGCATGGGCCGCGCCGGCTTGCTGCCGGCAGATCTCGTGGGCTTCGGCCAAAAGCTCAAGCAACTCGAGCACCTGAACATCGAGGGCGTGTACTCCCACCTCTCCGCCGCGAGCGATGATATCTCCTTCACCCACCGCCAGATCGGCGCTTTCGAGCAGGCCGTGCAGCAGCTCTCTGCTGACCTCTCCTTCCCCTACCGCCACCTCTGCAGCAGCTCCGCCGTCTTCAACTACTCCGCCCCCTGCACCAACATGGTGCGCCTGGGCCGCATCCTCTACGGCTACTCCCCCATGCCCTCCCCCTACAATAAGGAGCTGCGCCACACCCTCACCCTCTATAGCCGCGTCACCCTCGTGCGCACCCTGCCCGACAACCACGGCGTCTCTTACAACCACACCTATGTGACCACCGCACCCACCAAGGTGGCCACCATCGGCATCGGCTTCGGCGATGGCTACCTGCACTACCTCTCCAACACCGGCGCCCGCGTCTACCTGAACGGCTCCTACTGCCCCGTACTCGGCCGCATCACCATGGATCAAATCATGGTCGATGTATCCCACATGAGCCAAGTGCAGCCGGGAGACGTGGCAGAAATCATGGGGCCGAACGTCCCGTGGGAAGAACTCACCGCCCGCGCCAAAACCATACCGAGCAACGTCATCACCTCCCTCACCGCCCGCGTCCCGCGCGTCTACATCCCCTGAGCCCACCGGAGGCGCCCCTCCGCAAAAGAAGAGCCCCCCACACACCTCCACTCAAGGCTCCACACCCAGCTTGCGCAGAAAATCTGCCGCAGCGCTATCCCCCTGCGCCGCCGCACACTTGAGCCAGAGAATGGCCTCTGAGCAGTTCGCCTCCACCCCCTTGCCGTGATAGTAGCAGAGGCCCAGTCTGTATTGAGCCTCGGCATACCCCTGATCCGCCGCCAGCTTATACCATCTCGCCGCCTCTGCATCGCTCTGCGGCACACCATTGCCGGCCTCATAGCAACGCCCCAGATGAAGCGCCGGGGAGGGCTCCCTCACCCCTCATATACACCACCTCTAAAAAATGTCGAGCCCGCTCATCGCCTTGCTCAGCGGCTTTCAGAAAATACTGCGCAGCCTTGACGCTGTCCTTTTTCACGCCATCACCCATATAGAAGATCACACCCAGCGCATACTGCGCCTGCGCATCTCCGCCCTGTGCTTTTTCGTAAAGCGCCAGCAGATCCACCTCTGCCGAGGCAGCGGCGCAAAGAGTCCACGCAGCGAGCGCGCTGATAAAAAAGTGATTCTTGTTCATAAGTTGATCGTTTTTCTGAATACTGTGATGTATTTAGTAGAGCCTCCCACTTTTCTCATGGCTTAATACCTAACTTGCTTAAGATACCTGCTGCACCACTATGCCCCTGTTCCGCGGACAGCTTGAACCAGCGGATGGCCTCCGCGCGATTTTCCTCCACACCTATGCCGTAATAATAGCAGAGGCCCAGATTGAATTGGCCAAAAGCATTCCCCCGATCCGCCGACTTCTGATACCATTTCACCGCTTCCGCGTAGCTCTGAGCCACTCCATTTCCAACCGCATAGCATTTGCCCAGATTATTTTGGGCATCGGCATTCCCCTGCTCTGCCGCCAGTTTGTACCACTTCACCGCCTCCGTGTAGTT